>NZ_CP022521.1:2415555-2717500 GCF_002234535.1 Actinoalloteichus hoggarensis
GGGGGAAGTCGTCGCGGTGTGGGTGGCGGCCCCGAGGACGGCCCGGCAGACGGGTGTGGGGGAGGCCCGTCTGCCGGGTCCGGCGATCTCCGTCCCGGCCCGCCGCCGCACGTGCGGGCGGTTCGTCGTCCATGAGGGGTGACGACGAACCGCCCGCGCTCGACGACTCGGACTTCGGCCGCGGGTGCCGCGGCGACGTCGTCCCGTACCCCGACCCCGATAGCGACCCGGGCGCGGGACCGGCCCGGACGAGACTCAGGAACGCGGCGCGGAGTCGGCGGCCGCGGACTCGCCCTCCGTCTCCCGGCTGCGCTTGATGGCCTCGCGGCGGGCCAGCCGGTGCTCCCGGCGGATGCCCGCCTCGGCATGTCTGCGGCGCTCGGCGGGCGACTCCGGCAGCACCTCGGGAACCGGCCTCGGCCGTCCCTCGGCGTCTACCGCCACGAAGACCAGATAGGCGCTGGCGACGTGCGTGGGCGGCACCGACTCGTTCCATCGCTCCGCGACGACCCGCACCCCGACCTCCATCGAGGTCCGGCCCGTCCAGTTGACCTGGGCGCTGGCGTGGACGAGGTCACCGACTCGGACCGGCACGAGGAAGAGCATCTCGTCCATGAACACCGTCAGTGCCGTCCCGCCCGAGTGTCGCCCCGCGCAGGCCGCCGCGACGTCGTCGACGAATTTCATGATCACGCCGCCGTGGACGGTGCCGTAGAGGTTCGTCTCGGTCGCGGTCATGATCTGACTGAGTGTGGTGGCCGCTGCCGAGGTCGGCTTGCCGGGGAGCTCGGAGGCGGTCTGCATGGAGCCGAGGGTAGGCGATCCCGGCGAGCGGGACGTCGAGCCCACGTCGAGTTCGGCCGGCTAAGATCGGTTTCGCCGATGGTTCGTCGGCACTGTCGAGCCCATGCCCAGCGGGTGGGATCGCGGCGCTGACGAGGCAAGAGGGAACCCGGTGCGAGTCCGGGACTGCCCCGCAGCGGTGAACGGGAACGAACTCCGTCACCGTCCTCGAGAAGCGAGGACGGTCACAGCACTGGTGGTCGACACCGCCGGGAAGCGACGGACAGTAGGCCAGCCGACCCCGGTCGGAGACGCCCGTGAGTCCGAAGACCTGCCGTCGGCGGCACGGACCTGACGGGTCCGTGCCGCTCCGAGGTCTTCGCGGGAGGACCGGGGCGAGTGCCTGGCGGATCGGCCTCGGCCGTGTCCTGCTCGGCTCGCGTTCCGGCCGCCGCGTGCCCGCCTCGGGGTCCGTTGCCGCCTCGCGAGGAGAGAGCAGTGACCCATCGCACGCATGCCCCGGCGCTCGGCGCCACGGTCCTGGGCTACCCCCGGATCGGACCCGATCGAGAACTCAAGCGTGCCCTGGAGGCGTACTGGGCAGGCCGCATCGACGCGGCGGCCCTGCACGAGGTCGCGGCCACGTTGCGCGCCGCCACCTGGACGGCCCTGAGGGACGCGGGCCTCGGCTCGGTGCCCTCCAACACATTCTCCTACTACGACCAGGTCCTCGACACGGCGGTCCTGGTCGACGCGCTGCCCGCCCGCTACACCGAGGGCGGCCGCCCGTCGCTGGACGCCTACTTCGCCGCGGCCAGAGGAGCCGACTCCCTCGCACCCCTCGAACTGACCAAGTGGTTCGACACCAACTACCACTACCTCGTCCCCGAACTGGGCCCCGACACCGTGCCGCGGCTGGCGGGTCGCAAACCGGTGGAGGAGTTCCGCGAGGCCGCCGCCCTCGGCATCACCACCCGGCCGGTGCTGCTCGGGCCGGTCACGTTCCTGCTGTTGTCCAAGGCGGCCCCCGACGCCCCGGCGGGCTTCGACCGGCTGGACCTGTTGGACGCCATGATCGACACGCAGGTGGAGCTGCTCGCCGAACTCGCCGCGGCGGGCGCCGAATGGGTCCAGTTCGACGAGCCGGCCTTCGCCGCCGATCGCACCCCGGCCGAACTCGACGCGCTCGCCCATGCCTACCGCAGGCTGGGCGAGGCGGAACGGCGACCGAGCATCCTGGTCGCCGGATACCACGGCGCCCTCGGCGACGCCTTGGGCGTGCTCGCGGCCGCGCCGATCGAGGCCGTCGGACTCGACCTGGTGGCGGGCCGCGCCGATCTCACGGGCATCGCGAGCGTCGCCGGGCTCCGACAGAAGACCCTTCTCGCCGGGGTCGTCGACGGACGCAACGTCTGGCGCACCGACCTCGACGAGGCGCTCGCCTACTGCGCGATGCTGCTCGGCATCGCCGACCACGTCACGGTCGGCACCTCCGCGCCGTTGCTGCACGTGCCCTACGACCTGGACGCCGAGACGGGACTGGACCCGGCGCTACGCTCTCGGCTGGCCTTCGCACGACAGAAGGTCGACGAGGTGGTCCTGCTGGCCAAGGCGCTGGGCGGCGCCGACGAGGCGGCCCCCGCACTCGAGGACTCCCGGCGGGTGCTCCGGGCACGAGACGGCGCGGCGACCCGCGACCAGCGGGTCCGGGCCCGGCTCGAATCCCTGCGCCCCGAGCACGGCAGGCGCGCCGATTACGACGTCCGGGCGCGCGGCCAGGCCGAGCGGCTCGGACTTCCCCCGCTGGCCACGACGACCATCGGATCGTTCCCCCAGACCGGCGGGGTGCGCCGGGCGAGGGCGGACCGGCGGGCAGGCCGGATCGACGAGGCCGAGTACCGGCGGCGGATGCGCGCGGAGATCGCCGACGTCATCGCGCTCCAGGAGGACATCGGACTCGACGTGCTCGTCCACGGCGAGCCGGAGCGCAACGACATGGTGCAGTACTTCGCCGAGAACCTGGAAGGCTTTCTGTCCACCGAGCACGGCTGGGTGCAGTCCTACGGCTCTCGCTGCGTCCGGCCGCCGATCATCCACGGCGATGTCAGCAGGCCCGCCCCGATGACCGTCGAGTGGAGCTCCTACGCGCAGTCACTGACCGAACGGCCGGTCAAGGGGATGCTCACCGGGCCGGTCACGATCCTGGCCTGGTCGTTCGTCCGAGACGACCAGCCGCTCGGCGACACGGCACGCCAGGTGGCGCTGGCGCTCCGCGACGAGATCCATGATCTCGAACGGGCCGGGCTGCGCATCGTGCAGGTGGACGAACCCGCGCTCCGGGAACTGCTGCCGCTGCGGGAGGCCGACCGTGCCGACTACCTCGCCTGGGCAGTCGACTCGTTTCGACTGGCGACCTCCGGCGCCGCCGACAGCACACAGATCCACACCCACCTGTGCTACTCGGAGTTCGGCGACGTCATCGACGCCATCGACGCCCTCGACGCGGACGTGACCACGATCGAGGCGGCGCGTTCCCGAATGGAGGTGTTGGACGATCTGCACAAGATCGGGTACCGCCGAGGCGTGGGACCCGGCGTCTACGACATCCATTCGCCGCGGGTGCCGGACGAGGCGGAGGTGACCCGGCTGATCGGGGCCGCCTTGGCGGCGGTACCCGGCGACCGACTGTGGGTGAACCCCGACTGCGGCCTGAAGACCAGGGGCTACGCGGAGGTCGAGCCCGCCCTGCGGGCCATGGTGTCGGCGGCGCGTGCCCGCCGCGCACAGGTGTCCGGCTGATCTCTCGTCCACCGACGGGCGGGGCGGCGCCGCACCGGCACGCCCCGCCCGCCCGGCAGGCCGGGTCGTGGGCGCCGCCTCCCGCGCCGACGATCGTGCACACCCGAACGAGCCGGTGGACGCCTCGTCCCGCCACTCGTTCCCGTCGTACCGGGCGGACTCCCCGCGTGGCGGTGGATCGACGGCCGGTGGTGCTCTACCGTGATCCTTCGCCCCGGCGCCACCGAGGCAGCCGGGCATCGGGCCGACCAGAGGAGTTCGGATGCCGCAGCAGGTCAGAGCGGTCGTGGCCGCCACGCGCGACGCGCCGGTCACCGTCGAGACGATCGTGATCCCCGATCCCGGACCGGGCGAGGTGGTGGTGGACATCGCCGCCTGCGGCGTGTGCCACACGGACCTGCACTACCGCCAGGGCGGCATCAACGACGAGTTCCCGTTCCTCCTCGGCCACGAGGCGGCGGGCACCGTGGAGGCCGTCGGCGAGGGCGTCGAGGACGTCGCCGTCGGGGATTACGTGGTGTTGAACTGGCGTGCGGTCTGCGGGCGGTGCCGTGCATGCAGCCGAGGCCGACCCTGGTACTGCTTCGCGACGCACAACGCCACACAGCGGATGACGCTGACCGACGGCACCCCGCTGTCGCCCGCGTTGGGCATCGGCGCGTTCGCCGACAAGACCCTGGTCCACCAGGGCCAGTGCACCAAGGTCGACCCCAGGGCCGAAGCGGCGGTCGCCGGGCTCCTCGGCTGCGGCGTCATGGCGGGCCTCGGCGCGGCGATCAACACCGGCGAGGTCGGCCGTGGCGACTCGGTCGCGGTCATCGGCTGCGGCGGCGTGGGCGCGGCCGCGGTGGCGGGTGCGCGCCTCGCGGGCGCCGCCAGGATCATCGCCGTGGACCTGGACCCGAAGAAGCTGGAGTGGGCGACAGGCCTGGGCGCGACCGACACCGTGCGGGCCGACCAGGTCGACGTGGTGGCCGCCGTCAAGGAGCTGACCGGCGGCAACGGCGCGGACGTCGTGATCGACGCGGTCGGCGTCCCGCAGACCTTCACCCAGGCGTTCTACGCCCGCGACCTCGCGGGGAAGGTCGTCCTGGTCGGGGTGCCCACCCCCGAGATGACGCTGGAGCTGCCGCTGCTGGACGTGTTCTCGCGGGGCGGCGCGGTCAAGTCCTCCTGGTATGGCGACTGCCTGCCCAGCCGCGACTTCCCGATGCTGGTCGACCTCTACCTCCAGGGCCGACTCGACCTGGCGGCCTTCGTCACCGAGAAGATAGGCTTGGAGGACGTCGAGGACGCCTTCGCCCGGATGCACCAGGGTGACGTGCTCCGCTCGGTGGTGGTGCTCTGATGACCGCGCGGATCGAACACGTCGTCACCTCCGGAGTCTTCAGCCTCGACGGCCAGGACTTCGACGTCGACAACAACGTCTGGCTCATCGGGGACGACGCCGAGATCGTGGTGGTGGATCCGTCACACGACCCGGCGGCCGTCGAGCGTGCGGTGGCGGGGCGTCGCGTGACGGCCGTGGTGTGCACCCACGGGCACAACGACCACGTCAACGGCTCCGTGGCGCTGGGCGCCGCGCTGGACGCCCCCGTGCTGCTCCATCCCGCCGACCGCGAACTCTGGGATCAGACCCACCCCGGTGTCGCGCCCGGCGGCGACCTGACCGACGGACAGGTGCTCACGGTCGCGGGCACCGAACTGCACGTGCTGGCCACACCGGGCCACACCTGGGGCTCGGTCAGCCTGTACGCACCGGCGCTGTCGGCCGTCTTCACCGGCGACACGCTGTTCGAGGGCGGCCCCGGTGCCACCGGCCGGTCGTTCTCCGACTTCCCGACGATCATCGCGTCGATCCGGGATCGGCTGCTGACCCTGCCCGCGGAGACGGTCGTCCACACCGGGCACGGAGACCGCACCACCATCGGCGCCGAGGCGCCCGCGCTGCCCGCGTGGATCGCCAGGGGGCACTGAGCCGCGTCTTCCCGTCGTCCGCGGCCGGTGCCCTCGACCGCGCGGACGCCGGGCCCGGCGGCGGACTCGTGTGACGGGAAAGGACTGGACAGCGGACGCGGGAGCCGGGCAGAGTCCGAATCGGGCCGTGCGCCGCCGAACGTCGCCGAGCACCGGCACGCCGCCCGCACGGCCGGACCGACCAACGAGGTGAGTCGCCATGTCCTCCCACGACGTCATCGTCATCGGTCTCGGCGGCATGGGCGGCGCCGCCGTTCACCGACTCGCCGCCGAGGGCCTGCGGGTGCTGGGCCTGGACCGGTTTCCCGCCGTGCACGACCAGGGCTCCAGCCACGGAGGCTCGCGGATCATCCGGCAGGCCTACTTCGAGGGTGCGGACTACGTGCCGCTGCTGCTGCGTGCCTACGAGCTGTGGGACGAGCTGGAGGCCGAGTCGGGCCTGGAGATCCGGCATCGCACGGGCGGCCTGATGGTCGGGCCCGCCGACAGCCTCGCGGTCGCGGGGAGCCTGCGGAGCGCCGAGGCACACGGACTCGACCACGAGCTGCTCGACGCCGCCGAGATCCGTCGCCGATTCCCCACCATGACCCCCGCCGACTCCGACGTCGCGCTCTACGAGGCGGCGGCGGGCTTCGTCTCGCCCGAGCAGTCGGTGACGGCGAACCTGACCATGGCCCGTCGGCACGGCGCCGAGCTGCGGCACGGTGTGCGGGTGGACTCGTGGACGGCCGACAGCGCGGGCGTGACGGTGCACGCCGACGACGGCGTCCACCGGGCGGAACGCCTGGTGATCTGTCCGGGCGCCTGGGCACCCGATCTGCTGGCGCGGCTGGGACTTCCGCTGGTGGTCGAGCGGATGGTGCAGTTCTGGTTCCGGCCGACCGCCGGCCCCGCGTCGTTCGCCGAGCAGCGGCATCCCATCTTCATCTGGGAGGACGCCGGGCGGCGGCAGGCGTACGCCTTTCCGATGCACGCGGAGTCCGACGGCACGGTGAAGGCGGCCTTCTTCCGAAGCGGGGACAATGCCTGCACGCCGGACACGATCGATCGGCGGGTGGCCGAGGGCGAGGAGGAGGAGCTGCGGCGGTTCCTGTCGACGCGGGTCCCGACGCTGCCCGGACCGCTGGCACGGGCGAAGACCTGCATGTACACCACGACGCCCGACGAGCACTTCGTGATCGGTCCCCATCCGCGTCATGACCGGGTCACGTTGGCCTGCGGCTTCTCCGGGCACGGGTTCAAGTTCGTGCCCGTGGTCGGCGAGATCGTGGCCGACCTCGTCGCGAGGGGGACCACCCGCCACCCGATCGCCATGTTCGACCCGCTCCGGTTCGGCCCTCAGGGCTGAACCGCGTCCGTCCGCGGCGGGGCGGACACGGTCGGCCCGTCGGCCGGACAACGGCGGACCGGGTGCGCGCCCCCGATCTGCCTGCCTCGCCGGTACCGGTGGTTTCGCCCACCACGACGTCGATCACACGGGTCTGACGGCGGACGAATCTCCCCCGAACTGCGAGAGCGGACGAGCGCGCCACCGGAGACGTCGGCGTCTCGGGGCCGGTCCGTTCCGCTGATCGGCCGCACGGCCGCGTGTCGCCGCGCCACACGGCCGTCCGGTCGATCCCGCTCGGGCTCGCAGGCGCGACCGGATGCGCCGCCCCGAGCGCGGACGCGGACGAGAGGAGCAGACGTCGGCGCCCTCGGCCGCGTGGTGACGGGGGACGGCGACGAGGCACGGGTCATGGCGCGGCGGGGGAGAGGACGGGAAGGTACCGGCTGCGCGTCGACGACTCGGCTGCCTCGCGGCTCGGCGCTCGCCGGAGCTTCGGCGGCGGTGTCGGCACGGGCGCCGCGGGGCGTGAGATCGATTCGTCGCGTGCCGTGGGAGCGGCCGACCCGCCCAGGCCGGTGGCGGGAAGTCGATCACCGCCCGGACGCCCCTCCCCGACATCCGGGCGGTGACCCACCCTGCCGCCCCCGGCATCCCCAGGCTGGCGCGTGGACCTCCACTCCAGTGGAAGTTGACTTGGCTCGATCTTCAGGTCAGTTGAGCCGCCGTCAGTGGAAGTCTAGGGTTGAGACAGAGATTTTTTCAACCGGGGTGAAGATGTTGCTCCATTCGTGTTTTTCGTGAGTGGAGACCGGACTGGGGAGTGGTCAGCGTGGCGGTGTCGGACACACAGGGTGAACGGAGCCTGGCCGACAAGCTGAACTACCTGTTCAGCAAGGTTCGCGTCGCGGGCCAGGCCGAATACAGCAATGAACACGTTGCCGCGGCCATCAGGGAGCAGGGCGTCAACATCTCCCAGAGCTACATCTGGGCGCTGCGCAAGGGACGCTCGGACAACCCGACCAAACGGCATCTGGAGGCGCTGGCGAACTTCTTCGGTGTGCCGCCCGCCTACTTCTTCGACGACGCCCACGCCGCCCGTGTCGACGCGCAGCTCGACCTGATCACCGCGCTGCGCGACGCCGACGTTCGGGACGTCGCCCTGCGGACCATGGAGCTGGACGACGACGCCCGGCGGTCGGTGGCCCGCATCGTCGCCGAGATCAGCCAGATTCGGGGATACCGATCCGGCGGAGCCCCCGGCCAGAGCTCCTCCTCGCCCGATGCCTGACGGCTGCCGACAGATGACGGGCGGGCGTGACAAAATCGGGTATGACCTCGACAGGGTGCAGACCATCCCTCCCGTGTGTCTTCGCCTGGCTCGCGGCTGGGCACCGCCGCTGATCAGGGAGGCGATGACCTCGATGCGCTATCAGGAACTGCGGCGGCGTTGCCAGGACCGCGTGCGCAGACTGGACGAGGAGGCGGGCATCCCTCGCCCGTTCGAGCTTCGAGTGTTCCTGGACCGGCTCGCCGAGCATCGCGGCCGCCCGATCCTGTTGCATCCGAGCGAGCACGTCGCGGGCCGCGCCTGCGGACTGTGGCTCGACCTCGGCGACGCCGATGTGATCGCTCATGCCAGGACGACTCCGCTGCACGTATGGCACATCGTCCTGCACGAGGTCGGTCACATGATCTCCGCACACCGCGGCGGACAACTGCTCGACCGCGACTTCCTGCGCAGGCTGGCGCCGGACGTCGACCCGGCCGTGGCGGTGCGGATGATGGGCCGCACCTCCTACTCGGAACTCGAGGAGCAAGAAGCTGAGATGATCGCGTCGCTGATCCTCGAGCGTGCGCGCCATCGAAGCGGGGAGACGGTCGACGACCCCGGCTCTCCGCAGGCCGCCCAGATCGCCGACCGGTTTCGCGACGTGTTCGGCGGCTGAGCGAACACCGGACGTCGAGAGGCCCGACAGGCTCATCCGCCGTTCAGCCAGCTCGGCAAGGAGACCGATCCGCATGGTCACGCTGCTCTTCCTCAGCGTCTCGGCGCTGACCTTCCTGGCCGCCGGATACCGCGCGTACCGGGCGTTACGTTCCGCGGGCGATCGCGCCAACCCGGGCCGCTGGGCCCTGGCGGCCCTGCTCGGCGCCCTCGGCTTCGCCTTCTTCGTCCTCGCCCCCGCGGTGCAGGAGATCGAGGGCAGGCTCTACCCGAACCTGGGCAGGCTGCTGTCCAACACCGCCACCCTGACGGCCGCGCTGGCGGCGTTGGCCCTGGTCCTCTATCTCGCGTACCCGCCCGCGCAGGCGCGAGCGCGTCTGCCACGCCACCTGATCACCTACGGCGTCTCCGTGTCGGCGATGTGGGTGCTGTTCTTCCTCGCCGACATCCCCGAGAGCCGGGGCCTGTTCTCCGAGTACTACGCCGAACAGCCGACGCTGGCCGGGTACGTCCTGGTCTACTCCGCCTACCTCGGCGCGGTGCTCATCGACCTCGGCCGGATGACGCTGCGGTACTCCTCGGCCACCCGAGGCCCGCTGCGGGTCGGCCTGCGGCTGCTCGCCCTCGGCTGTCTCCTCGGCCTGTCCTACATCGCGGAGAAGCTGGTCAGCACGATCCGGCAGACGCTCAACGGACCGGACGACGTCTCGGAGTTCTGCCTCCATCCCTTCGAGAACTTCGGCTGCACCATGGGCGTCGGGATGCCCGCCATCTCGGTGCTGGTGATGCTGTTGGGAATCTCGCTGCCGGTCATCGCCCCCGCGGCCGTGCGTGTTGTGCGGTGGCCACGGGAGTACCGCGTCCACCGTGAGCTCCGACCCCTGTGGACGGCCCTGTACACGGCGGTGCCCGAGATCGCCTTGACCTCGCCGCAGGCCGTGACGGGGAGCTACGCCCGTCGGGACGTCGGGATGCGACTGTATCGCCGGGTCATCGAGATCCGTGACGGAGCGCTCGTCCTGCGCCCCCATCGGGACCCGGCGGTCGAGGCGCTGGCCGAGGAGCGCGCCAGGGCGGCCGGTCTCGATGGCGACGAGCTGGCGGCGACGGTGGAGGCGGTGGGGCTGGCGGCGGCGATCGAGGCCTTACGCCACGGCAGCCCGGCCCGTGACGGCGAGCAGACGGCGGAGCCCGTGGAACGCACGGAGATCGAGCCGGAGCTGCGCAGTGAGGCGGCCTTCCTGAGGCTCGTCTCGCGTGCCTTCGTCTCGTCCCCGCTGATCCCCGAACTCGTGACGCGGGCCGCGGCCGATCGACCTGCGGGCGCGGACGGCTGAGCCCGCGGCGGTCCTCCGTCGTCCCGCGGTGCCCGTGGGACGGCGGCCGGCCGGCCGGTCCGCGGTGCCCGGCGGATGGAGGAGGCCCGGCTGACCGTCGTCTGTTCGGCGGTTCGTGCGGTCGGTCGGTTCGAGCGGCGTGTCGGGTGGAACGGTCTGTCGAGTGGTGCGGCGTGGGAGACCACGCCCTGCCTCCCGCTCGTCCTCAGAGCCGGGCGGCGGCCGGGATGAGACGGGCCCCGATGAGCTCCAGCGGGGCGATCGAGCGGACGTCGGGCACCGTGCCGATCACCCGGGTGATCCCCAGCCCCGCCGCCTCGCCCATGGTGGTGAGCAGCGCGTCGACGTTCTCACCTCGAGGGCCGATGTCGAGGGGGAGGACCAGCGTCTTCTCGATGGAATCGTAGTCGCGGCCCTCCCGTTCACAGTGGGCGCGAAGGACGGCGAGCTCGTGGGCCAGCTTCGGCCCGGGAGCGAGGTTGCAGGCCTGGGCGTACCGGGCGACCAGGCGCAGCGTCTCGCGTTCGCCCGCGCCGCCGACCATGACGGGCGGATGCGGTCGGGACGGCGGCCGCGGCGATCTCAGCGGTCTGCTCAGCCGGAAGTGCGTGCCGAGGAACGGCGACTCCTCCGCGGACCACATGTGTTCGGCGATCCGCAGGGTCTCCTCCAGGTGTTCGAACCGCCGGGCCCGCGGCGGGAAGGGCAGACCGAGCCCGTCCGCCTCCTCCTGGTGCCAGCCCGCGCCGATGCCCAGCTCGGCTCGCCCGCCCGAGAGCACGTCCAGCGCGGTGACCGCCTTGATCAGCACCGCGGGCGGGCGGTAGGTCGCTCCCGTGACCAGGGCCAGGAGCCGCACTCGCGAGGTCTGGGCGGCGAGGAGGCCGAGGGTCGTGTACGCCTCCGGCATCGAGCCCTCCGACGGGCCCGGCTCCCTGTACTGGAAGAAGTGGTCCATCACCGCGATCGAGTGGAAACCGGCCGCCTCGGCGGTGCGGGCGACGGCGGCCAGCTCGGCGCCCGGCCTGCGGGGGCCGTCGGGCCAGGCGGAGTGGTTGATCTGCAGGCCGAGTCTCATGTCGGGGCCTCCTGATGCTCGGACGCGGCGCGACCGCGTGCCCGCCCGAGTCAAACACGGCCCATGCGACCGTGCTGATCGTCCGGCGTCGGCCCTGCGTCCTCGTCGAGTCGTTCCCCACCGACGCCGAAATGCCCCGTCTCCGCTCTGGTGAGAGCGGCGACGAGGCACTCGAGTGTGTGCGGCTCCACGGCCGAGGAGACGGCCGCGGACAGCGTCAGCCGATCTTGACGCCCCGTGCGGTCTGGAAGCGCTCGGTGACGTCCGCCCAGTTGACGATGTTCCAGAACGCCTTGACGTAGTCGGCCTTCACGTTCTGGTACTGCAGGTAGAAGGCGTGCTCCCACATGTCCAGCATCAGCAGCGGGTAGCTGCCTGCCGCCAGGTTGCCCTGGTGGTCGTAGAGCTGCTCGAGCAGCAGCCGCTGACCAAGGGCGTCCCAGGCCAGGATCGACCAGCCGGAGCCCTGGATGCCCAGCGCGTTGGCGGTGAAGTGCGCGCGGAAGGCGTCGAAGGAGCCGAAGGTCTCGTCGATCGCGGCGGCCAGCTCGCCGTCCGGCTTGTCGCCGCCCTCCGGCGAGAGGTTCGGCCAGAACACCGAGTGGTTCACATGGCCCGCGAGATTGAACGCGAGGTTCTTCTGCAGCAGGTTGACGGTGCCGAGCTGGTTCTTCTCCCGAGCCTCCGCCGCCTGGTCCAGCGCGTCGTTGGCGCCCTTGACATAGGTCGCGTGGTGCTTGCTGTGGTGCAGCTCCATGATCTTGCCGGAGATGTGCGGCTCGAGTGCACCGTAGTCGTAGGGCAGGTCCGGAAGGGTGTACGTCACGAGTAGCCACCTCGCATTGGTCTGTGGACGAAGGAACGCAGTGGATCAGCCCTAACGCTAAACCCGAAGTGCCCCCGTCTCACCTCGGGGTACGCGCGAGCCGTTCCGTCTGTGCGGAGGGACACGTGTTCGACCACGAGATGCCGGCCTGCCCGCGGCCGGGGCGGGCGGCGGTGTTCTCGACGTATCGGGCCCGCGTCGGGAGGCGGACGGACGACTGGTCCCTCGTGCACGGTGAACGGCGAACGGGACTTCGGCCCGGCCGACCCGTCCGGCCGCACCACCTGGTCGGTGGACGACTGAACCGGTCCGGTGGGCTAAGGCCGGGGCGTCTCCCAGCCGAACACGAGCGAGACGGTCCACAATCGAAGAACCGGGATCGCCGGCACAACGACGTGTCGTTCATCCCCGATGGAGGTGCCACCGCTATGACCGCTGATACGGCGACGGAATCCGATGCCCGTTCGATCAGCACGCCGTCCAGCACGATCCTGCCCACGGTGCCGTGCAGCGTGGTCTGGAGTCGTGGACATGCCTACGTCCTGGAAGGCGGGCCGGGACAGGCCCGCTGGGTCGGCGTGGACGACCGAGGACGTCCCGTCGTGCTGACCAGTGCCGAGCTCGCCCAGCGCGGGTGGAGTCGTACCTGGTCGTAGGGGCACCACGCACGCCCGCCCTCGGACCGGTGTGACAGGCTAGGAGCCTTGGCGGTGGGTCGGGCGGGTCCGGTGAGAGGGATGCGCCTGCCGTCGTCCAGGTGACGCAGGGGAGGCGTAGTGGGCGGCGATACCGGCATCGCCAGGCGCAGCGGGGCAGAGGCGTTCCTCGGCCCCGAGTTCGGCGACGGCATCTGGAACGCGATCCGCAACGACCGGCTGTTCACCGTGCCCAACCTGCTCAGCCTGCTGAGGCTGGTGGGCGTGCCGCTGTTCCTGTGGCTGCTGCTCGGCCCGCAGTACGACATGCTCGCGCTGCTGGTCCTGGTGTTCAGCGGGATCACCGACTGGCTGGACGGCAAGATCGCCCGTTGGCTCGATCAGTCGAGCGCCCTCGGGGCGCTGCTCGATCCCTCCGTGGACCGGCTCTACATCCTGTCGACGCTCATCGCCTTCATGATCAGAGGGATCGTCCCCTGGTGGCTGGTCGCCGTCCTGGTCGCCAGGGAGATCGTCCTGGTCGCCGCGCTGCTGATGCTCCGGCATCACGGCTTCGGGCCGCCTCAGGTGCACTACCTGGGCAAGGCGGCCACCTTCACCCTGCTCTACGCCTTCCCGCTCCTGCTGCTCGCCGAGGGCGACTCCGCCTTCGCCGCGATCGCGAGTCCCTTCGGCCTGGCGTTCACCGCCTGGGGCTGCCTGCTCTACCTCTGGTCCGGCGCGCTCTATCTCATTCAGTTCGGCGGTGCCGTCCGACGTCTGCGCGGCGCCACACCGGGTGCCGCGGCGGCCTGAGAGACCGGCGGGCGTCGCCACGTCGGGCCGCCTGCGGGATCGGGAGCGATCTCGTCCGGCATCATTTTCGGGGACGGCCGTGTGTGGTCGTGCGGCGGACTTGGCAGGATGGGGCGGACACTCGGAAGGCGGGGCAGTGATGCCGCGGTCGCGCCGCGGAGTGGCGGAAGTAGTCCCTGGCGCGTCACCGTCCGCACACAGTGGACGGTCACGCCGGAGGAGAGTTTCGATCGGAGGCAGGATGTCGTCGGTTCCTCAGGAGCTGCGCTTCACCCAGGACCATGAGTGGCTCGCGTCGGGCGACCAGGACACAGTGCGCATCGGCATCACCGACTATGCGCAGCAGCAGCTCGGCGACGTGGTCTTCGTCCAGCTTCCCCAGGTGGGAGACAACATCTCGCAGGGGGAGACCATCGGCGAGGTCGAGTCCACCAAGAGCGTCTCCGACGTCTTCGCGCCGGTGACCGGCGAGGTGGTGTCGAGGAACGAGGAGCTGGAGGAGAGCCCGGAGCTGGTCAACTCCGACCCGTACGGGGCAGGGTGGATGATCGAGGTACGACTCGCCGACCCGAAGGCGTTCGAGGAGCTTCTCGACGCCGACGGGTACAGCGAGCTGATCGCCGGCCAGGAGTGACGGCGGTCTGTCCTCCTGCCGCCGTCGAGCGACGGCGACGGGGTGCTTCAGCCGCCGTCGACCGACGGCGGACGTCCATGGTGAACAACCTGATCTCGGGAGTCGGGCCACGTGCGCTCTGATCGGCAAGGTAGTTTGAGACGAGCTTGGCATCGTTTATTCAGCAGGAGGAGAGCTCAGGTGAGCACGAACGACGGGCCCGGCGTTCCGCCGGAGCGGTCCCCGGAACAGACCTCCGTCTTCCGGGCCGACTTCCTCAGTGAGGTCGAGAACCCCGAGCACGCCGCACCGGAGCCCGCGGTCTCCGGCATCGACGCGCTTCCCTCCGGGTCGGCACTGCTCGTCGTCAAGCGGGGACCCAACGCGGGCTCCCGGTTCCTGCTCGACCGGGAGACGACCAGCGCGGGCAGGCACCCGGACAGCGACATCTTCCTCGATGACGTCACGGTGTCGCGGCGACACGCGGAGTTCCGCCGCGAAGGCGGCGAGTTCGTCGTCGTCGACGTGGGCAGCCTGAACGGCACCTACGTCAATCGCGAACCGGTGGACACGGCGGTGCTCGCCAGCGGCGACGAGGTGCAGATCGGCAAGTTCCGACTGGTGTTCCTGTCCGGCGTGTCCGGGGGTCAGGAACCACGGTGACCGCGGCCGGGCGGTCCGAGCGCGGTGCGCTCAGCATCGGCATGGTGCTCTCGCAGCTTCGTGCCGACTTCCCTGAGGTGACCATCTCGAAGATTCGATTCCTCGAATCCGAGGGCCTCGTCCGCCCGGCACGTACCCAGGCCGGTTACCGACAGTTCAGCGAACGGGACGTCGACAGACTCCGGTTCGTCCTCAGTGCGCAGCGGGACCACTACCTGCCGCTCAAAGTGATCAAGGAACAGCTGGTGGCTGCCGACCGAGGTGTCGAGCTGGCCCTGCCGGAGGCGGGGCCCACGCCCAAGGGCGTCGCGGGTCATGGACTGCCGAGAGCCTCGGACTTCGCGAGTGGTGGCGAGATGCGGTTGACCAGGGAGGAGATGCTGGCGGCCGCGGGCATCACTCCGGCTCTGCTCACGGAGATGGAGCAGTACGGGCTCGTCCGGCCCGGCCAGGCGGGGTTCTACGATCCGGACGCGGTGGAGATCGCACGCACGGTTCGCGCGGTCACTGCCTTCGGCATCGAACCCCGCCATCTCCGCGCCCTGCGCAGTTCGGCGGACCGACAGGTCGACCTGCTCGACCAGGCGGTGACGCCGATCGCTCGGCAGCGCGATCCCGACGCGGGCGCGCGGGCCGAGGAGATGCTGCGTGAGCTGGCGGCCCTGTCGGTCAGGCTGCACGCACTCCTGGTCAAGACCGGATTGCGTGATGTGATCGGACGATGAACTCGGTCGTGGGCCGCTATCGGTCCGCTCCGCGTTCGCCGAGAATGAGAAGCGTATTGCGCTCATCGCGGGTAGCGTCGAAGACGACGGCAGGCGATCCTCGATGGTGTGACGTCGTGGTGTGGTTCGCGGGAGGAGGCAAGACCCGATGAGCAGTGAGATGCGCGTCGTGGGCGTACGGGTGGAACTGCCCGCAAACCAACCCATTCTGCTACTGCGTGAGACCGAAGGCGAGCGGTACCTGCCGATCTGGATCGGATCGGTCGAGGCCACGGCCATCGCGCTGGAGCAGCAGGGCGTCCGGCCGCCACGGCCCCTGACACACGACCTCCTCAAGGACGTCATCGGCGCCCTCGGCAGGGACCTGGAACAGGTGCGGATCACCGATCTGCAGGAGGGCACCTTCTTCGCCGAGCTGGTGTTCGACGGTGACGTCCGGGTCTCGGCGCGGCCGAGTGACTCGGTGGCGCTGGCGCTGCGCATCGGGGTGCCGATCCATGCCGACGAGTCGGTGCTCGCCGAGGCAGGTCTGATCATCCCGGACGAGCAGGAGGACGAGGTCGAGAAGTTCCGCGAATTCCTCGACTCGGTCTCTCCCGAGGACTTCCGAGGCGCGGACACCTGAGCGGGCCCGGACGTCGTCCGACCGCCTCCCGACGGCTCCACACCGCCGGCCCCGCCCGCCTCGGCCCGTACGGGCCGCCTCGTCGACCCGTGTGGCACGCAGGGCGTCGTCCCGCCTATACCATGCTCGCGCCGCGCAGGCCGTCGTGCTCGGCGGGCGATCCGCGTCGGCAGCGGCTCTGTCGAACACCGCCCGCCGGGGCGAGCAGCATGCGGGCGATCGGGTGCGACGTCGCGGTCGTGGGCGCCGTGTCGCTCGGATGCCGTCCGCGCCGAGCCTGGTGGGCACGCCGGCTCCCCCCGATCGGCCGCGGCAGCGCGTCGCGCGTCGGCCGGCGGCCCCGCGCGTCGCGTTGACCTGGCCTCACCTCGGTCTTACGGTCGTGGTCAGACGGATGTCACCTGGAGCACCACTCCAGGTCATCATGGCGGTCTCGGGACGCGCAGGCGATCATGAGGCGCATCGTCGTCGGCCTGTGACGGCCGCACGAGAGGAGGCAGGCGTGACTGAGGATTCGCCGGTCCGGTCGACCTCCGGTGAACAGGGCGAGTTGTTTCCCGACGTCTCGCTGCCGGACGAACTGGTCGGCTATCGCGGGGCGGCGGCCTGTCAGATCGCGGGCATCACGTACCGGCAGCTCGACTACTGGGCGCGAACCGGCCTCGTCGGCCCGTCCATCCGCAGCGCCCACGGCTCCGGGACCCAACGGCTGTACTCCTTCAAGGACATCCTGGTGTTGAAGGTGGTCAAGCGACTGCTCGACACCGGGGTCTCCTTGCAGAACATCCGGGTCGCGGTCGAGCATCTGCGGCGTCGGGGGGTGCCGGACCTGGCGAGGATCACGTTGTTCAGCGACGGGACCACCGTCTACGAGTGCACCTCCCCGGAAGAGGTGGTCGACCTGTTGCAGGGCGGCCAGGGCGTCTTCGGTATCGCGGTGAGCGGCGCGATGCGGGAGATCAGCGGGACCATTCATGAGTTTCCCGCCGAACGGGCCGACGGCGTGATGACCTTCGAGTCGGACGAGGACGAGCTCGCCAGGCGGCGCCGGGACCGGCGCACCGGCTGAGCTCTGGGTTCGGCACGGTCCGGCGGGGTAGCCTCTGCACGTAGTCGTCAGGGTCGCGTCCCGGGGGTCTCGACTGATTCCCCAGCGTGACCCGAAGCTCGTGCGGGAGAGTCCGCATCACCCGTACGGGTGGTTCGGCGCCGAAGGAGCAACTCCTCCCCGGAACCTCTCAGGCAGCAGGGACCGCACGGGACAGACGCCTCTGGAAAGCGGGTATGCGAGGCGGGACACGGTCGCTGCGGCCGGACCCGGCCGTGCTGCCCCGCCGACGGTGCAAGTCCGGCGCAGGCCGAGTCGGACGAAGCTCTCAGGCGCCCGTGGTCCTCGGCAGAGGACCCGCCTCGGGTGAGGACAGAGGGGGAGGACGGACACCACCTCGCACCGTTCGCGGTGGGAGGCCATCGCCCCCGAGTCCCGAGGTTCGGCCATGACGATCTCCGCACACCCGCCCCGCGCCCGCGCCGGTGCCCCCCTGACCGCCCTCGAACAGGGCACGCCCTTCACCGAGCGGCACATCGGACCCCGATCCGACGAGCTGGCCAGGATGCTGGCGGTCGTCGGCGTCGACTCGCTGGAGGACCTGGCCGACCGCGCCGTCCCCTCGGCCATCCGCGACGAGGCGGCCTCCTCGGCGCTGCCGGCGGCCGCCGGCGAGACCGTCGCGCTCCGTGAACTGAGAGACCGTGCTTCGTTGAACCGGGTGTACACCCAGATGATCGGGCTCGGCTATCACGGCACCGTGACGCCGCCCGTGATCCGCCGCAACGTGCTGGAGAGCCCGGCCTGGTACACCGCCTACACGCCGTACCAGCCGGAGATCTCGCAGGGCAGGCTCGAAGCGCTGCTGAACTTCCAGACCATGGTCTCCGACCTGGCCGGGCTTCCGGTGGCGAACGCCTCGATGCTCGACGAGGCGACCTCGGCGGCCGAGGCGATGACCCTGATCCGCCGGGCAGGCAGGTCCCGCTCGTCGCGTTTCGTGGTCGACGCCGACACCCTGCCGCAGACCCTCGCCGTCCTGCGGACCAGGGCCGAGCCGCTGGGCATCGAGATCGTCGAGGCCGATCTCAGCTCCGGCGCCCTGCCCGACGGCGATCTCTTCGGCCTCCTGCTGTCCTATCCCGGTGCCTCCGGGCACGTCGGCGACCAGGAGTCCGTGATCGCCGAGGCACATCGCCGGGGAGCCATGACCGTGGTGGCCGCCGATCTGCTCAGCCTGGTGCTGCTGCGTTCGCCGGGTTCCCTCGGCGCCGACGCGGTGGTCGGCACCGCGCAGCGATTCGGCTTCCCACCGTGTCTGGGCGGACCGCACGCCGGCTACCTGGTGGTCCGCAAGGGCCTGGAACGGCAGCTGCCGGGCAGGCTGGTCGGTGTGAGCGTCGACAGCGACGGCGCGCCCGCCTACCGGCTGGCCCTGCAGACCCGAGAGCAGCACATCCGCCGCGAGAAGGCCACCAGCAACATCTGCACGGCCCAGGTGCTGCCCGCCGTGGTGTCGGGGATGTACGCCGTCTACCACGGCCCGGAGGGGCTGCGGCGGATCGCCGAACGGGCTCATCGGATGGCGGCGGTGCTCGCCGCGGGCCTGCGTGGCGGCGGCCGTGACCTCGTCCACGACGCCTTCTTCGACACGCTGTGCGTGCGCGTTCCCGGCCGGGCGGACCAGGTGATCGCCGCCGCCCGCGATCTCGGGGTGAACCTGCGGCGCGTCGACGCCGACCAGGTGGGCGTCTCCTGCTCGGAGACGACGACGACGGCACATCTCGACGCGGTGTGGCGGGCCTTCGGCGTGGACCCCGACGCGATCTCGGTGGCCGAGCTGGACGCGGCGACGCCCGACGCGCTGCCGGAAGGGCTGCGTCGGACCGAGGACCTCCTCACCCACCCGGTCTTTCATCGGCACCGCTCGGAGACGGCGCTGCTGCGGTACCTCCGATCGCTGTCCGACAAGGACGTCGCGCTGGACCGCAGCATGATCCCGCTGGGCTCCTGCACCATGAAGCTGAACGCCACGGCCGAGATGGAGCCCATCACCTGGCCGGAGTTCGCCGAGCTGCACCCCTTCGCGCCGGCGGAGGACGCGGCGGGCCTGCTGTCGATCGTCGGCGACCTGGAGCGCTGGCTGGCCGAGATCACCGGATACGACGCGGTCAGCATGCAGCCCAACGCGGGCAGCCAGGGCGAGTTCGCGGGCCTGCTGGCCATCCGCGCCTACCACCTCGACCGGGGCGAGGCTCGGCGCGACGTGTGTCTGATCCCGGCCAGCGCGCACGGCACCAACGCCGCGAGCGCGGTGATGGCGGGCATGCGGGTGGTCGTCGTCGCCTGTGACGACGCGGGCAACGTCGACCTGGACAGCCTGCGGGCGCTGGTGGCGGAGCACCGCGACGATCTGGCCGCCATCATGATCACCTACCCGTCCACCCACGGCGTGTACGAGGACACGGTGCGTGAGGTGTGCGCGCTGGTGCACGACGCAGGCGGTCAGGTGTACGTGGACGGGGCGAATCTCAACGCGCTGATCGGACTGGCCCGGCCGGGCCGATTCGGCGCCGACGTCTCCCACCTCAATCTGCACAAGACCTTCTGCATCCCACATGGCGGCGGCGGCCCCGGCGTCGGCCCCGTCGGGGTGCGGGAGCATCTCGCGCGCTTCCTGCCCGGCCATCCGCTCGCCCCCTCGGCCGGGCCGGCGGCGGCGGTCGTCGGGCCGGTGAGCGCGGCGCCGTGGGGCAGCGCGGCGATCCTGCCCATCTCCTGGGCATACGTGCGGATGATGGGCGCGGCCGGACTCCGGCAGGCCACGCTGACCGCCGTCGCCGCGGCGAACTACGTGGCGCGGCGGCTGGCCGAGTACTACCCGGTCCTCTACACCGGCCAGGGCGGCTTCGTCGCCCACGAGTGCATCCTGGATCTGCGCGGCCTCACCAAGGCCACCGGTGTCACGGTCGACGACGTGGCCAAGCGACTCGCCGACTACGGACTGCACGCTCCGACGATGTCCTTCCCGGTGCCCGGCACGCTGATGGTCGAGCCGACCGAGAGCGAGAACCTCGCGGAGCTGGACCGCTTCTGCGACGCGATGATCGCCATCCGTGCCGAGATCGACCGAGTCGGCTCCGGGGAGTGGCCCGCCGAGGACAACCCGCTGCGCAACGCCCCGCACACGGCGGAATGCCTGACCGGCGAGTGGCCGCACCCCTACGACCGCGAGACGGCGGTGTATCCGGCGGGGCACGCGAGCCCCAAGATCTGGCCGCCCGTGCGGCGGATCGACGGCGCTCGAGGCGATCGCAACCTGGTGTGCTCCTGCCCGCCGCTGGAGGCCTACCAGGGCTGAGCGGCCGGGCCGCCCGGCGCTCGGGCCGTGGGAGCGGCTCGGGTCGTCGGGTGGCTCGGATCGTCGGGCCGAGACCGTCGAGGAGGGGAGCCGCCGGGCCGGGAGTCGGAGCGCCGGGTCGCCGAGCGGGGCGGGACCGGATCGACGGCCGGCCGGGCGCATGCCGCCCGCGTCGTCTGGTGCCCACCGTCCGCGGCGAACCTGGTCCGGCCCGCCGCGCGGCGGCTCATGCTCGCGGACTCGGTGTGTCGAGGCGTCGATGACCGGTTTCTCCCCGTAGCGGCCCCACAGCCGCGAGACGCGACAGCCGCATCACGAGCCGACGCGTGGCGCCGGTGCCGACGGCGGGGACCGGCGCTCGCGGCGGCGGGCGAGATCCGGTGCCGGGGGCGAAAGCAGGCGCGTCGGCGCCGGTTAGGCTGTCAGGATCACAGCACCGTGTGCTCGGCGGCGTCCGACCCAGGGGCGGCCGCGGCGGCGGTGACTCGAATCCGGCGATGGAGCTTTGAAGAGATGCACGACCCGCGCGTTCTGCTCGATCCGGCCACCGATGCCGTGCGCAAGCTCGCACGACGTGGCTACCAGCTTGACCTGACGCGACTGGAGACGCTTCTCTCCGCCCGGAACTCCGCCATTCAACGCGCCGACGAGGCCCGCGCCGAGTCGAAGAAGGTCGCCGCCTCGGTCGGCCAGGCGGCTAAGCGCGGCGAGGACATCACCGCGCTGCGGGAGCACGCCAAAGGGCTCAAGGGCAGCATCGCCGAGGCCGAGGAGGAGCACCAGCGTCTCGACGCCGAGCTGACCGAGCTGATGCTGGGCATCCCCAACCTGCCGGACGACCGTCTGCCCGACGGCGCCACCGACGAGTTCGCCGAGCTGATCAGCACCTGGGGCGAGCGGCCGAGCTTCGACTTCGAGCCCGCCGATCACGTCGACGTCGGCGAGCGACTCGGCATCTTCGACTTCCCGAGGGCGACCAAGCTGGCGGGCCCGCGTTTCGTGGTGCTCAAGGGCGTGGGCGCTCGGCTGGAGCGCGCGCTGGCGAACTTCTTCCTCACGCTGCACACCGAGGAGCAGGGCTACACCGAGTTCGGCCTGCCCGCGCTGGCCAATCGGGCCGCCCTGACCGGCAGCGGACAGCTGCCGAAGTTCCAGGACGACCTCTTCGCCACCGGGGTCGCCGATCGGGAGCTCTTCCTGGTGCCGACCGCCGAGGTCCCCCTGCTCAATCTGCACGCCGACGAGATCCTCGCCACCGAGGAGCTGCCGTTCGCCTACACGGCGCAGACCCCGTGCTTCCGGTCGGAGGCGGGCTCCTACGGTCGGGACACCCGAGGCCTCATCCGGATGCACCAGTTCTCCAAGGTCGAGCTGGTGCGCTTCTGCGAGCCGGAGGAGTCGGACGCGCAGCTTCGGCTGATGCTCTCCCACGCCGAGGAGTGCCTGCGCCGACTCGGACTCGCCTACCGGGTGGTCGCGCTGCCCGCGGGTGACATCGGCTTCTCGGCGCAGTTCACCTACGACATCGAGGTGTGGCTGCCGAGCCAGGATCGGTATCGCGAGATCTCCAGCGTGTCGGACTGCGGAGTCTTCCAGTCTCGCCGCGCGGGCATCCGCACGAGGACCAAGGACGGCAGGCGAGGGCTGGCGGCCACGCTGAACGGCTCCGGCCTGGCCGTGGGGCGGACCATGGTGGCGATCCTGGAGCAGAATCAGCAGGCGGACGGCTCGGTGCGTGTGCCGGAGGCGCTGGTGCCCTTCCTCGGCACGGACGTCCTGCGGCCCTGACGAGGCGGCTCTCGCGGTCTGACCTGCCAACCGGTGCCGAGGACGGGACCGGCCCGCGTGGCGGCCGCCGATCGTCTGGTCGGAGGCGGACCGGTCCCGCCATGTGAACGGTCGTTCTCGCTACGGTCGGGATGAATCGGGAATAGTCCGTCTCCGCCTTGAAGTTGATCTGTGCACGGCACGGAGCGTGTCGACTGGGGTGTGGGAAAGGAGACGACACATGTCGTTCGTCATGACCATCGAGGAGCGCGAGGCCTTCCTGGCCGGAGTTCACGTCGGGGTGCTCGCGGTGGGCAGGGACGGTCGTGCCCCGCTGGCGGTCCCCGTCTGGTACTCCTACGAGCCAGGGGGCGAGGTCCTGATCTGGATGGAGCGCGGCTCGGTGAAGGACAAGGCCATTCGCGCGGCGGGCCGGTTCAGTCTGGCCGTCCAGACCGAGACCGCGCCGTACAAGTACGTGACGGCCGAAGGTCCGCTCGTGGCCAACGACGAGATGCCCACCCGTGAGCAGGCCGACGCGATCGCGCGGCGGTATCTGCCCGCCGATGAGGTGGCAGGCTACGTGGACGCCGCGCTGAACGAGCGGACGATCCTGGTGCGGATGCGGCCGGAGAAGTGGCTGAGCAACGATCAAGGCAAGACCGAGGACGCGGGATAGGCGTCGCTGCGGATCGACCGGATCGGACCGGCGGCGGCGATGCGGTGCACGCGACGTGCGGAGCGGCGGTGTCTCAGCCGTGATGTCGGCGCGAGACGGCGATGGTTCGAGCCCGCTGCTCGATGCCCTCGGCGTGAGCGGCCGCGGGCGTACGGGACCGGAGGGGAGTCGCAGGCGCGACGGCGGGCCGTGCCTGCGGCGGTGCGGCCCGCGACGCGCGACGGCGTCCGGTACTGCCTCGGTCGGGCGCGGCGGGTCAGCGCTCGGCCTGGCCGTGCCAGGACTCGACGAGTTCTCGGCTGGTGGGACCGTCAGCCGAGGTCAGGTTCGTGTCCGGCGTGCTCCAGCGGATTCCGGGCGCCGGGTTCGGGTAGTACATCACCGCCGTCACGCGGAAGCCTGCCTCGGCGAGGCCGCGCTGCTGGTCGCGGTGCCGCAGGAACTCGCCGAACTGCTGGGTCGCCCTGCTCATGGTGGTGTCCCGCTCACCGCCGTTGATCGCGACCAGGGGATATTCGACGCGCGGGTTGGCACCGCCGGGCATGTAGCCCGCGATCGGGGTCTTGGGGGCCGGGTCGCCGTCCAGCCCCAGGTTGCGACGGTAGAGGTCGACCTCGGTGACCGGTACGGCATGGAAACCCTCGAGACCGGGATCGGACGTCCGCCCCAG
The DNA here is from genome assembly GCF_002234535.1 of Actinoalloteichus hoggarensis. Classification (NCBI taxonomy): domain Bacteria; kingdom Bacillati; phylum Actinomycetota; class Actinomycetes; order Pseudonocardiales; family Pseudonocardiaceae; genus Actinoalloteichus; species Actinoalloteichus hoggarensis. The sequence continues at coordinate 2,439,233 of NZ_CP022521.1, forward strand.
CGTGGTCAGCGCCTCCCTGGTGGTCGCGGGGACCTCGAGCGGCTCGTTGCTCCACAGACTGCCCAGCGTGTCCTGCGCGCCCTGCTCCGCGAGCGCCTCCGAGGTCATCGGCCCGGTGGCGTCGGCGGGCGCCAGCAGCCCTTCCAGGGCCAGCCCGCTCGCGGGGTTCGTCGCCGGGTCGGGCAGCACCAGCAGGAAGCGGCCCCAGTCGGCCTGCTCGAAGCGGCTCCATCCCGCGGGCTCGGCGACCAGCGAGGGGATCTCCGACCAGCTCACTCCGCCGTGCAGTCGCACGGCATGGGCGGCCGACTCGGACATCCCGAGCAGGACGGGACTCGTGGCCAGCACGAGCGGCTGGGAGCCGATCAGCTCGCCGCGCTGTTCGGAGAGCCGTTGGACCCAGCGCAGTGAATCGGGCACCCAGGCGTCGGGGCGAGGGCCGTTCTCCGTCTCGTCCCATTCCCCGATGAGCCCGGCGAGCACGTCGGCGGAGCGATGCGTGGTCACCTCGACGCGGATGCAGTGGTCCTGCACGACAGGCCGCGTCGCGCTCCATTCCTGCGCCGACTCGATGAGCGGGGCGGCCATCGCGTCCTCGGCGGCGATCCGCAGGGTGTGGTCGCCCTGCGGACAGCTCGCCGCCTCGGCGTCGGCACGCCGGTCGACCATCGCACCCAGGGAGGACCAGCCGACGTATCCGAGTGTCGAGATCAGGAGAACCGCGATGACCGCGAGGGGCCATCCGGCCACTCGACGGAGTCTGACTCCCGAGTCACGATGTCGAGCCATCCGGCTCCCTTTCACGCAGAAGAGCGAAACTTGTCTTCGCTAAGTAACGAGAACGGACAGGTCGGAGCGGGGACCCGTCCCACTTGGCCGAAAGCTACGCTAACAGGTGAAGGATTCCGGTCAAGATCCTTACGGGCGGTGTTCCCGCTCTCCGGCGTGTCAGCCACGCCCTCGCGGCGGCGGCCGGTCCCCGGCGGGACCGGGTACCGCGACGCATCGCGACCAGATGCGGTGAGGGGGCGCCCGGATACCGGGCACCCCCTCACCTGTCGTGCTCCGAGAGCCTGGGCGGTCAGTTCGCCGGGCGCGGAACCGCCCGGACGTGAGTGCCGTCGCGCACGGTGCCGACGTACTCCTCCACCAGGTCCTCCAACGCCACGACGCCCAGCACCTCGCCCTCGGGGCTCACCGCCGCCGCCAGATGGCTGTGCGTCCGCCGCAGCGCCGTCAACGCCTCGCCCAACCGCAGGTTCGCGGGCAGCTCGGGAAGGCTGCGGACGCGGCCCGAGGTCACCGGCGCTGCACGATCGGCGTCGGCCTGCTCCAGCACGTCCTTGACGTGCAGGTATCCGACCAGTCGACCATCGCGGGCCTGCACCGGGAACCGAGAGAACCCGGTGCTGGTGACCGCCTGCTCCACGTCGCCGACGCTCGGGTGCTCCGGAATGGTGGTCAGTTCCGCCACCGGGACCAGGACGTCGCCCACGGTCCGCTCGGCCGAGGACAGCGTCTTGGTCAGCCTCCGGTGCTCGGAGTCCTCCAGGAGGCCCTCCCGCCGGGACTCCGCGAACAGGCTCGTCATCTCCTGCGCGGTGTAGGCGGAGGCGAGTTCATCCTTCGGCTCGACCTTCATCAAGCGCAGGATTCCGTTCGCCGCGATGTTGAACGTCCCGATCAAGGGCCGGGTGATCCGCACGAAGCCCACGTGCGCGGGGACCAGCCACATCGCCATCTTCTCGGGAGCCGCGATCGCGAGGTTCTTCGGCACCATCTCACCCAGCATGATGTGCAGAAGGTTGATCAATGACAACGCGATCACGAAGGCGATCGGATGCAGCAGCACCTCGGGCACGCCGAGGGGGTCGAGCACCCGTTCCAGCTGATGAGCCACGGCAGGCTCGCCGAGCGCACCCAGACCCACGGTGCACATGGTGATGCCCAGCTGAGCCCCCGCCAGCATCAGCGAGATCTCCTTGCCCGCCTTCATCACCGTCTTCGCCCGCTTGTGTCCCTGTTCGGCCAGGCTCTCCAGCCGGTCGCGGCGGGAGGACAGCAGGGCGAACTCGGCACCCACGAAGAAGAAGTTCAACACCAGCAGCAGCACCGCGACGAGCACGGCTGTTCCGTCACTCATCGGACACCCCTCTCACCGTCGTCCGCCGTGGCATGCGCGACGTCGGCGCGCACGGCCGTCCGGTCCTCGCCGACGTCCTCGGAGTCGCCTGCCTCGGCGACCCTGGCGACACGGAGCTCGGCGATCCGCCTGCGATCCATCCGCAGCACGGTCAGCAGCCAGCCGTCCAGCCGCACCTCGTCGGCGACGTCGGGAATCCGACCGAGGCGATCGAGCACGAAGCCGGCGAGCGTGTCGTAGTCGCCCTCCGGGATCTGCAGACCGGTGGCCTCGGCGAGCTCGTCGTCCCGAAGCAGCCCGGAGGCCACCCACGTCTGCTCGCCCATCGGGCGGATAGGGGAGATCTCCCGCCGATCGTGCTCGTCGCGCACGTCGCCGATGATCTCCTCGATGACGTCCTCGAAGCTGACCAGTCCGGCCGTTCCGCCGTACTCGTCGACCACGAGCGCGAGCTGAAGCCCGGAGCCCCGCAGCCGATCGAGGAGCGCGTCGCCTTCGAGAGAGTCGGGCACGCTCGGCACGGGCCTGGCCAGCGAGGAGACGAGCGTCGCCGCTCGCGCGGCGGACGGCAGGGTGAACGCCTGCTTGACGTGCACCACGCCGCGCACGTCGTCGAGGTCGCCGCCGTGAACCGGGAATCGGGAGAAGCCGGTCCGGTGAGCGATCTCCAACAGGTCCACCGCCGTCGACTCGGCCGTGAGCGCGGCGATGCGCACCCTCGGCGTCATCAGCTCGCCCGCCGTGCGGTCGCCGAATCGCAACGACCGGTCCAGCAGACTGGCGGTGCCCGCGTCCATGGTGCCCTGCTCGGCGCTGGAGCGGACCATGGAGCCCAGCTCTTCGGGGGAGCGTGCCGAGCGCAACTCGTCCGCGGGCTCGACGCCGAGCCTGCGGACCAGTGCGTTCGCTCCGTTGTTGGCGACGTTGATCACCCAGCGGAAGATGCGGGTGAACCACGAGTAGATGCCGGTCACCGCCCGAGCGGTCTCCAACGGCCTGGCGATGGCCAGGTTCTTGGGCACCAGCTCGCCGAAGAGCATCGAGAGGGAGGTGGCCATGATCAGCGCCAGTGCGACGGAGGCGCCCGTCGCGACCGACGAGGGGAGCCCCAGACCGCTCAGCAGCGGATCGATGAGATCGCCGATCGCGGGCTGCGCGAGGAAACCGGTGGTGACCGTGGTGAGGGTGATGCCGAGTTGAGCGCCTGAAAGCTGGAACGACAGGGTCTTGTGCGCCTGCTGGACCAGCTTCGCCCGTTTGTCGCCGACCTCGGCGACATGGGCGTCGATGGTGCTCCGCTCCAGCGACGTGAGCGCGAACTCGGCGGCGACGCAGATGAAGGTGCCTGCGGTGAGCAGGGCGACCGTGGACAACAGCAGGATGTTGATCAGAATCTCGTTCACCGGGCGCACCCTTGCGGGGCACACGGGACGATATGGCAGCCGGGATCTTCGCCCGGCTCGCTACTGCTGCCGGGTGACTCCGCCTTCTGCACGGAAGTCTTCACTCCTTTTTCACCTAGGCCGACGTTCCCGCCGTTCGCGCCCGAGGTGTCGGCACGCGGCACGTCGAGGTTCGTCGGGAATCGGAAGGCTCATTGTAGGGCTTGGGCGGTCGGACGCAGCGCCGAACGGCCTAGTCATGGGCGGGCAAGTGGGCTAAAGACCCGAGCGGCGTGGTTCGCGATCGCGTGTGTCCTCCCGGCGCAAGCCGCCGTTCGGCGTAATGTCGGACCTCGATTGTGGCGGGTGGTGGTCGAGGGGCGGAGGGGCGGCGTGACCCGGAACGGACCCATCGAGCCGGAGCAGCGGGGCTTCTTCGGCCACCCTCGCGGTCTCGCGACGCTCTTCTTCACCGAGATGTGGGAGCGGTTCTCCTACTATGGGATGCGGGCGATCCTCGCCTTCTACCTGTACCGATCGGTCACCGAGGGCGGCCTCGGCGTCGACCAGACCACCGCGTTGGCGCTGGTGGCGGCCTACGGATCCGCCGTCTACATGGCGAGCGTCGTCGGAGCCTGGGTGGCGGACCGCCTCCTGGGCACCCAGCGGTCCGTCCTCTACGGCGGCATCGTCATCATGCTCGGCCACATCGTGCTCGCCCTGGTCCCGGGCCTCGAGGGCGTCGGGCTCGGCCTGAGCCTGATCATCGTCGGCACCGGCCTGCTGAAGTCCAACGTCTCCGCGATCGTCGGAACCCTCTACGGGCCGGCCGACGAACGGCGCGACGCCGGGTTCTCGATCTTCTACATGGGCATCAACCTGGGCAGCTTCCTCGCTCCGCTGCTCACGTCGCTGGCGGCCGAGCGGGTCGACTTCCACCTGGGCTTCGGGCTGGCCGCCATCGGCATGGCGATCGGGCTGCTGCAGTACGTGCTGGGCAGACGGCATCTCGGCGAGGAGGGACGGCGGCCGACCAACCCGATCTCGCCCGCCGATCGGCGCGGACTGCTGCTCCGGGTGGGACCGCCCGCCGCGCTGGCACTCCTCGTCGTGCTGGTGATCCTGCTCACCGGGCGTTTCACCATGACCGGGCTCGTCAACGTGCTGAGTCTGGTCTCGGTGCTGCTCCCGATCGTCTACTTCACGGTGATCCTGCGCAGTCGCATCACCCGCGTCGAGCGGGATCGCGTGCTCGCGTTCATCCCGCTCTTCCTCACCAGCGTGGTCTTCTGGATGCTCTTCGAGCAGCAGGCCACGGTGATCGCCGCCTTCGCCGACACCCGGGTGAACCTGTCCCTGGGCGGCTTCGACATCCCGCCGGGCTGGTTCCAGTCGGTGAATCCGGTGACGATCATCCTGCTCGCCCCCGTGTTCGCCGCGCTGTGGACCCGGTTGGGCGATCGGCAGCCGGGCACCCCGCGCAAATTCGCGGGCGGCGTCGTCTTCGTCGGACTCTCGTTCCTGGTCATGATGGTGGCGAGCACCACGGGGACCGGCGCCGAGGTCGCCCCGCTCTGGCCCGTGCTCGCGCTGGTCGTGATGACCTGTGGCGAGCTGATGCTCTCGCCGGTGGGTCTGTCGGTCAGCACCAAGCTCGCGCCCGCCGCGTTCTCCGCGCAGATGGTCGGCCTGTTCTTCCTCTCCATCGCGGCGGGCTCCGGCATCGGCGCCCAGGTCGTCGGGCTCTACTCGCCGGACGCCGAGGTGCTGTACTTCGGCGTCCTCGGCGCGCTGGCCGTGCTGCTCGGCGTCCTGCTGGCCGTCAGCACGCCGATCATCCGCAGACTGATGCGCGGCGTGCGGTGATCCGGCGTGCGGTGATCCGGTGGCGGCTCGCGTCGAATCACTCGGCGGCCCGATGCCTGCGGACGGATTCCTCCACCAGGTCCAGCACCGGCCCCATGGCCTCGGCGGACAGGCCCTTGGCCAGGTGGGACACCAGGCCCTCCAGGACCAGTTCCAGGTAGGCGGTGAGCACGTCGACCTCGACGTCGTCGCGCAGTTTGCCCGCCGCGTGCTGGCGTGCCAGTCGGGCCCGCGTCGCCGAGGTCAGCTCCTGAGACCGCTCCGCCCAGCGGGCCCTGAACTCGGGGTCGGTGCGCAGCCGACGGGAGACCTCCAGCCGGGTCCCGAGCCAGTAGGCCGGATGATCGGGCACCTCGGCGCCCGCGGGCACCGCGATGAGATCCCGCATCACCTGCACCAGGCCCTGTTCGGCCACCACTTCGGCCATCCGGTGGGCGTCGTCCTCGGCCAGCGCCAGGAACAACGACTCCTTGTCCCGGAAATGGTGGAAGATGGCGCCCCGCGACAGGCCGGTGGCCTCTTCGAGACGCCGGACGGTGGCTCCCTCGTACCCGTGCCGGGTGAAGCACGTCCGCGAGCCGTCCAGGATCTGGCGGCGGCGGGCATCGAGGTGATCTTGGGTGACGCGCGGCATGCGGAGATCGTCGCAGTGCTTCCGAGGAAAATCCAACACGTACGTACGTCTTGGGTGTCCATTGGTACGGACGGGCGATGAATCTGCGTCGCCCCCGGCGCGGGAGTAGCGTCGAGATTCCGGAGCAGGCGAGGAGAGCGCGATGACGCTGTCACAGAGTCCGCCGTCGGCGAGCGTGGACGCGGCCCGAATTCGTAGTCGCGTGGAGGCGGAAGCCTACGTGGCCTCCGTCTGCTTCAAACACGGGCCGCCCGCGTTGGCGGGCGTCGAACTCGAATGGACCGTGCACCACCGCGCCGACCCGCGCCGCCCCGTCGATCCACGGGAGCTGGCCTCGGCGCTCGGGGCACACGCCCCCGTCACACTGGTACCGGACAGTCCGGGTCTCCCGCTGCCCAGCGGTTCGACGATCACCGTCGAACCGGGCGGCCAGGTCGAGATCTCCACCCTTCCCCAGCGCAGCCCCCGTCGCCTCGTCGAGATCGTCGACGGTGACCTCGCGCTGCTGACCGACCTCCTCGGCGGCCGGGATCTCCGGCTCGGAGACCGAGGCATCGATCCGTGGCGTCCCCCCACCCGACTGCTGCGTACCCCGCGCTACGACGCCATGGAGCGGGCTTTCGACCGGATCGGGCCCGGTGGAAAGACCATGATGTGCAGCACGGCGGGCCTCCAGGTCTGTCTCGACGCGGGGGAGGCCGAGCACGCGACGCTGCGCTGGGCCACGCTCCACGCGCTGGGACCGGTGTTCATCGCCGCCTTCGCCAACTCCCGGCAGGTCGAGGGAGCCCGAGGACGATGGGCCTCGGCCCGGATGAGATCGCTGTTCGCCACCGACCCGGTCCGGGTCCGTCCGGGCCGCCCGGACGCCGACCCGGCTCGTGCCTGGGCCAGGCGGACGCTGGACACCCCGGCGATCTGCGTACGTCGTGCGGGCGGATTCTGGGACGTCGCGGGCCCCGTGCGCTTCGCCGACTGGATCACCGGAGCCCTGGACCCGCCGCCCAGCCTCGACGACCTCGACTATCACCTCACCACCCTGTTTCCGCCGGTACGTCCGCGCGGATATCTCGAGGTGCGGTATCTGGACACGCAGCCGGGGCGCGGGTGGATCGTGCCCGCCCTGCTGCTGATCGCGTTGTTCCACCGCCCGGAGACGGTGCTTCGCGCCGCCGAGCTGGCCGCGCCGGTCGCCCGCCACTGGGTGCCCGCCGCACGGGACGGACTGGCCGACGAGGATCTGGCGCGAGTGGTCCCGAGACTGCTGGACCTGGGCTGCGCCGCACTGAGCGGGCTCGATCTGCCCGCCGACCTGCTCGCCGAGATCGTCGAGGCCGCCCAGCGGCGCGCGGTCGGAGCGGTATTCGACCTCGGAGAGGACGAGGCATGACGACGACGGAGTCCGCCGCCACCGACGAGAACATCCTTCGGGCCGCCATCGCGGCCGAACTCGACCGCACCCGGCGTCGAAGCCTCGCCTTGACGGACAGCGTCGACGACGCCGAGCTGACCCGCCAGCATTCGCCGCTGATGTCGCCGCTGGTATGGGACCTCGCCCACGTCGGAAACCAGGAGGAGCTCTGGCTCGTCCGCGACGTGGGTGGTCTCGTCCCGCTCCGCAGCGACATCGACGAGCTGTACGACGCCTTCCGGCATGCCAGGGCGGACCGCCCCGCGTTGCCCCTGCTGAACCCCGCCGAGGCACGCGAATACGTGCGCGGCGTCCGGGAGAAGACCCTGGACGTCCTGGACCGGACACCGCTGCGCGGCAGACGGCTGGTGGACGAGGGCTTCGCCTTCGGCATGATCATCCAGCACGAGCAGCAGCACGACGAGACGATGCTGGCCACCCATCAGCTGCGACGCGGCGAGCCGGTGCTGCACGCCCCGGCGGCGCCGCCGTCGATCGCCCCGCCGTCGGCCCGCGAGGTGCTCGTCCCCGGCGGACCGTTCACCATGGGCACCGACGCCGAACCCTGGGCGCTGGACAACGAACGCCCCGCGCGCACCGTGCACGTGGACGCCTTTCATCTCGACACCGCCCCGGTGACCAACGCCGCCTACGCCGAGTTCATCGCCGCGGGCGGTTACGACCGTCGGGAGTGGTGGACCGAGGAGGGCTGGGCACACCGGCAGCGGGCCGAGCTGCGAGCGCCGCTGTTCTGGACCCGCGACTCGGACGGCACCTGGTGGCGTCGGCGCTTCGGCGTGACCGAGCCGGTGCCCGCCGACGAGCCGGTGGTCCACGTCTGTCTGCACGAGGCGCAGGCCTACGCCCGCTCGGTGGGCAGGCGGCTGCCGACCGAGGCGGAGTGGGAGAAGGCCGCGCGACACGATCCGGCGACCGGCCGATCTCGGCGTCATCCGTGGGGCGACGCGGCGCCGACCGAACGGCATGCCAACCTCGGCCAGCGGCACCTGACCCCGGCGCCCGTCGGCGCGTACCCGCTGGGCGCGACCCCGGCCGGGGTGCACCAGCTCGTCGGCGACGTGTGGGAGTGGACGTCCTCCGCCTTCACCGGCCATCCCGGCTTCGCGGCCTTCCCGTACCGGGAGTACTCCGAGGTGTTCCTCGACGGCGGATACCAGGTGCTGCGCGGCGGTTCCTTCGGCACGGACCCGTCGATGGCGCGCGCCTCGTTTCGCAACTGGGACCTGCCGATCCGGCGACAGATCTTCGCCGGCTTCCGCTGTGCCAGGGACGCGACGCGGGCGGAGCGAACCTGAGTGTGCCGCCACCTGGCATATCTCGGCCCGCCCGTATCGCTGGCCGAGCTGATGTTCGACGGCGCCAACTCGCTGGCCGGCCAGTCCTGGGCTCCGACGATGATGCGCCGGGGCGGCACCGTCAACGTCGACGGCTTCGGCGTCGGCTGGTTTCCGCCGGACGCCGCCGAGCCCGCCGCGCCGGGAGCCGCCGAGGCCGGGCGGCGACCGGGGGCCAGGGTCGTCTCACCGACGGCACGGACGGTCGCGCCGCCGTTGCGGTATCGGCGTACCGGCCCGATCTGGAACGACCACGGCTTCGCCGAGGTGGCCACGGTGGTGCGGACGCCTGCCGCCCTGGCCGCCGTCCGCTCGGCGACCACCGGGATGCCGATCAGCGAGGAGGCCTGCGCGCCCTTCCGGAGCGGGCCGTGGCTGTTCAGCCACAACGGAGTGCTGCCGGGTTGGCCGGACTGCGCCGCCGGACTCGTCACGGACCTGCCCGCCGCCGCGCTGCTCACGGAGGGAGCCACGGACTCCGCGCTGCTCTGGGCTCTGCTGCGCGCCAGGATCGACGCGGGATCGCCTCCCGCCGATGCCGTACGCGACCTGGTCGGCGAGGTCGGCGAGCTGATCCCGGGGGCGCGACTGAACCTGCTGCTGACCGATGGTGAGACGGTGTTCGCCACCACGTGGACGCATTCGCTCTTCGTCCAGCACGCGCCCGGTCGGCTGGTGGTGGCCTCCGAGCCGCTGGACGAGGACGGGGACTGGGCCGAGGTGCCGGACGCACGACTGCTCGTCGCCACCCGCGACAAGGTCGAGATCACACCGATCCATCCGACATCGGTGCCATCGAGAGGATGACCGTGAACATTCCGCACATCGACGTACACCTCGACGAGGACGCCTCGGCAGGTGACCTGCGTGCCGAGGTCGCCGGGGGCCTGACCTCGGCGCCGCGCAGGCTCTCCTCGATGTGGCTGTACGACGCGCGGGGCAGTGCGCTCTTCGAGGAGATCACCCGGCTGCCGGACTACTACCCGACGCGCGCCGAGCGCGCCGCCCTGCAGGGCGCGGCGACGGACATCGCCGAGATCGTGGTGGCGGACACCCTGATCGAGTTGGGCTCCGGCGCGGCGGAGAAGACCCGCCTGCTCCTCGACGCCATGGGCAAGCAGGGCGCGCTGCGACGCTTCGTGCCCTTCGACGTCTCGACCACCGCGTTGCGCGAGTCCGCGTCGGAGATCGCGGCCGACTACCCCGAGCTGGAGGTACACGGGATCGTCGGCGACTTCACCCGCCATCTGGACACCCTGCCGGAGGGCGATCGACGATTGATCGCGTTCCTCGGGGGGACGATCGGCAACCTGCTCCCCGCCGAGCGCGCGGCCTTCCTGACCGAGGCGCGGTCGGTGCTGCGTCCCGGGGAGTGGCTGCTGCTCGGCACCGACCTCGTGAAGTCGACCGAGACCCTGATCGCCGCCTACGACGATCCGCAGGGGGTGACCGCCGAGTTCAACCGCAACGTGCTGCGGGTGCTCAACCGCGAGCTGGACGCGGACTTCGACCTCCGGCTCTTCGACCACGTCGCGCACTGGGATTCGGTGCGGGAGTGGATCGAGATGCGCCTGCGGGCCTCGGCGCCCTCCACCGTGCGCATCGGGGCGTTGGATCTGACGATCGACTTCGCGGCAGGCGAGGAGATCCGTACCGAGGTGTCGGCGAAGTTCCGCCCCGACGGCGTCACGGCGGAACTGCGCGCGGCGGGATTCCAGCTGCATCGACAGTGGACCGACCCGGCGGGCCGGTTCGCGGTGAGCCTGGCGGAGGCGGAGTAGTCCCTCGCGGCGACGCCCGCCGCCTCGGCCGGGTTCTCGAAGACCCTCCGCCGGTCCTCCGTCTCTCGCCGCGGCCTGCGGCCGTCGGCGCCGATCGGCCGCGCGCTCGGCGTCGGCGGATGGACCCCGCCGCGATGGTGGCGTCGCCGCCGGAGGCGACGGTTCGCGTCGGGCGAACGTGCGCTGATCGCCTCCGCCCGCCGATCGTGCCGACCGGGCACCCGGCCACTCCTGCCCGAGTGGGCCGAACCTGCCGTCCACTCGGGCAGCATCGATCGGCGCGACGCCGAAGGGCGGTCGAACGGCCCGGTCACGCGGTAGGAATGGCCGGGTGGTCTTGTTCGCGAGGAACCCGGCCACGGGTTCGCCCGGCTCGTCGGGAGTCGGCGGGGCCGACGGTCGGCCGCCCGTCTCGACACCTGGCGTGCTGCCGTGTGGCGGGGCGGCCGCGCCGTCGGCCCGCCGCCGTCCCGCCCGGGCGGACCGACACCGAGGCCTCGCCGATGTCGGGCGGCGCGGGACCGCACCCGGCCGGGCCCACCGCTCTCGAAGTCGCCGCGCGGAAGGTCGCGACACCGCGGTGCGATCCGCGGCCGAGCAGCCGAACCGGATCGCGCCGACGTCGACCCCGGCGCCGCCGATCCAGAAGGGAAGATCTCTCGAGAATGCCCAGGAGACTGTTGTTCAGCGCCACCCCTGCCTTCGGTCATGTCCTACCGCTGATCCCGCTGATGCGGGCAGCCCGCGACGCGGGCCACTCCGTGGCGCTGCTGTCCGGCGCGGCGTTCCGGACGGCGGTCGCCGACGAACTCCCTCCGGGCGTCGACTACCTCGGTGCGGGGGCGATGCCGGAGGTCTTCTCCGAGGTGGCGGCCCGCCGTACCGGTGCCGACGTGTTCCGTCCGACGCCGCCGGTCATCGGTGAGATCTTCGGTGGTGCCCGTGTCGACCTGGGTATCGAGGACGGCATCGAACGAGCCGTCGAATGGGGGCCGGACCTGGTCGTGGCCGAACCGTTCGACGCCATCGGCCCGATGATCGCGGCTCGGCTCGACATCGCCTGGCATCAGGCGGGCATCGGTCCGGCCCTGCCCGCGGTGATCACCTCCGAGATCGATCGCGCCGCCTCGGCCCGATACGACCGGCTGCGCCTCCGTCCGCTCGCCGCCACGAGCCTCCTCGACCCGTGTCCGCGATCGTTGCAGGATCCGGCCTGGTCTCCGGACACCGAAGTGCGGGCGGTGCGTCCCGCGGCTCACCGTCGGTCGGTGGACGTCGCGCTCGACCTGCCCGAGGTCGGCGGGCAGGTCGAGCCGACGGTGCTCGTCACTCTGGGCACGGTCTTCTCCGATCCGGACGCCCTGTCGGCCGCCGTGGCGGCGGTGGCAGGCACCGGCGCCGACGTGATCGCCACGCTCGGCTCGTCGCTGCGGCATCCCACCGCGAGCGGCATCGAGGGTGCGCGGGCCGGAGCCGACTCGGCGCGGGTCCGGTACCTGCCCTTCACACCGTTGGCCCAGCTGCTCGACAAGGCCGACGTGGTGGTCGGCGCGGGCGGCGTCGGCACGATCGTCGGCGCTCTCGCGCACGGACTGCCGATGGTGCTCTGGCCCCAGGGCGCCGACCAGCCCGTCAACGCCGCCCGCGCCGCCGCGTCGGGAGCCGCGATCACGGTCGACTCGGCCGCCGAGATCTCCGCCGCCGTGACGGAGGTGCTGGCGTACGGCCGATACCGCGACCGAGCCCGGGAGATCGCGGCCGAGATCGCCGACCGGCCGCTCCCCGCCGAGGTGATCGCCGAGATCGCCGGGTCGTAACGGGCGCGCGGCGCCCGGCCCGGTGTGTGTCGACCGACTAGGCGGCCGTTCGGCGCGGGCGCCGCCCGGTCGGCACCACCGTCTCGCGTCGGGGCGCATCCGACCGACGGCTTGTTCGCACGTCGTCCGCGGTCGACCGCCCGGTCTCGGCCTGCCTCGGCCGCCGTGGACCGACGGGCGGCGTCTCCGCCGTCGGAGCCGAGTGACCTCGTGCCGTCGTGAGGCTTCGATGCCACGTAGAGAAGCGGGGCACCGGCCCTCGTGGGATCGCGCGTCCACCTGGTCGAAGAGGCCGTACCGGGCGAGCGGTCGCGGGCCGGGGTGCGGGCCGCGGTTCGGTGATCCGATCGACGATCGGACTCCCGGACCGCTGTCGGCCGGACTCCCCGGTCCCGGACGACCGTCAGCAGCCGTCGAGCGTCTCCTGCAGCGTGGCCTTCTCCTCCTCGGTGACGGAGAGCTCGTAGTGATGCTTGACCTCGATCCAGTGCACCGAGTACGTGCACCAGTAGTCTTCCAGCGGCGGCATCCACTGATCCGGGGCCTGGTCGCCCTTCGACCTGTTGACGCTGTTGGTCACGGCGAAGAGCTGCGCCCGCTCCATGTCGTTGGCGAACTCCTCCCGTCGATCGTCGGACCAGTCGGCCGCCCCGCTACGCCAGGCCTCGGCCAACGGAACCATGTGGTCGATGTCGAGATCGGCGGCGTCCGTCCAGGTCTGGCCGTCGTACGGACTGAGCCAGCTTCCCGAGACGGCCCTGCACTCGTCGTCTGTCTCGACGTTCTCGCCATCGCGGGACAGCACGGCCTCGCGGGTGTTGCAGCCGGGGGAGATCGTGATCCAGTGCGGGAACCGGTCCCTCGAATAGCCGTCCATCGGACCGGCCGGGCTCACCGGCAGCTCGTCCAACCGCTCACGGGCTGCCGCCGAACTCTCGGCCGCGGGGCCCTCCGCCGCGCTCGGGGAGTCCGACGGGCTCGACAGGAACGCCTCGACGTCCTCGACCGAGCAGCCGCTTAACGCCGACACCCCCAGAACGGCGGCGAGAGCCGTCACCCAGGCCTTCACGTGCCTCATCGCTCTGACACCCTCCTCTTCGTCATCGCTGTACCGCCGACGCCGCGACCGGGCGTCGTCTCAGTCCTGGTCGACACCCGCGCGGCCCGGCCGCCGGCGTCGTCTCTCGTGTGCCACTGCCCCTGCCAGGCGGCGTCCCGCCGAGCGGCCCCCGCGCGGCCGATACCGGTTCCGAGGCGATCGGCCGCAGGCGGGTGGCTCGGGGCAGGTAGTGATGGCACAGGGACGTGCCACGTCGTCCTCGCGGAACGTGAGTGCCCGCGGCTCGCGTCGGGACGCCGCGCCGCGGCCGACGGGCGGCGGGCGCGTGCCGTCTCGACGCTGTTCATCCACGGGGAAACCCTAGTCGCTCGTGGCCTGTCCGCGATCACCATGACGAGCGGAGAAACCGGGCGTTCGCCGGCGGATTCGTCACGTCGAGTAGCGGATCTCGCGGCGTACGGGGCCGTTCGGGGCGCCGTCGATCACCGGAGGCTGCCGCGGGTGTCCGGACGGGGGACGCCTACGCGCGCCGCCGTGCGACGACCGCCGAGGAGAAGCCCGCCCACCCGTTGACGGTGCCGTCGGCGCCGACGGCTCGGGCACGGCGAGGAATCGACCCCTCGACCTCCGCTCCGTCGTTCTCGACGATTCGCACCGTCGATCCACGGATCTGTACTATGGTGGCGGCAGGAGAACCGAGTGCGTCTGGGGAGACGCTCGATGACGGTTCTTTCTGGGGAGAAGAACAAATGGGGGGAATGACGATGAGCGAGCAGACCTGACGGCTGGTCCGTCGTGCCGCGCGGACGCGGAGGTCGCCGCGTCGACGATCGTCCATGCCGGTGGCCTGCTCTAGCGCTGCGCCCTGGGCATCGGCTTCCGGCGGCCTGAGCACGCCGAAGGACACCGGACACGCGGATGTCCTAACCAGTGCCGTTCGCGTGGAACGGATTCCATCCGAATCCACGCGGTTCTGTCGTCGTCATTCTGACGGAGTTCGCGCGAATACCGGTTCGTCGCTGCTGATGCCGCCGCGTGTTCGCGGATCGAAGTACTGTGAGTCATTGGGGGAGCACATGTCCGAAACCGTCGAGCTGGCCTCGAACGTCGATGCGGATCTCGCGGATCTCGTGGAGGTCGTCGACCGAACACATTCCGCGGGGCGTGCCGAACTCACCAGGTTCCGCGATCCGCTGCGGATACCACCGGTGCTGCGTCCGAAGGACGACGAACTGGTGACGGTGGTTCAGCGGGCCACCTGGGTGCGGCTGCACTCGGAGCTGCCGCCCACCCGTGTCTGGACCTATGACGGCCACCTGCCGGGGCCGACGTTCGACGTCCGACGCGGGCAGCGGGTCCGCGTGGCGTGGACGAACGAGATCGAGGGACCGTTCCCGGTGACGGCGGTGGACGTCCCGCTGCCGGAGCCGGGGGAGCCGTCTCCTTCGGACGAGCCGGGCCGCAGCGGTGGAGAGCCCATCCCCGAGGTCACCGGGCTGCCGCCGTGGACCGTCGTGCACCTGCACGGCGCGGTCACGGCGGCGGGCAACGACGGCTGGGCGGACAACGGGGTCCTGCCGGGGGAGGCACAGCTGTGCGAATACCGCAACGACCAGCCTGCGATGACCCTCTGGTATCACGATCACGCCATGATGATCACGAGATGGAACGTCTACGCCGGACTGCTCGGCATGTATCTGCTCCGTGACGAGGAGGAGGACTCGCTGAATCTGCCCTCCGGGGATCAGGAGGTGCCGCTGATCATCTGCGATCGCAACCTCGACGTCGACGAGCACGGCGCACTCACCGGGGAGCTGGTCCACAAGACCGTCGCCGAACGTGCGTTCAGCGGCCCCTTCACGCTGGTGAACGGGGTCATCTGGCCCCATCTCGACGTCGAGCGACGGTGGTACCGGTTCCGAGTGCTCAACGCCTCGAACTCCAGGACGTACACGCTGTCGCTGCGTGACGAGCGTGGAGTGCCGATCAACGGGGCGGCGTGGCAGATCGGGACGGACAGCGGCCTGCTGCCCGCCCCGCTTCCGCTGCCCGCCTCGGGTCTGGTGATGGCGCCTGCCGAGCGAGTCGATCTGCTCGTGGACTTCAGCGTCTTCGCGGGGCGCCGACTCCGGCTGGTGAACGCGGCGGCCAACCCGGGGCCCAATCCGGAGATCATGGAGTTCCGCGTCGGACGGCGTCGAGTCACCTCCGACTTCCGCCGCCCGACGACGGTCTCCGGCTCGTACGTCCGGCTGGGACGTGGAGAGCACGGCTCCGAGCACGGAAGCCGCCTGCTGGTACTGGCCAACGGGCGGAGCGGGCACGGCGAGATGTGGGAGATGCACCGCTTGGACCCGGGGCACGACCACATCCCCGAGTTCGACGGGGTCACGGTGCACGACGGCTACGTGCAGGTGCAGGACGCCCACGGAGAGGTGGTCACCTATCACCGGATGTCCAGGGTGTTCGAGGACACGGTGAACTGGTTCGTCCGGCAGGACAGCTGGGAGCGGTGGGACATCCTGAATCTGACCGGACCCACCCATCCGATCCACGTCCACCTGGTGCGCTTCCAGGCCGTCGACCGCGTGCGGTTCGACATCAGCGGCTTCGACCAGGCACGGGGCGGCACGGCGACGCCGGTGCGTCGGGTGGCGGACGGGACGCTGCTTCCCGACGAGCGAGGCTGGAAGGACACCATCCGGGTGGGCTCGGCGGAACTGGTCTCCATCCTGGCGCACTTCACGGGCTCGACCGGCCGCTACATGTATCACTGCCATCTGCTGGAGCACGAGGACATGGGGATGATGCGACCCTTCGTGGTCGCCCCCGATCCGGTGGTCACGCTTATGGAGAAGTTGCACGGTCACGGCGGAGGCCACGGCGGAGGCCACGGCCTCGACGCGGCAGCGCGGGGACGGCGGCTCGCCTCGTAGCGGACCGGACCGCCGGGACGGCGACGGCTTTCGTCCACCGTCCGGGTTGCGATCATTCGTCTGGGTGATCACACGATCGGGGTGGGCGGCGTGATCCACTCTGGACCTCGCCACCCACTGCGGTCGGATCGGTGGGCAACAGGCCTGCTCAACGCCGGACCGGTGGTCGGGACAGCACGGACGAAGGTTTTCTGTATCCATTCGGCTGCGACACGAGCCAACCTCCAGTGCTGGTGCTTACGGTGCAACAATGGATCATTCGTCTGGGGGAGCCTCGTTATCGCGTAGACGCTTGATGGGCCTCGGCGCGGGCACCGCGGCAGCACTGCTCGCGGCCGCGGCCCCCGGCGCCTCGGCGACACAGCGGCCCGTCGATCCGGCCTCGCCGAGCGCCGACACCGCGCCGCGGGGCTCGACCGCGCACCTGCCGTCGGCGCCTGCGGCCCGTCCCGCCGCTGGAGGCCTCCGGCCCGTCGGCCTGCCCGCGGCCGTCGGCGACGACACCCCGACGACGGAACTGACGAAGTTCCTGGACCCGATGCCGATCCCGCCGGTCCTGCGACCCGCCGAAGACGAGTTGACGACCATCGTCAAACGGGCCGCGCGGGTGCGACTGCACTCGGAGCTGCCCCCGACCACCGTCTGGACCTACGACGGCCACTTCCCCGGCCCGACCATCGAGGTGCGCCGGGGTCGTCGCGTGCTGGTGGCCTGGCACAACGGGATCGAGGGCGACTTCCCCGTGACGGCCGTCGACGTGCCGCTGCCCGAGGAGGGGGAGCCCTCACCCTCGGACCTGCCGGGCCGGGGTGGCGGGACGCCCATTCCACAGGTCACTCGGCTGCCGCCCTGGTCGGTGACGCACCTGCACGGCGGGGTCGTCGCGGCGGGCAGCGACGGATGGGCCAACAATGCCGCGCTGCCCGGCGAGAGTCAGCTCTGCGAGTACCCGAACCAGCAGCCCGCCGCGATGCTCTGGTACCACGACCACGCGATGATGATCACCCGATGGAATGTGTACGCGGGTCTGCTGGGCACCTACCTGATCCGCGACGACGAGGAGGACGCCCTGCGACTCCCGGCGGGCGATCGGGAGATCCCGCTCCTGATCGCCGACCGCAATCTCGACACCGCGGCGGACGGGTCGCTGACCGGGGCACTCCTGCACAAGACCGTCGCACAGCGCGCGTTCAGCGGTCCCTTCACCCTGGTCAACGGGGTGATCTGGCCGCACCTGGAGGTGGACGCGGCCTGGTATCGCCTCCGGGTGCTCAACGCCTCCAACGCCCGGACCTACCGGCTCCGACTACAGGACGAGGAGGGCGCCCCGATCACGGGCGTGGTCTGGCAGATCGGCACCGACAGCGGCCTGCTGCCCGAACCGGTGGAGATCCCGCCGGAGGGGCTGATCATGGCGCCCGCCGAGCGGGCCGACCTGCTCGTCGACTTCCGGTCGCTGTGGGGGCGCACGGTGCGGCTGCACAACACCAACGGCACCCCGGTCCACCCCGAGGTCATGGAGTTCCGGGTCGGGACGCGGCGCGCCGTCGACCGGTTCCGGCTGCCCGTGACGATCTCTCCGTCGTACGAACGTCTGCCGGGGCCGCACATCGCCGCGCGAGAACGCATGCTGATCCTCGCCAACGGCCCCTCCGGTCACGGAGAGCTCTGGGAGATGCGGCGGCTCGACCCGGCGCACGATCGGATCCCGGAGTTCGACGGGGTCACCGTGCACGACGGCTACGTGCAGATACAGGGACGTGACGGCGAGGTGGTCACCTACCGACGACTGTGCCGCGTGTTCGAGGACACGGTGAACTGGTTCGTGCGGCACGAGGACTGGGAGGACTGGCACATGCTGAGCCTCGCGGCGCCGACTCACCCGATGCACCTGCATCTGGTGCGCTTCCAGGCCGTGAGGCGGGATCACTACGTGGTCACCGAGACCAGGCCCGACGCCGACGGCAGACCCGTGGTGGTCGGCGGCTTCGACGAGAGTCGGGGCGGGACGCTCACCCCGATCCGGTACGAGCGGTCAGGCGACCTGCTCGTCGACGAACGGGGTTGGAAGGACACGATCCGGGTGGCCAGAGGGGAGGAGGTCACCATCATGGCGCGGTTCGAGGGCTCCACCGGCCAGTACATGTATCACTGCCATCTGCTGGAGCATGAGGACATGGGGATGATGCGGCCCTTCGTGGTGGCGCCGGAGCCGGTGGTGACGCTCATGGAGCAGCTCCACGGCGATCACGGACCCGGCGATCACGGACCCGGCGGTCACGGGTCCGACGATCACACGCGGGGCGGCGGGCCGGGAAGCCGCTGAGCACCGCGTCGGCTCGGCGTCCCTCGACGGCAGGCGTGTCGGGCGCGGCTAGGCCCCTCGGCTGCCTGCGCACCACCCCACCGGACGCCGACAGGCCCGGACCACGAGGTCCGGGCCTGTCGGGAGCGGAAGACGCTCAGCCGCGCAGCATCTTGCGCAGCACGTACTGCATGATCCCGCCGTTGCGGTAGTAGTCGGCCTCACCGGGGGTGTCGATGCGCAGGACCGCGTCGAACTCGACGGTGGAGCCGTCCTCCCGGGTGGCCGTCACCCGCAGCGTGCGCGGCGTGCCGCCGTCGTTCAGCGCGGTCACCCCGGAGACGTCGAAGGTCTCCGTGCCGTCCAGACCCAGCGAGGCGGCACTCTCGCCCGCCGGGAACTGCAGGGGCAGCACGCCCATGCCGATCAGATTCGACCGGTGGATGCGCTCGAACGACTCGGTGATCACCGCGCGGACGCCCAGCAGGCTGGTGCCCTTGGCCGCCCAGTCCCGCGAGGAGCCGGAGCCGTACTCCTTGCCCGCGAGGATCACCAGCGGCACGCCCGCCTCGGCGTAGGACACCGATGCGTCGTAGATGGTGGTCTGCTCCCCGCCCGCGAGGAAGTCGCGGGTGAAGCCGCCCTGCACGCCGCCGGGCTCGATCGCGTCCAGCAGCAGGTTGCGCAGCCGGATGTTGGCGAACGTGCCTCGGATCATCACCTCGTGGTTGCCGCGTCGCGAGCCGTAGGAGTTGAAGTCCCGGCGCTCGACACCGTGCTCGCTGAGGTACCGGCCCGCGGGCGAGTCGGCCTTGATCGCCCCGGCGGGCGAGATGTGGTCGGTGGTCACCGAGTCGCCGAGCATGGCCAGGACCCTGGCACCGGAGATGTCGGTCACCGGGCTGGGCTCCGGCGTCATCCCGTCGAAGTACGGGGGCCTGCGGACATAGGTGGACTGCGGGTCCCACTCGAAGACGTTGCCGGTGGGCGTCGGCAGGGACTGCCACCGCTCGTCGCCCGCGAAGACGTCGGAGTAGCCGTCGGTGAAGCCCTGCGAGGAGATCGCCGAGCCGATGACCTCCTGGATCTCGGCGGCGTCCGGCCAGATGTCGGTCAGGAAGACCGGCCTGCCCTCGGTGTCGGTGCCCAGCGGCTCGGTGCTCAGGTCCAGATCCATGGTGCCCGCGAGCGCGTAGGCCACCACCAGCGGCGGGCTGGCGAGGTAGTTCATCTTGATGTCGGGGTTGATCCGACCCTCGAAGTTCCGGTTCCCCGACAGCACCGAGACCACCGCGAGGTCGGCGGAGTTGATCGCCTCGGAGATCTCGTCCTGGAGAGGGCCGGAGTTGCCGATGCAGGTCGTGCAGCCGTAACCCACGAGGTTGAACCCGAGCTTCTCGAGGTAGGGCAGGAGCCCGGATCGCGCGTAGTAGTCCATGACGACCTTGGACCCCGGGGCGAGCGTGGTCTTCACCCACGGCTTGCGCGCCAGTCCACGCTCGACGGCCTTCTTCGCCAGCAGAGCCGCGCCGATCATCACGCTCGGGTTGGACGTGTTGGTGCAGGAGGTGATCGCGGCGATCGCGACCGCTCCGTGGTCGATCTCGAACTCGGAGCCGTCCACTGTGACGCGAGTGGGCCTGCTCGGCCTGCCCGCGGCGCCGTTGGCCGCCGAGTGCACCGGCCTGCCCGCGTGGTCGTCGTCGCGCGAGTAGGTGGGCGAGTCCGACGCGGGGAAGGACTCGTCGGAGGCCTCGTCCACGACCGACGGGTCGGCGGTCACGTAGTCGGTGATCGCCTTGCGGAACGCCGACTTCGCCGAGGACAGGTCGATGCGGTCCTGCGGACGCTTGGGTCCCGCGATGGAGGGCACCACGGTGGCGAGGTCGAGCTCGAGCCGTTCGGAGTAGGCGGGCTCGGCCTCGGGGTCGTGCCACATGCCCTGCTCGCGGGCGTAGGCCTCGACCAGGGCGACCTGCTGCTCGGATCGACCGGTGAGCCGGAGATAGTTGGTCGTCTCGGCGTCGACCGGGAAGATCGCACAGGTGGAGCCGAACTCGGGGCTCATGTTGCCGATCGTGGCGCGGTTCGCCAGCGGGACGGCGCCGACGCCGGACCCGTAGAACTCGACGAACTTCCCGACCACACCGTGCTCACGCAACATCTCCGTGATGGTCAGCACCAGGTCGGTCGCCGTCGCGCCTGCGGGCAGTTCGCCGTGCAGCTTGAAGCCGACCACGCGCGGGATCAGCATGGACACCGGCTGACCGAGCATCGCGGCCTCGGCCTCGATGCCGCCGACGCCCCATCCGAGCACGCCGATGCCGTTGACCATGGTCGTGTGGCTGTCGGTGCCCACGAGGGTGTCCGGGTAGGCCTGGAGGGTGGTGCCTCCGTCGCCGCCCTGCCTGGTCATCACCACGCGGGCCAGGTGCTCGATGTTGACCTGGTGCACGATGCCGGTGCCGGGCGGGACGACCTTGAACTCGTCGAACGCGCTCTGACCCCAGCGCAGGAACTGGTAACGCTCGCGGTTGCGCTCGTACTCCAGGTCCACATTGCGCTCGAAGGCGTCGGGCCTGCCGAAGATGTCCGCGATGACGGAGTGGTCGATGACCAGCTCGGCGGGCGCCAACGGGTTGACCTTGGACGGGTCGCCGCCCAGGTTCGTCACGGCCTCGCGCATCGTGGCGAGGTCGACGACGCAGGGCACGCCGGTGAAGTCCTGCATGATCACCCTGGCCGGGGTGAACTGGATCTCCGTGGCAGGCTCGGACGAAGGGTCCCAGGAGGCCAGCGCGCGGACGTGGTCGGCGGTGATGTTCGCGCCGTCCTCGGTGCGGAGCAGGTTCTCCAACAGGATCTTCAGGCTGTAAGGCAGCCGGTCCGCGCCCTCGACCGCGCTCAGCCGGAACACCTCGTACGAGGTGTCTCCGACCGAGAGCGTGCCGCGGGCGCCGAAGCTGTCCTGGCTAGCAGGTGCAGTCACGTCCAACAACTCCATCTCGCGACGGCGCACGTCAGTTCGGGGATGACGTCAAGTCTGGCCCAGCACGACGGGCCGTGCTGCTCGACTCTTCTGGTGGCGTGTCCGGTTCTCTCGTCTCGCCCCGCTCGTCGAGCAGGCCGTCGATCGTCGCGGACACGGCGGCAAGACCAAACAGTACGCTTGTCCTGTATTCGGATTCAAGTCGGGGCGTCGATCTCCGCCTGCCGCGACGGAGATCACGGACGATCACCGAGGAGGCGATCGCCGGCGCGGACGGCGTGCCCTCGCCGAACGCGACGGGCCTGCTCACCTGTGTCTCGGCCGTCGTCGGAGGTTTCCCCGGACGCCCCGCGCAGGCCGCGGCCCGACTCGACTGCCGGTCGGCCGGTCGAGACGGCGGCGTGCGTCGCCCGTGGAACAGGCGGTGCGCCGTCGGTTCGACGCGAGTCGGTTCGTGGGAGCGCGCCCTCACCCGCGCCGCCCGGCTCGCGGGACCATCCGGCGACCGTCGCGTTCCCGCCTTGGACAGACCTCGGGCCGGGAACGACGATGCGTTCCCGGCCCGGACATCGCGACCCGCGGGGCGCGGCGGGGGCGCCGTCGGATCAGTAGGTGGAGCTCGCGGACTCGATCAAGAGCGTGACGTCGCCCGGCTCCGTGCTCTCCAGCACCAGCATGAACAGCTCGCCGAAGGTGCGGATCGGGCTGACGTACCACCGGCCGTCGACCTCGACGGTCGCGGCGCCGGAGTCCAGCACGTTGGTCATCAGCCGCTCGACGAAGGCGATGGCCTCCGGCGGAAGCTCGCCGCCC
Source organism: Actinoalloteichus hoggarensis (assembly GCF_002234535.1). NCBI lineage: Bacteria > Bacillati > Actinomycetota > Actinomycetes > Pseudonocardiales > Pseudonocardiaceae > Actinoalloteichus > Actinoalloteichus hoggarensis. The sequence continues at coordinate 2,461,725 of NZ_CP022521.1, forward strand.
AGCTCGGCCTGCAGCTGCCCGGTGATCTCGGACATGCACATCTGGTCGACCTGGCCGCCTTCGACGCTGATGTCGACGCAGTCGCCGTTGATGGCGATCGTGGCCTGCTCACCCGGCCGGGTGCCCTCGATGGACACCGATTCGATCATCACGATCGTGCTGCCGTTGGACTCGCGGGTGCTCGTCTGGAGATCGGTGACGGTGATGTCGGCGGCGCCCATGCCGCCTGCGGGGACCTCCGCCAGCAGCAGCGGTCCGAGGTCGTACAGGACGCCCATCTCGTCGGGCGGGGTCATCGCGATGACCCGCTCGACATCACCGGCCATCGCCGCCGCGACGAGCTCCTCCACCGCGGCCTGAGGCGAGTCGGCGCCCACGGCCTCGACCGAGGTGTCCGGCCAGGACATCCCCTCTTCGCGCAGGCCGTAGTCGGCGATCGTGTAGAAGAGGCTCGGGTACCAGTCGCCGTCGACCTGCACGGTGGCGATGCGCAGCGGCTCCTCCAACTGGGCGAAGTCGATCTGCTCGCTCTCACCCGTCGGAAGTCCGTCGGGGAACGCCGCGGCCACGAAGCTGTCGGTGAGCGGAAGGTCGGCGAGGTCCGAGTTCATGGTGAGCGTGCCTGCCGAGGCCTGCGTGATCACGAGGTCCTCGTTGATGCGCTCCTCGGAGGCCGTATCGAACTCCAGGCCTTCCAAGGTGGTGCCCCAGCCCTCGATCGACGAGGGATCGGTGCCGGGTTCGAAGATCTCCAGCCGCGTCAGCTCGCCGACGGTGGCCTCCAGGTAGTCCCTGCTCAGCCGGGCTTCCGCGGGTGCGAGCGTGTCGAAGAGGCCGACGACGTCGTTGCTCCCGGTGGCGGTGAGCAGCCGCGTCGCCGCATCGGTGGGCGTCTCCCCGCCCGCGGCGTTGACCTCGCCTCGGCCGAAGGCGTACCAGGTGCCGAACGCGGCGCCTGCGACAGCCACCACGGCGACGACCGAGCCGACGACCAGACCCGTCTTCTTCTTCGGGGGCGGACCCTGCGGCGGCAGCTGGCCGTAGGGGCCCTGCGGCGGCGGACCGCCGTAAGGGGGCTGTCCGCCGTGCTGCGGCTGGCCGCCGTAGGGCTGCTGCGGCGCACCGTAGGGCTGCTGCCCGCCGTAGGGCTGCTGCGGGCCGGGCGACGGATAGCCCGCCGCGCCCGTGCCGGGGTGAACCGGGCCGTTCGGCGGCTGCTGCTCCGGCTGCCAAGGACCGGGGCCGGGGTGGGTCACGACGAGCCTCCTGCGTTTCGTGTCCTCTGCGGACGGCTGCCGAACAGCACGCCGAGCGCGCCGATCAGGGTCAGCGTCACGCCCGCGAGGGTGGTGATCGGGCCGATGCCCGAGATGCCGATCAATGCGGTGTTGTCGAGGCCTTGGACGACGGCGACCATGGTCGCCGTTCCCATCGGAAGCGAGAAAATCAGCGCGAACACCGAGGCGGTGACGCGCAGCCTGATCAGATGCAGCAGGACGCAACTCGCCGCGATCGGGATGAGCAGCGGCCAGGCCCCCAGGATCGTGTCGATGATCGGGGGCGGTTCGAGGAGTCTGCGGAGCACTCCGATCGTCTGATGGCTGTCTCGATACACCGAGCCCGACCGCAGCCACGGCAGGAAGGTGCCGATCACGGCGATCGTCACTCCTGTCGCCGTGGTGATCGGCGCGTTGCGGCGCAGCCAGTCCTGCACGCGGTGCATCCTCTCAGTCGGTACCGACCTGAGTAGTCGGTTAGGGCGAACGGGGGGCGATCGACATGATTTCGTCACCTTCTGTGAAGTCTGCACCGCTCGTGTGGCTGAAGGTGCGGGAGGAAACGCTGAGGTGAATGGCATCCCGAGTGGCGTGATGGCACAGTTCTGACCGGTTACTCCATTCGGCGCAACGTGTCGTCGGAGTGATCGACTCGCGGAACTCGTGCGCGACAGGGGGCGTCGGTGGGCAGACGGCGGGGAACACCACGACGGACGGCGATCGGCTTCGACGTGCCCGCGCGCGGTCGTCGGGCGCTGTCGATCACCGCGATGCTGTTGGCGGCGTCGCTGACGGGAGGCCTCACCTCCTGGGCGGAGCCGCCCGCCGACCCGGGGGACGCCGCGATCGACGAGGGCAACGCGAAGGTCGAGGGCGCGGCGACCAGGGTCGGCGAGCTGACCAGCAGACTGGCCGAGGTCTCGTCGGAGCGAGACCGACTGCTCGCTGAGGTCGAACTCGCCATGGAGGACGCCAATCGGGCGCTGGTCGACCTCGAGACGGCGGAGACCGAGGCTCGGCGCGCCGCCGACCTGGCCGGCACGGCCCAGATCGAGGCGGACGCCTCGGCCGAGCACATCGATCGTGTGCGACGGCGGATCGACGAATTCGCCGCCGCCAGTCACCAGCAGGGCACCGTGGTGGGGTCGCTGAGCGCCTACTTCGGCGCGGAGAGCCCGGACGAACTGCTGGAGCGGGTGCAGATGCTCGACGCGATCAGCGGGAGCCATCTCGATCTGCTCGACGAACTGGAACGCGCCCGAACCGACAAGGTCAACAAGGACTCGGCCGCCCGAGCAGCGCTCGCTGACGCCGAGTCGGAGCAGGTCGCCGCCCGGGAGGCCAAGTCCGCCGCCGACGCCGCCCTCGCCGCGGCGGTGACCGCCGAACAGGCCCAGCAGACCGAGATCGCCGCCGTCGAGGACGAGCGAGCCGCCGTCGAGGCGGAGCTCGCGTCCGCTCGTTCGGAGGTCGAGGGGCTGGAGGCTCAGCGCACCCGATATGAGGAGTGGCAGCAGGAGCAGCAGGCGGCTCTGGACGCGGTGGCGGCCGCCGTGTCGGTGCCTGCCGGCCAGCCCGCGGGCCCGACCGTCGCCTCCGGGAGCAGCACGTCCCACGCCGTCGAGACGGTGATCGGACGGGCCGTCGCGCAACTCGGCATGCCCTACTCCTGGGGCGGCGGCAACGCACACGGCCCGACCCGGGGAGTCCGAGACGGCGGGGTGGCCGACGCCCACGGCGACTACCAGAAGATCGGCTTCGACTGTTCCGGGCTGATGGTGTACGCCTTCGCAGGCGCCGGAGTGCACCTGCCGAAGTACAGCGGCTACCAGTACGAGTCGGGCCAGCGCGTCGCGCTGGCCCAGATGCGCCGAGGCGACATGATCTTCTGGCAGACGAGCGGCCGGATTCACCACGTCGCCCTGTACCTCGGCGACGGAATGATGGTGGAGGCGCCGTACTCCGGGAATCAGGTGCGCATCACCCCGGTCCGCTACGGCGGCATCGCCCCGTACGCGGTGCGGATGTTCTGACGGCCGCCGCCGGTCCGCCGTCCGGTCGGAACCCGGCGACACCGCGGCGAGGCGCCGCCCCGCCGTCGACTCGCCCACGTGCGCCGCCCGGCCCGCACGGCCCGCGGGCGGTGTGCGGGAAGCGGGTGCGATCGCGGCGCGACCGGCACGGAACCGGCCTGGCCGGGACGGGACGGATCGAGGGCTTCCCGCCGCCCGGCGCGTGCCGCGATACGCGGCCGAGACGTCACGCCTCGGCCATGGGCTCGACTCCTGTCGCCGGGCGGACTCCGGTGGTGGGATCGGGCCGCCGCGCTCGGTCGCGCCGTGGACGTCGCTCACGCCCGCGAGCGGACATGGTGCGGGCCTCGGAGGCCGCGGCACCGCCGAGATCGCCCGCGCCGTCCTGGTTCCCGAGATCACCATGGAGCAGCGCGTCGGTCGGGTCGGGAAGCCGCCGGTGTCCTCGGCGTGGTGCGGCCGATTCGGCGCGGCCGGTCATCCCGCTGATCGGGCCGCCGGGGTGATCACTCGGGTGTGGCCGCGCGCAGGGCGTCGACCAGGGCGCGCAGGGCGGCCCCGGTCGCCGCCGTCTCGCGGACGGCGGCGTAGATCGACCTGATCGGCTCCGGTCTGCGGACTCGGCGCACGACGACCCCCGGATGCCGGTTCCCGAGACCGAGCCGGGGGATCAGACCGACACCCATGCCTGCGGCGATGAAGCCCTGGGCGGTGGCGTAGTCGTCGCTCTCCACCCCGAAACGCGGGCTGAAGCCCGCGGCCGCGCAGGCGTCCAGCAGGACGTCGAGGCACAGCCCGGCCTGCTCCGTCCCGACCCAGGACTCGTCGGCGAGGTCGGCGAGATCGAGCACTCGTCTCGCCGCGAGCGGGTGTCCCTTCGGCAGCACCGCGCGATAGGGGTCATCGTGCAGGGGCACCAGTCGGACGCCGTCTCGGGGACGACGTCCGCCGCTCACGATCACCGCGAGATCGGCCTCGCCGCGCTCGACGGCGGGCAACGGGTCCTCGGGGTCGGCCAGCGTGAGATCGACCCGGACACCGGGATGCTCGCGGCGCAGGCGGGCGAGCGCGGGCGGCATCAACGCGACACCCGCCGTGGCGAAGTAGCGCACCGTCAGCCGCGCCGTGCGACCGGTCCGCAGCGCGGCCAACGCCGACTCGGCCTCGGCCAGGTCCCTGCTGATGACGGCCGCGTGCTCGGTGAGCAGCCTGCCCGCCGCGGTCGGACGGACGCCCCGGCCCACCCGTTCGAGCAGCGGGATGCCCGCCTCGCGCTCCAAGGTCGCCACCTGCTGACTCACCGCGGACGGCGTGTAGCCGAGGTTGGTCGCCGCCTCGGTCATCGATCCGCTGGTGACCACCGCACGCAGGACCAGCATTCGCCGCACATCAAGCATGAAGGACAGCTTAACGATGAGTGCAGGTCTTTTCGCTTGTCCTGTCGATTCGGCGGCCGCATCGTCGGTACCGCGACGCACGAAGGAGCGGCGAACGAACCCGGCGACGGCCGGCGGACACGCGGCGGCGAACGACGGACGAGGGAGACGATCATGTTCGACAGGACCGGCGGGCCCGCGGGCATGGCGAGGATGGGCATCCTGGCCCTGCTGTGGGGATCGACCTTCCTGTGGATCTCGGTGGCGCTGACGGGGCTCTCGCCGGTCCAGGTCACCTTCGTTCGCTGTGTGCTCGGCACGGCCGTCGTGCTCGTCTGGTGTGCCGTCGCCCGCCTTCGACTGCCTCGGGGCGGTGCGGTCTGGCGTCACCTCCTGGTGGCCGCCTTCTTCTGCAACGCCCTGCCGTTCGCCATGTTCAGCTTCGGACAGCAGACCGTCGACTCCGGGGTCGCGGGCGTCCTCAACGCCACGACGCCGCTGTGGTCGCTGGTGCTCGGCATCGTGCTCGGCACGGAACGCGACCTCCGGCCGGTCCGACTGGGGGGACTGCTGGTCGGTTTCGTCGGTGTCCTGCTGATGTTCGCCCCGTGGCAGCAGAGCGGGGTCGTCAGCTGGGGATCGCTCGCCATCCTCGTGGCGGCGGCCTCCTACGCCGTCGGCTTCGTGTACATGGGGCGTCACCTCGTCGGCAGAGGCACGCCCGCCGTCGCACTCGCGGCCGCGCAACTCCTGCTCACCACGGGGTTGATCGCGCTGACCCTCCCGGCGGGCGGCGTGGCGACCGTCCACCTGAGCTCCGGGGTCCTGCTCGCCGCCCTCGTACTCGGGGTGTGCTGCACGGGAGTGACCTTCGCGCTGACCTACCGGATGATCGCCGACGAGGGAGCGACCAACACCGCCGCCGTGGGATATCTGCTGCCGGTCGTCTCCGTCGTCCTGGGGATGGTCGTGCTCGGCGAGGAACCGGGCCTGCGTGTCGTCGCGGGGATGGTCGTCGTGCTCATCGGCCTCGGGATGGTCCGCCGTCGGGCCGCCCGGCCGCCGTCCGACGTGGGCAGCCAGGCGGCAGGCACGGCGCGGGGCGCGGACGAGGGCGCAGGCATGGCGGTGGGCTCGGAGCAGACGGGCGCGGAGCAGACGGGCGCGGCGGCGGACTCGGCGCCCGCGCCGGCGGCGCCCGCCCGTTGCCGCTGAGCCGGTGGCAGCTGAGCCGGTGGCCGGAGTCGGTCCACGGCACGGTGAACGGCTGCGGGAGTGCCTGCCCACCGTCGGGCCGGGCCGTGCGCCGAGTTCTGCGGGAAGCACGGCCGGGTGCGGCGCCGCGTCCGGTTCCGGCCCGATGCGGGCTGAAGGCGGCACCGCGCTCGAACCGCTTGGCCGATCACCGATCATCGACCCCGGACCCCGCGTCCACCACCAGCGCCGCACCCCGAGGCGGCCGCGGCGCCGCAGGATGGCCGCGGCGCCGCCGATGACCGCCGTACTCCGGGATGACCGCCGCGGCCCGGAAGGCTCGTCGCCGCCGAACCCGGCCCCGGTCGCATCTCGGCACGACACCGCCGTCACCCGCCTCGGCCTTTCGCCCGCCCGTCGTCACGCGCCGTGTGCCTGTGGAACCGCTCCGACCCCGGGCAGCAGGACCGGATGTCTGTGCCCGTGTGCACGGGTGCGCGGCAGTCGATCAAGGCAGGCGGTGGCATGTGGCGGGCCGGCTTGCCGAGCCGGCTCCGCGACGTCGACTCCACGACGCTGCCGCTCGTGCCGAGTCTCGATACCGTGACACACATGAAAGGCTCGATGATCGGCGAGTCGATCCGGGCTCGTACGTCGGTCCGCCGGGCTCGGACAAGCCGGCCCGGCACCGGCAGCGACCACGGGCGTGACGGCGAGTCGACTCCCCGCCTCGTCGAGCCGGTGCTCTCCGCGGGCATCATCGGTCGCCGTGGCCGTGCGGGAGGCCGTGGCCGCTCGTCCAGGCCCCGACGTTCCGCCGGGTCGCCGCCTCGACGACCCCGGCCTGCTCCGCGCGTTCCTCAGCCGGGGGTTCGCACATGACCGCGGAGATCGACGGGCACTCGGATGTCGGGGAGCCGCCGATCGCGGCGATCGTGCTCGCGGGCGGCGGCGGACGTCGGCTCGGCGGCCTGCACAAACCCGCGCTGGAGGTGGCGGGACACACCCTGCTCGACCGCGTCCTGACCGCTCTGCGCGGCGTGCGGCCGGTGGTGGTCGTCGGCCCCGTCATTCCGACACGGACCGAGGTGTACTGGACGAGGGAGCAGCCGCATCGGGGCGGCCCGGTCGCGGCGCTGGCCGCAGGCCTCGACCGACTGGCCGAGGTCTCGGCGACGATCGGCGCGCCGGACGGCCCGACCACGGCCCGGCCGCCCGGTGCCGCCCGAGCCGACTCCGTCTCGACGCCCGGCGGTGATCCGGCCCCATCCCCGGCGGACGGTTCAGCCGCGGCGCACGTTCGGAGCCCGGCCGCAGCAGGCGCCCAGGCCTCGACCCCGGCGGACGGTTCGACTGCGGTGGACGGTCGGGTCCCGGCCGCAGCACACGGCCAAGCTCTGGCCGCGGCGGACGGTTCAGCCGCGGCCCACGGCCGGGTCCCGCCCGCGGCACCTGCCCAAGCCTCGACCCCGCCGGCGGGTCCAGCCGCGGCGGAGGGAACGACGCCGGCGGACGATCAGGCTCCGGCTCCAGCCGCGTCGCACGATCGAATCGCCGCCCATGCAGAAGCCGCTACCCATGGTCGAGCCGGCGCGCACGGTCGAGACCCGGCCCACGGCCGAGCCGCCGTCCACGGTCAGGCCCCGGCGGGCGGCTCAGCCGCACAAGATCGAGCCACCGCACCCGATCACGCCCACGGCCGCAGCCACGGCCCGGCAGGGCAGGTGCTGTTGTACGCCGGGGACCAGGCCGTGCTCACCGCCGACACGGGGAGCCGGCTTCGTCACGCCCTGCGGGACAGGCCGGACGCGGCGGGCGCGGTGCTGGTCGACGAGACGGGCCGACGGCAATGGCTGATCTCGTGCTGGCGCGTGGCGGCGCTCCGCGCGGCGCTGCCGTCCCGCGTCGAAGGCGCCTCGCTGCGCTCGACGCTGGGTGCCCTCACGATCGTGGAGGTGATCGCGCGCCCCGAGGAGACCTGGGACGTCGACACGCCGGACGACCTACGGCGTCTCCGGGCGCGTGTCGACCCCGATACTGGAAGGCGCCCTCGGTGACGATCTCCGTGCACCCGTGCGGGTGATCTTCACCGAACCCACACCGTCTGCGTGGTCTGCTCCGTCGGCCGGGTGGACACGGCGCACCCTGGCGTCCACAGGCGGGACACGATGGCGGAGACTGGCGTGCGTACGCCGTCCCCCGCGAGGAGGTTGTCGACAGTGACCGATGCCGGGCCCGCCGATCAGACAGTCGGGAGTCAGGTCCTCCACACGCCTGCCCGCGACGCGCAGCTTCTCGAACGCACCGTGTTCGAGGTCAAACGGGTGATCGTAGGCCAGGACCGGTTGGTGGAGCGGCTGCTGGTCGGCCTGCTGGCCAAGGGCCACCTTCTTCTGGAGGGCGTTCCCGGGGTCGCCAAGACCCTCGCCGTGGAGACGATCGCCCAGGTCGTGGGTGGTAAGTACTCGCGCATCCAGTTCACCCCCGACCTGGTGCCCGCCGACATCCTCGGCACCCGCATCTACCGGCAGGGCCGGGAGGTCTTCGACGTCGAACTCGGCCCGGTGGTGGCGAACTTCGTCCTCGCCGACGAGATCAACCGTGCTCCGGCGAAGGTTCAGTCCGCGTTGCTGGAGGTGATGGCGGAGGGACACGTCTCCATCGGCGGCACGACCTTCCCCATGCCCAGCCCGTTCCTCGTCCTCGCGACCCAGAACCCCATCGAGAACGAAGGCGTCTACCCGCTGCCCGAGGCACAGCGAGATCGGTTCCTGTTGAAGATCCTCGTCGAGTACCCCTCGCCCGAGGAGGAGCGCGAGATCGTCTATCGGATGGGGGTGTCGCGCCCGGAGGTCCAGCAGGTGCTCACGCCCGAGGAGCTGATCCGGCTCCAGGGCGTGGCGTCGCGGGTGTTCGTGCACCACTCGCTCGTGGACTACGTGGTCCGGCTGGTCGTGGCCACCCGGTCGCCGGGAGACCACGGGCTCGCCGACGTCGCCGAGTGGATCGCCTACGGCGCCTCACCGAGAGCGACGCTGGGAGTGGTGGCCGCCGCCCGGGCACTGGCACTGCTGCGCGGCCGGGACTATGTGCTGCCGCAGGACGTGGTGGACGTCGCCTCCGACGTGCTGCGCCACCGACTCGTGCTGTCCTATGACGCGCTGGCCGACGGGGTGCCGGTCGAGCACATCATCAACCGTGCCCTGCAGACCGTGCCGCTGCCGCAGGTCTCGGCACGACCACAGCCGCCGAGCGGAGCACCCGGCATGCCCGCCCCGGCGGGAGCACCGGGACACCCGTGACCGGGCAGTCGAGCGGTGACTCCGCAGCCCCCGGCCCGCCCCGGGAGTACCACGCCGGGCTCGGCGGTACGCCGCGGACCGCCGAGGAGCCCTCGCCCTCGGAGCGCAGACCCGCGTGGGCGCCGCCCACGCTGAGCGGTGGCCGGATGGAGGCCGGCCTCCGCATGTTGGAGCTCAGCGTCCGAGGCAGGCTCGACGGACTCTTGCAGGGCAACCACCTCGGGCTGGTGCCCGGGCCCGGCAGCGAACCCGGCGAGGCGCGGCTGTACCAGCCGGGCGACGACGTTCGGCGGATGGACTGGGCCGTCACGGCACGCACCACCCAGCCGCACCTGCGTGAGACTGTCGCGGATCGGGAGCTGGAGACCTGGCTGGCGATCGACCTGTCGGCGAGCCTCGACTTCGGCACCGTCCACTGTGAGAAGCGGGATCTCGTCGTGGCGGCGGTGTCCGCGGTGTCCCACCTCACCCGAGGCGGCGGCAATCGGGTCGGCGCCGTCGTGTCCACCGGCTCGCGGCTGACCCGCATCCCCGCCCGGGGCGGGCTGCCGCACACCCGAGGACTGGTCCGCCGCATCGCCCAGACCCCTCGGGCCGCCGAGGGGGAGCGAGGCGACCTGGCCACCGCGCTGGAAGAGCTGCGCCGACCACCACGGCGACGAGGCCTCGCCGTCGTGATCTCCGACTTCCTGGGCCCGTTGCACTGGCAGCGCTCGCTGCGCGCGCTCTCCCTCCGCCACGACCTGATCGCCATCGAGGTGATCGACCCCCGAGACATCGAGCTGCCCGACGTCGGGACGGTCGTGCTCGCCGATCCCGAGACCGGACGTCAACGCGAGGTCGAGACGACGCCGCTGCTGCGCCGCGAGTTCGCCGCCGCGGCCGATGCCCACCGACAGGAGGTGGCGATGGGGCTGCGCCGCGCCAACTGCGCGCAGCTCACGCTGCGCACCGATTCCGACTGGGTGGCGGACATCGTCCGCTTCGTCGTGTCTCGCAAGCGCCGCTGGTCGGGAGGAGTGGCCTGATGCCGTCGTTCTCGCTGCGCGGCTTCGTCGGGCCGTGGTGGTTCCTGCTCCTCGTGGTCGTCGGCCTTCTGGTGGTCGGTTATCTGGTCGCCCTGCGCCGTCGTCGCCGCGACACGCTGCGCTTCGCGAACCTCGAACTGCTGGAGAAGGTCGCGCCCGCCCGTCTTCGACGACGCAGACACCTGGCCCCGGTGCTGCTCGGCGTGTCGCTGGTGTTCTTGACGATCGGCATGGCCGGGCCGACCTCGGAACAGCGGGTGCCCCGGAATCGGGCCACCGTGATGCTGGCCGTCGACGTCTCGATGTCGATGAACGCCACCGACATCGACCCGAGCAGACTGGCCGCGGCCAAGGCCGCCGCGACGAGCTTCGTGTCGGACATGACTCCCGGGGTGAACATCGGACTCGTCTCCTTCGCGGGCTCGGCCACCGTGCTCGTCCCGCCGACCACCGAACGCGACACCGTCACGCAGTCGATCAACGGGCTGGCCGTCGCGGAGGCCACCGCCACCGGAGAGGGCATCACCGCCTCACTCGCGGCCATCGACACCTTCGGCAACGTCGTCGGCGGCGCCGAGGGACCGCCGCCCGCCCGGATCGTCCTGATGACCGACGGCAAGAGCACCGTCGGCATGGACGAACTCGTCGCCGCCCAGGACGCGGCGGACCGGGAGATCCCCATCTCCACGATCTCCTTCGGCACCGATCTGGGACAGGTCGAGATCGAAGGCGAGCGCATCCCGGTGCCCGTCGACGACGTGACGATGCGGGAGATCGCCGAGATCTCCGGCGGCGAGTTCCACAAGGCGGCCAGCGCCGAGGAACTGCGTCGCGTGTACGACACCCTCGGCGAACAGATCGGCTATCAGGTCGAGCAGGTCGACGCCTCCCGTCCGTGGTTCGTGCTCGGCACCATCACGGCGTTGCTGGCCGCCGCGAGTTCGCTGCTGATCAGTCAACGTTCCCTCTGAACAAATCGGGTCCGCTCCTGCGGTCGACGGTCGTGCGTAGGGCCGCGGGACCCACCCGCTAGCGTTGCCACCGGCGCCGGAGCAGACGCCGGCACGGAACAGAGGAGCTCTAGTTGGCACGGTCGGTTCTGGTCACCGGAGGAAACCGAGGCATCGGACTGGCGATCGCCCAGGCGTTCGTCGCGCAGGGCGACAAGGTCGCGGTGACCCACCGGGGCTCCGCCGTCCCGGACGGGCTGCTCGGCGTTCGATGCGACGTCACCGACGGGGCCCAGGTCGAGGCGGCCTTCAAGGAGATCGCCGAGGCTCACGGCCCGGTCGAGGTGCTGGTGTCCAATGCGGGCATCACGGCGGACACCCTGTTGCTGCGCATGAACGAGGACACGTTCGACCGGGTGATCGACACGAATCTCGCGGGCGCGTACCGGGTCGCCAAGCAGGCCGCCTCGGCGATGCTGCGTAAGCGGTGGGGCCGGATCATCTTCATCTCCTCGGTCGCCGGCCTGTCCGGGTCGCCCGGTCAGGTGAACTACGCGGCCAGCAAGGCCGGGTTGGTGGGCATGGCACGGTCCATCGCGCGGGAGCTGGGCTCGCGCAACATCACGGCCAACGTCGTGGCTCCCGGCTTCGTCGAGACGGAGATGACCGAGACCGTCTCCGACGAGCGCAAGGCCGAGATCCTCGGCCAGGCAGCCATCCGACGCTTCGGCAGGCCCGAGGAGATCGCCGCCGCCGTCACCTGGCTGGCGTCCGACGAGTCCTCCTACGTCACCGGTGCGGTGCTGCCGGTCGACGGCGGCGTCGGCATGGGCCACTGAGGACCCGAGCCGCAGACTCGACGCCGCGAGACCGGCGTGCCCGGCCTACCGGCTCCGACGATGACGAGCCGCCGCGGGCGGTCGGTGATCGGCCCGACGACTCGACCACCGAGTCTGTCGCCGCCGATCGGCCGCGGCGGGCACGACGCCGTGACCGCCCCCGTGTCGTCGGAGTCCGGCCGCCGAAGCCCGACCGCGCTGCCGAAGGAGGCGACGCGGTCGCCGGTCGCCGGTACCGGGATCGAGCGCCCGAGCGGCAGGCATCCGGCTCCGCCCCGGACGACTGCCGTCCCCGTTGTCACGGGTCGCCGGTGACCGTCGGCGTTCGCGCACCCGAGACCTACCCGTGCGCCCCGGCGCCGAGGCGAACCGGTGTCGGCACGGCGGCGCCCCGAACCGAGCCTTGCGCGCCAGGCCGGCCGCGGGCGACCGTCGGCCGCCGCAGGACCGAGGCCGCGCGGATCGACGGCCCCGTGAGCGGCCGTCACACCCGCCCGCCGACGAGGCCGCCCGCCTCTCCACCCCGACCATCCCCGTACGGCATCAAGGAGGAATGAAGTGAGCGGACTGCTCGAAGGCAAACGGCTGCTCGTGACCGGTGTCATCACCGACGCCTCGATCGGCTTCCACGTCGCGAAGATCGCCCAGGAACAGGGCGCCCAGGTGGTGCTCACCGGTTTCGGTCGGATGAGCCTCGTGCAGCGGATCGCGGGAAGGCTCCCGCGGCCCGCCCCGGTGATCGAACTCGACGTGACGAACCAGGAGCACCTGGACACCCTGGCCGACCGCGTCGGCGAGCACGTCGACGGACTCGACGGCGTGGTCCACTCGATCGCGTACGGGCCGCCGTCCTGCCTCGGCGGTGACTTCCTCGAAGCGCCGTGGGAGGACGTGTCCACGGCGGTCGAGGTCTCGGCGTACTCGCTGAAGTCGCTGACCGTCGCCGTGCTCCCGTTGCTGTCGGCGGGCTCGTCGGTCGTGGGCATGGACTTCGACGCCCGACAGGCCTGGCCCGCCTACAACTGGATGGGCGTGGCCAAGGCCGCGTTGGAATCGACCACGCGATACCTGGCCAGGGATCTCGGGCCCCGACAGATCCGCGTCAACCTCGTCTCGGCGGGCCCGGTGCGGACCATGGCCGCCAAGTCGATTCCCGGCTTCGTCGACCTGGAGCAGGGCTGGTCGGGCCGCGCACCGCTGGGCTGGGACGTCGAGGACGCCACGCCGGTCGCGAAGACGGTGGCGGCGGTGCTCTCGGACTGGCTGCCGGTGACCACCGGTTCCATGGTGATGGCCGACGGTGGTTTTCACGCGGTCGGCTTCTGAGACCGCCGCTCACTCGGCGCCGTCGGCACTCCGGGAGGCGACCTCGGGCACCCCGGCGGCCTCGGCCGTCGGGCGGGTCGCGGCGGGCGTGGTCTCGGATCGGCCACGTCGATCGCCGAGGTGCCGACCGCGCGTACCTCGGCGACGCCGGGGCCGACGGCCGGAGCGAGCGACTCTCGGCTGCCGGTCCGGTATCCGGCCGGATGTCGGGCACTGGAGTCAGCTGATCGGACATGACTCCATCTTCGAACGCTCGTTCGATGTCGGCAAGATCTCGATCGAGTGGATCTCGGCCGCGGCCGACCCGGACCTGAAGCAGGCCGCGGTCGTGGGACGCCTCGACCTGATCGGGCGTCACGTGCTCCGGAATCGTGAACTCACGCCGGAAGGCACCGGTGCGGATCTCCTCGGCGATGCGGTCGTCCTTCTTCGTCTCTCGCGCCTCGCGCCCGCTGCCGCTGATCGACAGCCTGCCCTCGGAGGCCTCCACAGCCACATCGGAATCGATGTCCACGCCGGGCGGTTCGAGGGTGATGAGGACGCCGTCGCCGTCGCGGCCGCCCACCGCGGCGGGCGTCGGCGGCCGGGCCGACCCGGCGGGGGCACGAGGCCTGCGCGGACCCGCTGAGCGGTCGTCGGGAACAACCGGTGTCTGATCAGCCGCTATCCGTTCATGCCTCCTCCGTGCCCGCGCAAGCACTCGCGTGATCCACGTCGGGGGTGCCGTTCGTCGCGCAGGACGGCGGGGCGACAATGGCCCGGTGACCGACGAGCTCATCGACTTCGACGCGGTGCTTCTGCTGTCCTTCGGCGGTCCGGAGGGCCCCGAGGACGTGCGTCCCTTCCTGGAGAACGTGACTCGCGGCCGGGGCGTGCCGCCCGAACGGCTCGACGAGGTGGCCGAGCACTACTTCCACTTCGGTGGGATCTCGCCGATCAACGAGCTGAACCGGGACATCATCGACCGGCTCCGGATCGAACTGGATCGCCTCGGCCTCGATCTGCCGATCTATTTCGGCAACCGCAACTGGCACCCGATGGTGGAGGACACCGTCGAGCGGATGACAGGCGACGGCGTCCGGCGTGCGCTGGTGTTCGCGACCAGCGCCTACGGCGGTTATTCGGCCTGCAGGCAGTACGACGAGGACATCCGCCGTGCTCGGGAGGCCGTGGGGGAGACCGCGCCCGAACTCGTCAAGCTACGGCAGTTCTTCGATCACCCGTTGTTCGTGGCCGCCGCCGCCGACGGGGTGCGTCGTGCCTTCGCCGAACTGCCGAGCGATCAGCGCGAGCACGCGCGGCTGGTGTTCACCGCCCACTCCATCCCGGAGGCCGCCGACGCGGCGGCGGGCCCTGCCGAGGACGGCGGCCATCTGTACTCCCGGCAGGTCTTCGAGGCGGCGCGGCTGGTGGCCGCCGAGCTGGGCGTCGCCGAGCACGACGTGGTGTGGCAGTCCCGGTCCGGCCCGCCGCAGGTGCCGTGGCTGGAGCCGGACATCGTGGACCATCTCGACACGCTCTACTCCGCGAACACGCAGGCCGTGGTGGTCTGCCCGATCGGTTTCGTCAGCGACCACCTCGAGGTCGTCTGGGATCTCGACGCCGAGGCGAGGGAGCGAGCCGAGGAGCTGGGCATGGGATTCGCCCGTGCCGCCGCGCCCGGCACCGATCCGCGGTTCGCGGAGCTGATCGGCGAGCTGATCCGGGAACTGGTCGAGGGAGTTCCGGCCCGCCGACTCTCTGCGTTGCCCGCGGTGGGCTGCACGGTCAACGGCGCATGGTGCGCGACGAACTGCTGTGCGCCCGGCCGCAGGCCCGTCAGTTCGGAGCCTGTCACGGTCGACGCCTGACGGGTGCGTCCCGGATCCGCGGCCCGCGCGACGGCGCCTCGCCCGCCGTCGCGGCGCCACGGCGAGCCGTCTCCCGGGGGACCCTGGCGACCCCGTCTCCGGCCACCCGCGCGGCGAAGAGATCGTGGAGGTCGTCGACGACGGACGACGCGGGGCGGTCGGCGGCCGGGCGCGATCACGGACGGGCAGGGGTGCGCCGCCCGGTTCTACCGCGGTACCGAGTGGAGACGACGAACCAGGCCCTGCGTGGGCCCGGTCGGTCCACGCAGGCCGGACCTCGACCGAGAACCGCCCGAAGCGGCCCGGCCGCGGCGGCGAACTCCGGGTGATCGCCCTCGGACGTCCGACGCGGTCCGAGCGCCGACTCACTCGCTCGGCGGGCCCATGTCTGGAGCCATCCGCAGGATCGTGGTGCGGAACATGTAGGCCAGCGAGAGCACGATGATGCCGAGCATCTCCCGGTCGTCGCCGATCGACTCCAGGTCCGCCGTCACGCGGTCCGGCTCGCCGTTGGCCATGTCGCGGACGGCGCGGCCCGCGAAGAGCAGCGCCCTCCTGCGCGGGTCGTCCACCGTCGACGGATCCTCGGTCGCGGCGTCGAGATCCCTGCTGTGATCGGCGGCGTCGACGCCGATCACCCTGGTCACCACCTGGGCACCGGGCGCCAGCCGGGATCCGAGGGTGCGGGCGAGGAGTGTGACGGCCTCCCGCAGTCGCTCCGGCGTGGTCAGCAGCGCCCCCGCCGCCGTCGCGCCGGGTGTGCCGTCGGCCAACCACATTCGGGTGATGACCAGGGCCATGTCCCGGATCAGCCGCTCGTCGTACTCACCGCGCGCCCCCGTCGACAGCCACTGCGTGAGCACGACGTAGTGCGACGGCACCGCGTACGGCGAGATCGCACTGCTCACCACACGGGCGAACGTCTCGGTGAGCGCCTCCTGATCCGCCCCCGGCCAGGCCGTGATGCCCGCGCAGATCCGCTGGGCGGCAGACTCGTCGCCTGCCCGCGTGGCATCGAAGAGTTCGCCGACGGCGTGCATCCACAGCTCCCGGTTCGGCGCGGGCTTCGGCGGCGCGGGCACCCTGATACCGCCGTCCTCGTCGTGTTTGGCGAAGCGGACGATCGTGTCCGTCCAATGGCGGAGCAGCGCGGTGAGCCGGTCGGCGTCGAGGACCTCGGTCACGACCCGTCGAAGCTGATCGACGTCCGTGGCCCTGATCGCCACGACGGCACGGTCGGACCAGTCGACGATGTCGGCTGCCTTGCCGTGTCGCGGATTCGAGCTCTGGTCCGACACTGCGTCATCCCTCCAGGAGACAGGGGTGCGCGCCTGCCCGTACCCGTCGCCGGAGCAGCCGATCGCCCGGCCGTTCACGATGATGGCGGCGGACCAGGTCGATCAGTGCTTCTCGGCACGCTCACTGAGGATACGGGCGGCATCGTCCACCGCGGTCATCCTGGCCGCCCGCACGGCGGCCTTGATGGGACGCAGCGCCTCGTCGCGGGCCCTGGCGGCGGACGCCGACAACGCCCCGCCCGGCGCGTCGCGTCCCGCGACGTCCAGGATCGCGGCGACCTCGGCGGCACGCTCCAGCACCCGCAGCGCTCGTTGCGGCATGCCCTCCGGCCAGTCCGACATCGGCCGTGATGCCAGGGCCTCGGCGATCTCCTCCCGTACGCCGGGACGTCGTCGGGCGACGCCGAGTTCGGTGAGGGCGGTCGCGGCCTGACGCATCGCCGCGGCGAGTCCATGTTCGGCCTCACCGATCGGGTGATACTCGACCGGGGGCATCAGCTCGGGAAGCGTGTGCACGGTCCACCACATCAGCCCCTCCGGGCCGACCTCGGGGACCAGCGCCAGACCCGCCTCCGGGTAGAGCGCCGCCTCCTGCGCACGCAGGGCGTCCTCGGCGAAGCGGCCGGGGCCGCCGAGCCCTCGCACGTCGCCCGCGACCGGGAGCACGAGGCGGGCGGTGGTAGCGGGGGAGCGACGCAACGTCGCCAGCAGCATCGCCGGGCCTGCCGCCTGCTCATCCGGTCCGGGGAGATCGGTGACGGTCGCGGTCCGCTGATCGGCGGCGCGCACCTCGTGCGCTTGCGCCCAGACACGCAGCGCGTCCAACACGTCGTCCGCGGCGGCTGCTCCCCGCAGCCAGGCCGAGGTCCAGGTCACCATCGTCGCACTTGGGCATGGCACGCCGACGGAGGTTACCCGCACGCCGTCTCGCCGCGCACGACGCCCGGTGGATGGACCGGGCACACCGCCGGTCGTAGGGTCGATCGAGTGACTTCCCGTTACGGCAACGCCGACTACGGCTCCGACGTCCTGCGCGGCGCGGCGGCCCGAGCGGCCCCGGTTCCCACCGTGCCCGCGACGGTCGACCTCGTCGTCGAGGACGTCGGCGGGTTCTGCGGTGCGGTCGTGCACTGCGACCGGGTCGGCGTGACCCTCGAGGACCGCCACGGTGTCCGGCGGGTCTTCCCGCTGCGTGCAGCGGGGTTCCTCCTGGAGGGCAGGCCCGTGACCTTGACGGTGCCGTCCCGGACGCCGCCGTCGTCCGGGACCCGCTCGGCATCGGGTTCGGTGCGGGTCGAAGGACTGCGAGCCAGGACGGCGCGTGCCAGTCGGATCTGGGTGGAGGGCGTGCACGACGCCGAACTGCTGGAACGGGTCTGGGGGCACGATCTGCGCGTGGAGGGGATCGTCGTCGAGCCGTTGCAGGGCGTCGACGACCTGGCCGAGGCGCTGGCCGACTTCGGGCCGCGGCCGCATCGGCGGGTGGGCGTGCTCGTCGACCACCTGGTGCCGGGCAGCAAGGAGTCTCGACTGGTCGCGGCGATCGACTCGCCGCACGTCCTGGTCACGGGGCACCCGTATGTCGACGTGTGGGAGGCGGTCCGGCCGTCGGCGCTGGGAATCGACGCCTGGCCGTCGATTCCTCGGGGCACGGAGTGGAAGAAGGGCGTCTGCGCCGCGTTGGGCTGGGGCGAGCCGACCGCGGGCTGGCAGCGAGTGCTCGCGGGAGTACGCGGCTATCGCGATCTGGAGACGCCGTTGATCGGGGCGGTCGAGCGTCTCATCGACTTCGTGACCGTGCCCGGCTCGGACTGAGCGCAGACCGACGGCCTGCCGCCTCCGTCTGCCGTCGTGACCGGTGTCGTCCCGTGGTGGCGAGGTCGGAGGCGCTCGGGCGACGTGTCTGGTCGTGGTTCGTGTCCGCCGGACTCGCCCGGTTCTCGGGGCGAGACGGGACGGCGTGTCACTGTGGTCCGACGAGCGCGGGGTCGTCGGGGGACGCGGCGCGCGGACCGATGATCACCTGCCCTCAAGATCACGCTCCGGTCACGTGGTGCTTCTCGTCACACCTGGGCTCGTCACGTCTGCCACCATGGAGCCATGGCAGCCCTTATCTGGGTCATCGCGGGAGCACTGCTCATCGCGGCCGAGGTGCTGTCCGGAAACCTGGTCCTGTTGATGCTCGGTCTCGGTGCGCTCGTCGCCGCCGTCTCGGCGGGGATCGGTCTGCCGCTCTGGATCGACGTGATCGTGTTCGGACTCTCCTCGGTGGGGCTCGTCGTGCTCGCCAGGCCCGTCCTGCGCAGGCGGATGCGCAAGGGCGAGCTGACCGCGAAGACCAATGCCGAGGCACTGGTCGGCGAGAAGGCCACGGTCGTGGCCGAGGTGACCGCGGACGGCGGTCTGGTGAAGCTGGCAGGCGAGGTCTGGTCGGCCCGCAGCCTCGACGAGACCCAGGTACTGGAGGAGGGCCGCATCGTCACCGTCATGGAGATCTCCGGCGCGACCGCCGTGGTCTGGGACACCCCGTGAACAAGGAGACCGCCTGCTCGTCCCGGACGGCGGGTCTCCACTGGAGGTTTCAAGAGAGATGACGCTCTTCATCGTGCTGGCAGTGCTTGTGCTGCTGATCGCCACGGTCGTGTCACAGGCCGTGCTGGTGATCCCGCAGGCGACCGCGGCCGTGATCGAGAGACTGGGGCGGTTTCGCACCGTCGCGGCACCGGGTCTGAACTTCCTGGTGCCCTTCTTCGACCGAGTGCGCGCCAAGATCGACTTGCGCGAACAGGTGGTCTCCTTCCCCCCGCAGCCGGTGATCACCGAGGACAATCTGACCGTCTCCATCGACACGGTGGTCTACTTCCAGGTCACGGACCCGCGCGCGGCCGTCTACGAGATCTCCGACTACATCATCGGTGTCGAGCAGCTGACCACCACCACGCTGCGTAACGTGGTCGGCGGCATGACCCTCGAACAGACCCTCACCTCGCGTGATCAGATCAACGGTCAGCTCAGGGGAGTCCTGGACGAGGCGACGGGCCGGTGGGGAATCCGGGTCGCCAGGGTCGAGCTGAAGGCGATCGACCCGCCGCCCTCCATTCAGGACTCGATGGAGAAGCAGATGCGTGCCGACCGGGAGAAGCGCGCCATGATCCTGACCGCGGAGGGCGAGCGGGAGTCGGCGATCAAGACGGCGGAGGGCCAGAAGCAGTCGCAGATCCTCGGGGCCGAGGGCGCCAAGCAGGCCTCGATCCTCGCCGCCGAGGGCGAGCGACAGGCCGCCATCATGCGTGCTCAGGGCGAGCGGGCGGCTCGCTACCTGCAGGCGCAGGGCCAGGCCAAGGCCATCGAGAAGGTCTTCGCCGCGGTGAAGGCGGGCAAGCCGACTCCCGAGCTGCTCGCCTACCAGTACCTCCAGACCCTGCCGCAGATGGCACAGGGCGACGCGAACAAGGTGTGGGTGATCCCCAGCGACTTCAACAAGTCCCTGGAAGGGTTCGCCAGGATGCTCGGCGACAAGGGTGATGACGGCGTCTTCCGTTACGAGCCGCCGACGGAGGACGTCCCGGAGTCGCGTCCGGAGCAGGAGGACGAGTCGATCGCGAGCTGGTTCGACACCTCGTCCGATCCCAAGGTCGCCGAGGCGGTGCGGGCCGCCGAGGAGGTGGCTCGCAAGGAGGTGCCCAGCCCGGTGTCGGGACTGGGCGGCTCGCCCCGGCCGGGTTCTCGTGCCGTCGACGGCCCCTCGGCGGGCCCGAAGCTGTCCGGCGCCGCCCCGCGGCCGCCGTTGGGCACGGGTGAGCAGGCTCCCGGAGCACCGGCTCCCGGAGGACCGGTTCCGGGGACCCAGGCTCCGGGGACGGGGCCGGGCCCCGCGCAGCCGGGCCAGGGTGACTCACGAGGCTGAGCGCGGCAGAGCCGGTGAAGGGGCCCGCCGCGCCGCGGCGATCGGCACGCCTCTTCGCCGGCCGGCCGATCGACCCTCGATCTCTCGTCGGCGGTGACGAGATCGTGATCCTCGGCGGCCGACCGCAGGACTGACGGCGGCGGGCCGGTGCGGTTTGATGATCACGTGTCGGCGACTGAGCGAATCGATTCGGTGACCGGGAGTCCGCTGCGTACGCACCGTGATCGCGTGGTCTCCGCCGTCGCCGCAGGTGAACACACCGTGGTCGCCGAGCTGTGCGAGGCGGCCCTGCTGACGGTGCGGCGGCGGTCGACCGCGCCGGACCGCGTCGAGCTCACGTTGATCCAGGAACTCCTGGACGCCCACGCGGCGGCGTGCAGGCACGGGGCACGCTCCGGGCCCGCGTTGGCCGCCTGGCTGCTCCGCGTCCAGCTTGAGCAGCCGGGCCGGTGCGAGCCCGCGCTGGCCGACTGGGCCGACGCGCTGGGCGAGGCGGGGCTGGCCGCCTATCGCCGCGCGGTGGAGGCCGAGTGCGCACGGCTGCCGGTCGTGCCGTACGGCGGCATCCAGTTCCAGGACCGCAGGCGGCGGGCGGTGTTGCGTATGACCGAGGAGCTGGCTGACCACCTCGGCTGTGTCGACCTGACGGTCCTACAGCTCTCCAGAGACCTCTCGGCGGGCTGGCAGTACCTCAGCATCGCCGTCCTGCTGCATCAGCGGGGGCGGAGCCGCGAATGCCTCGACTGGCTCGATCGGGGGCTCGCGGTCACCAGAGGTACGGGAGCCGATGAGCCGCTGCTGGACCTCGCGATGCGGCACTGCCGATCCGCGGGCCTGTTCGAGGAGGCGCTGCGCCTTCGGCGGGAGGCGTTCGCGGCGAGACCCGGTCTGGATGCCTACCGACGCCTTCGGGCCGTGGCGGTCGAGCACGGCTGCTGGGCCGTCGAACGCGACCGGATGCTGAGGCTGCTCCACGAGCGGTCATGGGAGCGGCGGCACCGGACGGTGTTGATCGAGATCCTGCTCTGGGAGGGTGACGTCGAGTCGGCCTGGGCGTCGGCGCTGCGGTACGGCTGCCCTGAGGAGCTTCGACGTCGTCTGATCCAGGCACGCGCCGCCACCAGGCCGAGGACGACGGCCGGTGCCGAATCGGCGGGGGACGCCGCCACCTCGACCGGGCGCGGGCGACGAGCCGGGGCCGCGGGCCGCGGCGGGGATTGAGCCGCCGTCCTGGACGCGGTCGTGGGCGAGGTGGTGACCGCGCTCCGATTCGCCGACGGGGCGGTCTGGCGCCGTACGGGAACGCGGGACCGACGGCGACGGCCTCGCGGGAAGGACGCCGACGTCGGCGTCGACACACCACAGTGGCGGGTCGCACGTCACCACCGCCTCACCCGCGCCTTCGAACCGATCAAGAACATTGTTGATCAGCGAAGATCACATTGAGTGACCCGCCGGTGATCCGACTCGCCGATCGTCGTGGGCACGGGAGTCTGCACACGATGTGCCCGAAGGGGACTACCCTCGCAACTCATGGATGCCTCCACGCACCGGGATCGACAGACGGGCAGGTCCGGTCGCTACAAGCCGGTCCCGCGCACCGGTCCGCGGCGCGGGGCCAAGGACGTCGATAGGAACGACGCGATGCCCCCCGCAGATGTCGCTCAGGAAGTCGGCGAAGCCGCTCGTCAGCTCGGCGACCAGCTCTCCGACACCAACGCCATGCACAGCCTCGCCGACATCGAGCGGATCGTGGCCGGCCTGGCCGCCGCCGTGACCGGCGCCGCGGACGGCTTGGACGGGATCACGCAGTGGCTGCGCAGTACCGGCTACGGCGGGGACCTGTCCGGACATGCCAGTGTGGTGGCCGAACGGCTCGCGCACGCGGGCGGTGAACTAGGCCTCCTCGTCGACGCGGTGCACAAGGCGGCGGGCGAGGCGGAGTGACGACCCGCGCGAGGCGCACTCAGACGACGGTCGGAGTCGATGGTGGACAGTTCGGCGGTGCTGCGTAACTTCGTCGGCGGCGAGTACGTCGACACGGTGGACGGTGAGACCACACCACTGGTCGACCCGTGCACGGAGGAGGAGGTCGGCAGCGCCGGACTGAGCCGCTGGGCCGACGTCGACGGCGCGCTGCGTCGGGCCGAGTCCGCTCAGGAGACGTGGGCGGGCACCACGCCTGCCGACCGACAGCGGGCCCTGTTGAAGCTTGCCGACTCGGTGGAGGACGCCGCCGCCGACTTCGTCTTCGCCGAGTGCGCGATGACGGGCAAGCCGGTGCGGCAGGTCGTCGAGGAGGAGCTGCCGCAGGCCGTCGATCAGATCCGCTTCTTCGCGGGTGCCGCGCGGGTGCTGGACGGGACGGCGGGCGGCGAATACCTCGCGGGCCATGCCTCCATGCTGCACAGCGAGCCGTTGGGCGTCTGCGCGCAGGTCACGCCGCACAGTCATCCGCTGGTGTTCGCCGCGTCGTCGGTGGCGCCTGCCCTCGCGGCGGGCAACGCGGTGGTGCTCAAGCCCGCCGAGACGACGCCGACCACGAGCCTGCTGCTCGCCGAACATGCCGCCGCCGTGCTGCCGCCCGGTGTCTTCAACGTCATCTGCGGGGATCGGGACACCGGCCGGGCGATGGTGGCGCATGAGACGCCCCGACTGATCGCCCTCACCGGTGCGGTGCGGTCGGGCATGGAGGTCGCCGGTTCGGCCGCGGGCGATCTGAAGCGGGTGCACCTGCGGCTGGGCGGCAAGGCCCCGGCGGTGGTGTTCGCGGACGTGGACGTGCCCGACACGGCGGCTCGGCTGGTGCGGGCCGCCTTCGCCAACGGCGGACAGGACTGCCTGTCGGCCACTCGGGTGCTGGCCGCCGATGCCGTCTACGACGAGCTGCTGGCCGAGATCGCGGCGCGGGCGGAGGCGCTGCGCACCGGGCCGCCCCAGGACGTGTCGGCCGACTACGGCCCCCTCAACAACGCCGTCCAGTTCGACCAGGTCAACGGAGTCCTCCAGCGGCTGCCCGACCATGCCGAGGTGCTCACGACCGGCGGGCCCACGGGCAGCCGCGGCTACTTCGTTCGTCCGACGGTGATCGCGGGCGTCGAGCAGGACGACGAGGTCGTGCAGAACGAGGTGTTCGGCCCGGTTCTCACCGTCCAGCGCTTCACCGACGTCGAGGACGCGCTGCTGCTGGCCAACGGGGTGCGCTACGGCCGGGCCGCCAGCGTCTGGACGGCGGACAACGCACTGGCCGCCAGGGTGGCGTCCGCCCTGTCCTTCGGCAGCGTCTGGGTCAACACCCACGGCAGCGTGGCCGCCGAGATGCCGCACAACGGCTTCCGGCACTCCGGACACGGCACGGGGGTCTCGCGGCACGGCCTCGACGACTACACCCGCTTCAAGCACGTCATGACGAGCCTGAAGCCCAGCTGACCCTGTCGGCGGCCGCGTGCTCGAGTTCGGGCCGGTCCGCCCTGGCCGGACGTGGCAGGCGTGGGCACGACGGGGTGCCCTGACGCCGTCCCGCCCGGGTCGACGAGGCTCGACGCGATCGGCCCGGGCCGACGCGGACGGCGGCCGGTGCCTCGATGACAGGCGCCCGGTGATCCGGGCGGGCAGGCGGCCCGGGACCGACACGAATCGCGTTCCGCGCCTGTCCGGACGCCCGGGCGCGGGTGCTCAGTCGTGCCCGGCGGGTACCCGGATCGTCGGCACGTGCCGAACCGGGAAGTTCACCGAGTTGGCGATGAAGCACACCTCGTGTGCCCGTCGATGCAACGCCGTCGCCTCGGTCACCATGGACTCGCTCGCCACGGTGACCAGTGGCGCCAGGATCACCTCGGTGAACCGCCCCCGAGTGCGGGCGGACTCGTGCAGCAGCCCGCGTGCGGAGTCCTCGTACGCCACCACCACGACCCGGCCGAGCGAGCACAGCGCGAGATAACTCAGCATGTGGCACTGGGACAGCGCGCCGAGGAGGAGCTGTTCGGGGTTCCACCGGCTCGCGTCGCCCACGAAGGCCGGGTCGGCGCTGCCCTCGATGATCGGCAGACCCGCCGACGCGAGGTCGTGCGACCGCTCGTAGGAGCGATACCCGGACGTGCCCGTCCCGGTGTTCCCACGCCAGGACACCGTCACCTCGTAGTGGTGCTCGCGGGTCATGCGACTCGCCCTTCTCCCGACAGCTCTCTCCCGGGCATCCTGCCGGTCGGCCCCGGCCGGTGCGGGCGAGGTGGCCACCCGCCGCGGCCTGTCGTCCTCGGCGCCGCGGCCTCCTCCGCGCCGTGCGTGCGTCGGCCCGCGTGGTCGGCGTGTCTCGTTCCGCGCAGGCGGACTCGGCGGGCGGTCGTCGGACGCCGTGAACTCCGGCGCTGTCCGCCACGAGGTCGACGGCGAACCTCGTCGACGTGTCGCCGTCGACGTCGGGCCGGCCGTCGTACGCCGTATCCGATCGCCCGCCCGGGTCGATCAGGCGGGCCGTCGGGCATCGGCGATCGCGAGCGCCAGGGTGACCAGGCGGTCGACCTGGTCGACCTCGTCGGGCAGTTCGAGCAGGACGTGGTGCAGCTGGGCGTCGAGCGCGTGCACGAGCGTCGCGGCCGTCACGGTCGCGTCCTCGGCTCCCCGGTCACATCGGCGCAGATGCCCGGCCACCTCGGCGATCAGGCGCTCGGTCAGCGTCTGCAGCCTCGCGAGGCCCTCCGGGACCCTCGGAGAGTTCTGGTGCATCAGCGCGTGCAGTCGGGGCCGGTCACGATGCAGCGCGGCGATCTCGGTCGCGAGCACGGTCATCGTGTCGACGAACGGAGGCTCCCGGCGGCGGAGATCGGCGCACACGGCGTCCAGACGGGCGGCGAGCGAATCGATGTGGCGCAGGGTCAGGGCGTAGAGCAGGGCCTGCTTGTTCGGGAAGTACTGGTACACGGTTCCGATGGACACGCCGGCCCGGTCGGCGATGTGGTTGGTCGTCGCGGCCAGGCCGTCACGGTCGAAAAGCTGAGCAGCGGCCTCCAGGATGAAGGCCACCGTCTCCCGAGAGCGCTGTTGACGGGGTGTTCTGCGGGGCTCGGCGATGATCTGTCCAATGCGAGTTGTCGGGGCGTCCGCCGCGTCGAAGACTAGCGGTGTGCATGACGACTACCTGGCATTACTGCCCGAGGAGCTACGCCCCCGCCCGCTGCCCGCCCGTCGCTCCACCTGGTGGCGGTGGCGCGACATGGACGTCCACATCGAGCGGGTGGGCGAATCGGACGCACCTCGTCGTGCGCTGCTGTTGCACGGCGCGGGCGGCAACGCGGCGGCGATGTGGCCGGTGGCGGCTCAGCTCGCCGGGCACGGCGTCGAACTGATCGTCCCGGACCTGCCCGGCTTCGGCCGGACCCGTGCTCCTCGGCGTGGCGCGCTGCGCCTTGCGCACTGGATCGACCTGGCCTGCGACCTGCTGCGGGCCGAGCGTCGCGACGACGCGCGACCGCTGACGCTGATCGGCGCCAGCATGAGCGGGATGATCGCCTACGAGGTCGCCGCACGGACCGGTCTCGCCGACCGGGTCGTCGTCACCTGCCTGGTGGACCCGCGCGACGCCCGTGTGCGGCGGAAGGCGGCTCGATACCCGTGGCTGGGCGCCGTCGCGAGGCCCGTGCTGCGGTGGGCGGCGGGTCCGCTCGCCGGAGTCGAGATGCCGCTGCGTCTGCTGGTGAACATGCGGAAGATGAGCAACGTCCCGGCGCTGGTCGACCTGGTCCTTCGGGATCGCCGAGGCGGCGGCAACCGGATGCCGCTCGGCTTCGTGCGCAGTTTCCTGGACGCGGTCCCCAGCGTGGAGCCGGAGCGATTCACCGCCTGCGAGATCGTCTTGGCGCATCCGGCCGCGGACGGCTGGACCCCGGTGGAGATCAGCCTGCCGTTCTTCGACCGGATCGCGGGCCCGCGGCGACTGGTGATGCTGCCGGACGCCGGGCACTTCCCCATCGAGGCCGCCGGGATGCGGACTCTCGTGGAACTGCTCGCCGAGGGCCGCCGACCCGGCGAGTCCGGTGGGGGCCGGGCGAGCGCACGGCCATGACCACGAGATCCCTCCTCGGCCCTCCTCGGTTCCGCCGAGACCCGTGCGGCGGGAGACCCGGCGGCGGTGAGACCGAGCGGCGGTGAGACCGAGCGGCGGTGAGAGCGAGCGGCACGGGACGGTGGTGGACGGACCCGCCGACCGTCGGCCGCACGGCCGCGTCCGCCCGACGTCGCGCGCGCCGAAGCGGGGCGACCTGCCGGGGGTCGCCGTCTACGCGGTCCGGCCGCCGGATCAGGCGGAGTCGGCGTCCGCCTGCACCGGCGTCCCGGACGGAGCTCGCGAGCCCGCGTGGCGGGGTCAGCCGCCCGCGATCACCGGGCGGCGGCCCTGCCACGGCCGTGCCGTCTCGAAGGCCCGACAGGCCGCCAGGACGGCCGCGTCGGCATGTCGAGGCCCGACCACCTGCATGCCGACGGGCAGTCCGGCACGGGTGAAGCCACACGGCACGGTGGCGGCGGGCTGCTGAGTCATGTTGAAGGGGTAGGTGAACCGAGTCCAGCTGGTCCACCTCGGCTCGCTCGACCCGACGGGCGACTCCCGACCGGCCTCGAACGCGGGGATGGGCATCGTGGGGGTCACCAGCAGGTCGTAGCGCTCGTGGAACCGGCCCATCAACGCGCCGAGGGCGGCACGCGCGGCGTTGGCGGTGAGATAGTCCAGCGCCGAGTACCCCGCGCCCTGCTCGGCGATCTCCCGCAGCCCCGGATCGAGCTCCGCGCGCTGTCGATCCGTCAACGTCTCCAGGGATTTCGCCGCTCCGGCGAACCACAGCGTGTGGAACTCCTCCACCGGGTCGGCGAAGCCGGGGTCGACCCGCTCGACGGTGGCGCCCAGTTCGGTGAACACCTCGACCGCCGCCGCGACCCGCATCGCGACCTCCTCGTCCACCTCGACGTAGCCGAGATCCGGACTGAAGGCGATTCGCAGACCCCGCACGCCCGCGTCGAGGGTCTCGGTGAAGGGCGTCGCCGGAGCGGGCAGGGCCGACCAGTCTCGAGGGTCGGGGACCGCGACCGCGTCGAGCAGCAGCGCGGCGTCGGCGACCGTCCTGGTCATCGGGCCGACGTGGGCCAGGGTGCCGAACGGGCTGCTCGGGAAGTGTGAGATCAGGCCGTAGGTGGGCTTCAGGGCGAAGACTCCGCAGAAGCTGCCGGGGATGCGCACCGATCCGCCGCCGTCGGTGCCCAGCGTCAGCGGCGCCATGCCCAGCGCCACGGCCGCCGCGCCGCCGCCGCTGGAACCGCCCGCCGTCCTACTGGTGTCCCAGGGGTTGCGGGTGACGCCGGTCAGCGGACCGTCGGTGACGCCCTTCCACGCCAGCTCCGGCGTGGTGGTCTTGCCGACGAACACCGCGCCCTGTTCCCGCAGCCGGGCCACCGACGGTCCGTCGGCGTCCCAGGGCTGCGAGACGTCGGTCGAGCGTGACCCCCGCATGGTCGGCCAGCCCTTGGTGAGCAGCACGTCCTTGATGGAGACCGGGATGCCGTCGAGCGGACCCCGTACCGCTCCCCGGCGCAGCCGATCGGTGGCCGCGTCGGCCGCCGCCAGCGTCGTCTCCTGGTCGAGCAGGCAGAAGGCGTTGACCTCCCCGTCGAGCCGGTCGATCCTGGCGAGCACCGCCTCGGCCGCCTCGCGAGGCGTCGTCTCGCCCCGATCGTAGGCGGCCCGCAACTCCACTGCCGTCGACTCCGCCAGGTCGTCGCCCACCGTTGCCTCCTCGTCCTCGCACATCGTCGGTCCAGGCCCGCCCCGGCGGGCGGTGGTCAGGTGGTGCTGACGTAGCCCCTGGTCTTGTCGACCACGTTCTCCAACGCCTCGTCCGCGCGGTACCGACGAAGGTTGGCCAGGAAGAGCGCGAGCAGTTCGGCGCGCCAGCCCACGACGTCGCCGGACATGTGCGGCGAGATGATCACTCCCGGCAGGGTCCACAGCGGAGAATCCGGGTCGAGCGGCTCCGAGGCCACGACGTCGAGGGCCGCTCCGGCGAGTTCGCCCGACCGCAGCGCCTCGACCAGGGCCTCCTCGTCGACCAGCGCGCCCCGGCCGACGTTGATGAAGCGTGCCTCGGGCCGCATCGCGGCCAGGGCGGCGGCGTCGATCATGCCTCGGGTGGACGGGGTGAGCGGGGCAGCGCAGACGACGAAGTCGGCGTGGGGCAGCGCGGTGAGCAGGTCCTCGGCGGCGTGCACTCGCCCGAGGTCCGGATCGTCCGCGCGTTCCCGGCGGCCCACGCCCTCGACGTGCAGGCCCGCGGCCCGCAGCAGCCTGCCGGTGGCTCGCCCGATGGGACCGGTCCCGATGACCAGCGCCCGGCGCCCCGCGACGCGCTCGGTCTCGCGATGCTGCCATCGGCGTTCCCGATGCAGGTCGACGGTGGTGTGGAGGTCCTTGGCGTAGGTCAGGACGAGCCCGAGGACGTACTCGGCGATCGGCTGGTCGAAGACGCCGCGCGAGTTGGTGAGCGTGATGCCGGGGTCCTCCAGCAGTGCGGGGAAGAGGAGCCGGTCGACGCCCGCGCTCGCGGTGTGCACCCAGCGCAGGGAGTCGACCCCGTGCCAGGCACGCTCGACGGCTCCGGAGGAGAAGTCCCAGGCCAGCAGTACGTCGGCGCCGCGGAGCGCCTCCGCCAGCTCGTCGGCGACGGCGGGCCGGACCTCGGCGAGATCGTCGAGTTCGGTCGACGGCGGCAGGACGTCGACGCCGTCGTGCAGGACGGCGACGACCGGGCGGGCGAGTGGCGACATTCGGCAAGGCTCCGTCGTTCGGGGGCGGTCACGAAGAGACCATCGGTCTACCAGCTCGGGCATTGACACGCTAGGAAGCTCTCGTAGGATTGTCAACAATCCGCATGGTGCTCGCGGGTGCCGTCGATCCGGCGGCCGGAGAACACCGGCCGAGTTCGGCGACCACGACGCCGGCGAGAACCGACCGGAGCGGCACCGCGCCCCTCCCGACCGCCGAAAGGGTCCCTGCGATGACTCGTCATATCCAGATCGAGCTCACCAAGCGCGGCGTGTCCTGTGTGGCCGAACTGCTGGACAAGGACGCCCCGTTGACCTGCGAGGCCGTCTGGCAGGCCCTGCCCCAGGGCGGCGACGTCTATCACGCGAAGTACGCGCGCAACGAGGTCTACACGATGGTGCCGCGTTTCGCGGAGGTGCCGCCCGGCCTGGAGAACCCGACCGTCACTCCCATTCCCGGCGACGTCATGTACTTCGACTTCGCGGGTGGGATGCTGGACCGCCGGTTCAAGGAGGAGAAGGACATCCACGAGCTCCCCGGCGTGATCGACCTGGCGATCTTCTACGGGCGCAACAACCTGCTGCTCAACGGCGACGTGGGCTGGGTGCCCGGCAACGTCTACGCCACCATCGTCGAGGGCCTGGACGAGATGGCCGAGGCATGCCACGACGTGTGGCGGTCCGGGGCGGTCGGAGAGCGCCTCGTCTACCGCAGGCACGCGGAGTGAGTCGGGGCGCGGACTGAGAGGCCGCGGGACGCCGAGGGCGCCATGGTGCTCGAGACTCTCGGGACGGTCGACGGCCCGTA
This sequence comes from Actinoalloteichus hoggarensis, assembly GCF_002234535.1. Classification (NCBI taxonomy): domain Bacteria; kingdom Bacillati; phylum Actinomycetota; class Actinomycetes; order Pseudonocardiales; family Pseudonocardiaceae; genus Actinoalloteichus; species Actinoalloteichus hoggarensis. The sequence continues at coordinate 2,491,718 of NZ_CP022521.1, forward strand.
CCCGGACGACGGGATCGGCATCGTCGCACCGTTCGACTTCGCGCTCGATCGTGAGCTGTGGCGCTGGGTGCCGGATCAGGTCACCCTGCACATGACCAGGGTTCCCTATGTCCCGGTGCCGGTCACCGTGGAGATGGCGACCATGATCAGTGACGAGCAGGCGGTGCACGGGGCGACCCGGGACCTGCTCACTCCGGAGCCCAAGGTGGTGGCCTACGCCTGCACCTCGGGCAGCTTCGTCAACGGCTCCCTGGGGGAGCACGCGCTGACCACGATCATGCTGGAGGCCGGGGCACCCGCCGCCGTCACGACCTCCGGCGCCCTCGTCGAGGCGCTGCGCGTGCTCGGCGTGGGCAAGGTGGCGATCGCCACCCCGTATATCGGGCCGATCAACGACCGGTTGATCGGCTTCCTCGGCGAGTACGACATCGAGGCCGTGTCCTGCCAGGGCCTCGGGCTGCTCAACCAGATCTGGAAGGTGTCCTACCAGGAGGTCATGGAGATCGTGCGCGCGGCGGACCGCCCCGATGCGGACGCGATGTTCGTGAGCTGCACGAACCTGCCCACCTACGACATCATCCCGCTGCTGGAGCGGGCATTGGGCAAACCGGTCCTCACCGCGAACCAGGTGACCATGTGGGGCGCGTTGCGCCTGCTCAATCGGGAGTCGCTCGCCGTGGACCAGCGTCTCTTCCAACAGGCGCGCCTCCCTGCGGCCTGATTCGGTAGGATTGTCGACAATCGGCCCGACGGGGTCGAGGACGGAGGCACGGGTGACCGTGACGGTGGGGTTTCTGTACCCGGGCTACAGCGCCGAGGACGACTACCCGACGCTGGAGGGCCTGATCGGCGACGGCGTGCGACTGCCGCTGGTCCACACCGAGATGCGCGAGGACGCCCATCGCGTCGACGCACTGCTCGACATCGGCGGCGACGACGTGTTGGCCGAGGGGGCCGCCGCCCTGCGTGATCACGCGGTCGACGCGGTGGTGTGGGCCTGTACCAGCGGCAGCTTCGTCTTCGGCTGGGACGGCGCGACGCGCCAGGTGGAGCGGCTCGCCGAGGCCGCGGGCGTGCCCGCGTCCAGCACCTCCTTCGCCTTCGTCCGGGCGCTGCGGGAACTCGGTCTGCGCCGAGTCGCGGTCGCGGCGACCTATCCGGCGGACGTCGCGGGCCGCTTCGCGGGCTTCCTGGCGCGCGACGGCGTGGAGGTCGTGTCGCTGGCCAGTCGGGGCATCGTGACCGCGGCGGAGGTGGGCACGCTCACCCGAGCCGACGTGCTCGACTTCGTCGCCGGACATGACCACCCCGCCGCCGAGGCCGTGCTCGTCCCGGACACCGCCCTGCACACCGCGATGCTGCTCGACGATCTCACGGAGCGACTGGGTAAACCGGTGCTGACCGCCAATCAGGTGAGCGTGTGGGAGGGTCTTCGCCTGGTGGGCCGGACGGCGTCCCGAGGCCTGGGCGTGTTGTCCGGCCGGAGAACGGAGTGACAGATGGTGACCGTCGACACCCATCCGACGAGTAGCGGCCTGGCGCCGCTGACCAGGAGATCGACCGCCGAGATCGTCGCGGAACAGCTGCGTACCGCGATCACGCGGGGCGAGCTGCCCCCAGGTGGTCAACTCGGGGAGATCGACCTGGCGAACCGGCTCGGGGTGAGTCGGGGACCGCTGCGCGAGGCGATGCAGCGACTGGTGCAGGAGGGCCTGTTGCGCAGCGAGCCGCATCGAGGACTGTTCGTCATCGACCTCGACGACGATGACGTGCGGGACATCTATCGGGCCCGGTCGGCCATCGAGAGCGCCGCGTGCAGACGAATCATGGAAGGGGATCGGGCCGTCGCGGTCTCTCGGCTGCGGGACGCGCACGCCCTGATGGCCTCGGCCGCCGCCTCGGCGGACGCCGACGCGCTCGCCGACGCCGACCATTACTTCCACCAGACACTCGTGTCGGCGTCGGGCAGTCCCCGACTGGAGCGGATGGCCGAGACGCTGCTGGTAGAGACCCGCATGTGCCTGCTGGCCCTACAGGGTACGACCCGCCATTCCGGGGACACCATCGACGAGCATCGCGGCCTGGTCGACGCCATCGAGGCGGGCGACGAGGAACTGCTGCTGAGCAGCCTGGAGGCGCACATGAGCGAGGCCGTGGACCGGCTGACGCGGCACCGCTGACCTCACGCGGACGGCCCGGCGCCGCTGATCCCGTGTCGCCCGAGCCCGACGGGCTCGTGGTGTTCGGCCCGGTGTCGACCACCGCATGGCCGGACACCGGCGCGTCGGGCGTCGAGGCCCGCCGACCGGCTCCGGAGGGAGCCCGCCCGGGGCCACGGCCGAGGGCGTCCGTCCGTGCCGGGCGTCGTCGACGCCGTGACCGTCGTCGTCTCGCGTCGGCGGGAGGCGCGGAAGATGCGCGGGGATACCGTGCGAGTGCGTGAAGAACTTCTGCCGGGTGGTCTCGTCACCGACGTCGTCCGCGTCGGCGACACGGTACGCAGGCCCGGGCCCGATGCCGAGTTCGCCCACGAGCTGTCGCGCGATCCGGAAGGACGGGGCTGGACGGGCGCCCCGCGATTCCTCGGGTTCGACGAGCGGGGTCGCGAGACGCTGACCGTCATCGAGGGCCACGTCCCCTGGGCCACGCCGCACGAGGACGCGGTCGTGACGGACGGGAGTCTCGCCTCGCTCGCTCGGCTCGTTCGGACGTTCCACGACCTCACCGCGGGCACTCCGGCCGCCGGGGGCGCCGAGGTCGTCTGCCATCACGATCTCGCGCCCCGGAACACGGTGTATCGCGATCTCGGCGCGGGACTCCGCCCGGCGGCCCTGCTCGACTGGGACCTGGCCGCGCCGGGGGCTCGGATGGACGACCTCGCGCACGTGTGCTGGCAGTACCTCGGTCTGGGACCTTCCGTCATGGATCTGGCCGAGACGACACGCCGGATGCGTCTGCTCTGCGACGCCTACGGCCCGATCGACCGGAGCGCGCTCGTGAGAACGGTCCTGCGGCGGCAGGACTCCTGCGTCTCGGGGATCGTCTCGGCCGCCGAGGCCGGAGATCCTGCGATGCGGCGACTGCGCGACCTCGGCGTCGTCGAGTCCGTCGCGGCCGCCCGCGACTGGGTGCGAGACCATCGGTCGACGCTGGAGGCCGGTCTCGTTCCGCCCGCGACAGACGCGGTCCGGGGTGCCCAGAGCGACGCCGACGGGACGGACGAGGCCGCCGGGCGGTTCCGCCGACGAAACCGCCCGGCGTCGGGCCGCGGACGAGCCGCGTCAGGTCGCGATGGCGACCAGCTTGGTCTCCAGGAACTCGTCGATGCCGGTGCTGCCGCCCTCACGTCCGAGGCCAGAGGCCTTCACTCCGCCGAAGGGCGCCGCCGGGTTGGAGACGATGCCCTGGTTGAGGCCGACCATGCCGGTCTCCAGGCCTTCCGACATCCGCAGGCCGCGCCCCAGGTCTGTGGTGAACACGTAGCTGACCAGCCCGTACTCGGTGTCGTTGGCCAGATCCAGTGCCTCCTGCTCCGTCTGGAAGACGCTGATCGGGGCGACCGGGCCGAAGATCTCCTCGGTGGCCATCCGCGCGTCCGTCGGGACGCCGGTGAGCACGGTGGGGGAGTAGAAGTATCCGCCGTCGTAGCCCTCGCCGGAGGGAGCCTCGCCGCCGATGACGACCGTCGCGCCCCGACCGACCGCGTCCGAGACCAGCTCGGTGACCTTCTTCCTGGCCTTGGCGTCGATCAGCGGTCCCACCTGGACGCCCTCCTTGACACCGTGGCCGACGCGCAGCGACCCCATGCGCTCGGCGAGTCGCCTGCCGAACTCCTCGGCGATCCCGGCCTGGGCGTAGATGCGATTGGCCGCCGTGCAGGCCTCGCCCATGTTGCGCATCTTGGCCAGCATCGCGCCGTCCACGGCCTTGTCCAGGTCGGCGTCGTCGAAGACGATGAACGGGGCGTTGCCACCGAGCTCCATCGACACACGCAGGACCTGTTCGGCGGACTGCTCGATGAGACTGCGGCCGACGGCGGTCGAGCCGGTGAAGGAGAGCTTGCGTGCTCGGCCGTCACGGATCAGCGGCTCCATCAGTTCGCCTGCCCCCATGGCGGGCACCACGTTGAGGACGCCGTCGGGAAGTCCCGCCTCGCGCAGGATCTCCGCGAGCGCCAGCATCGACAGCGGCGTCTGGTGCGCCGGCTTGATCACGCTGGTGCAGCCCGCCGCGATCGCGGGTCCGATCTTGCGGGTGCCCATCGCCATCGGGAAGTTCCACGGCGTGACGAACAGACAGGGGCCGACCGGCTGGCGCATCACCAGGAAGCGGCCCGTGCCGTTCGGCGCGACCTGGTATCCGCCGTCGATCCGCACGGCCTCTTCGGAGAACCAGCGGAAGAACTCGGCGGCGTAGGTGATCTCCGCGCGGGAGTCCGCCAGCGGTTTGCCCATCTCCGAGGTCATCAGCAGGGCGAGGTCGTCGATGCGCGCGGTCAGCAGTTCGAAGGCGCGGCGCAGGATCTCGCCGCGTTCCCTGGGGGGATGCGCGGCCCACGCGGGCTGCGCCGCCACGGCGGCGTCCAGCGCGGCGACGCCGTCGGCGGGGGAGGCGTCGGCGACCGAGCACAGCACCTCGCCGGTGGCCGGATCGTCGACGTCGAAGGTCCGGCCACCCGAGGCGGGCACCCAGCCGCCTCCGATGAACAGTTCCTTCGGAGTGTTCTTCAGGACCGTCTCGACGCTGGTCATGCCGGAAACCCTCCCGGGGTAGGTGTGGACACGCGACCACGGTCGATGGTTGCATGAGGGCGATAGATTGTCGACAATCCTACAGTCGAGGAGTGATCATGGCTCAGTTGTCGCCACTGCTCAAGCAGGCAACTCCGGTGCAGGTCGCCCGAGGAGAGGGCGTCTATCTCTATGACCACGACGGTAGGCGCTATCTCGACTTCACCGCCGGAATCGGCGTCACGAGCACGGGACACTGCCATCCGAAGGTCGTCGCGGCCGCGCAGCAGCAGGTCGCCACGCTGATCCACGGCCAGTACACCACCGTCATGCACCAGCCGCTGCTCACGTTGACCGAACGGCTGAGCGAGGTGCTCCCCGCCGGGTTGGACTCGCTGTTCTACGTCAACTCCGGAAGCGAGGCGGTGGAGGCGGCCCTGCGTCTCTCCCGCCAGTCGACCGGCAGGCAGAACGTGGTGGTGTTCCAGGGCTCCTTCCACGGTCGAACCTTCGGTGCCGCGTCGCTGACGACCTCGGGAACCAAGATCCGCGCAGGCATCGGACCGCTCGTTCCCGGCGTCACCGTGGCACCGTTCCCCTACGCCTACCGCTACGGATGGTCCGAAAAGGAGGCCGTCGACTTCGCACTGCGGGAACTCGACTATCTCCTCGTCACCGCCGCCCCCGCCGCCGACATCGCCGCGTTCTTCGTCGAGCCCGTCCTCGGCGAGGGCGGCTACGTCCCCGCCCCGCCCGGGTTCCTCGCCGGGCTGCGGGAACGCGCCGACCGGCACGGGATCCTGCTCGTGTTCGACGAGGTGCAGACCGGCTTCGGGCGGACCGGCGAGTTCTGGGGACATCAGCACTTCGACGTCGAGCCCGACATCCTGATCACCGCCAAGGGGCTGGCCAGCGGCTTCCCGCTGTCCGCGATCGCCGCGAGCACCGAGCTGATGAGCCGAGGCCTGCCGGGCTCGCAGGGCGGAACCTACGGCGGCAACGCCGTGGCCTGCGCTGCGGCCGTGGCGACCCTGGACGTCATCCTGGAGGAGGGACTCGTCGAGAACGCGGCTCGGACCGGCGAGCGGCTGCTGGCCGGTTCCCGCCGGATCGCGGCCGATTACGCGGCCGTCGGCGATGTGCGCGGGCTGGGGCTGATGGTGGCCTCCGAGTTCGTGAACCCGGACGGCTCGCCCGCTCCAGAGATCGCGAACCGAGTGCATCGGACGGCGGCGGACCTCGGTCTGCTGCTGCTGACCTGTGGTCCGCACGGCAACGTGGTGCGGATGATCCCGCCGCTGGTCGTCGACGAGGCACAGATCGATCAAGGCCTCGAACTCTGGGCGAAGGCGGTGTCCTCCGGACTGGGCTGAGCACCGCGGTCGGCCGGCGGGCTCGGCGTGCCGCGTCACGAAATGATCCAAAACCCTGTCGTGATCAAGAACGGCCGGTATCTTCGCACTGGAGCGCGCGGCCCGGGTCGTCTCGACGAGGCGGACGCGGGCGGGCGGAGGGCCACGCTGATCGTGGCCCCCGGCGTCGCCGAACGCGAGGGCGGCCGTGACGCCTTCTCCATGACGGGGAACAATCGCCGGGCGCCGTCGACGGTTCGGGGAATCGCGTGAAACCCGTCCCGGCGCGCTCGAATCCACAGGAACGTGGGCGGATGCGGATCGTGAGGGTGTGACGCGGTGAGGGGTCCTGACACGCCGACCGGGCTGTGCTCCCGAGCCGGGGCGTCGTCGCTTTCTCGGCGAGACCACCCGGTCCCCGCCTCGGCTCGGCGACGGGAGCGGCGACCATGAGCGCTCCCCGACCGCCCGGCCGGTCCGGCGGCCCGCGGGTCCGGCCGGGGTCCCCGCAGCGGCCCGGGCAGTCGGGGACCGGGAGAGCCCAGACGCCGGGGCAGCCGGAGCCCGCCGCGGCGCCCCGGGAACGCGGCGCGGTACGGCGCTATCTCGACGATCTGCGTACCCTGCGCTCCACCACGCCGGGTCGCCTCGCGCTGCTCGGCCTCGGCCTGGTGCTGCTGAGCGTGCTCACCGGTGTGGTCGGCTTCTTCTCCGTCCAGGCCAAGGAGAACGGCCTCGACGACCTGGTGCAGCGCAGCGAACCGCTGAGCATCGCCGCCCAGGACCTCTACGGCGCGCTGTCCGACGCGGACGCCACGGTGGCGGGCGCCTTCCTGGTCGGCGGCGGCGAACCCCTCGACGTCCGACAGCGCTATGAGGAGGACATCGCCGCCGCGGCCGACGCGCTGACCACCGCCGCCCACGGCGCGGGCGGGGCGGGCTGGCTCTCCGAGCCGGTCGCCCGGCTCTCCAACCAGCTGCCCGTCTACACCGGACTCGTCGAGGCGGCGCGGGCCAATCATCGGCAGGGCTTCCCCGTCGGCGCCGCCTATCTGCGAGAGGCCTCCGGCCTCATGCAGTCGACCATGCTGCCCGCCGCCGAGGATCTCTACGACGCGGAGATGGCGGGCGTCATCCAGGATCAGGACCGCGCCGACGCGCTGCCGATCGTGGAGGTCGTGCTGGGAGTGCTGCTGCTCGCCGCCCTGGTGTTCGTGCAGATACACCTCTTCCGGCGCACCAACCGGGTCTTCAACATCGGCCTGGTCGTCGCCACGCTGGCGGTCGTCGCGAGTTTGGCCTGGACCGGGATCGCGCAGCTCACCATGCTGACCGCGCTCGACGAGAGCCGCACCGCGGGCTCCGAACAGGTCGACGTCCTGGCCCAGGCCCGTATCGCGGCCCTGCAGGCCAGGAGCGGCGAGACGCTCACCCTCGTGGCCCAGGGGGCCGCAGGCGAGGTCTACGTGACCGACCATGCCGACGCCGCCGAGACGCTGGGCGGTGCGGACGGCGCGGGCGGGCTGCTCGGTCAGGCTCGGGACCTGGCGGTCGATCCGGAGGTCCGTGCCGCGGTCGACGCCGCGATCGAGCAGAACCAGCAGTGGATGTCGTTACATGAAGAGCTGCGGGCCTTGGACGAGGCAGGCAGCTACGAAGCGGCCGTGGACACGGCCATGGGACCCGCGAGCGAGGCGTTCACCCAGGTCGACGAGAACCTGCTGACCGCGCTCGAGGCGGTCAGGACGACGATGAGCCTGCGCTCGGCGGACGCGCACGGCGCGCTCGGCGGCCTCGCCGTCGGCCTGCTGGGCTGCGCAGTGGTGGCGGCGGTCGGCGCGGCCGCCGGTGTCTGGCAGCGCGTGAGGGAGTACCGATGAGGTCTGGAAGTCGTCTCGCCGCCCTGCTGACGGCCGTGCTCGTCCTGGCAGGCTGTGCGGGAGGCCCCGGGGTGCCCGCCGACGTCGACGTCGACGTCGAACGTCCGACGCCGGTCGGAGCGGAGGTCACCAGCGGCCTGGAGCCGCCGCCCGCCGACAACCCCTCGTGCGACCCGACGGCCAGCCTGCGTCCCTCGGGCGGGCTTCCCACCCCGGGACAGATGCCCGCGGGCTCCACGATGGAGGAGATCGTCGACCGCGGCTTCCTCATCGCGGGCGTCGACCAGACGACGTACCTGATGGGTTATCGCGATCCGACGGCCGAGGGGCTCTCCGGCTTCGACATCGACCTCGTCAACGAGCTGGCCGAGGCGCTGTTCGGCGAGCCGGGCAAGGTGCGCTACGTGACGGTGACCTCCGAGCAGCGCGAACAGGTGCTGGCGGACGGCACGGTCGACGTCGTCGTCCGCACCATGACCGTCACCTGCGACCGCTGGGAGAACGTCAGCTTCTCGACCGTCTACTTCGAGGCGGGACAACGGCTCCTCGTCCACCGCGACTCCGAGTACGAGGACGTCGCCGACCTCGCGGGTGAGCGGGTCTGCTCCGCACGCGGCTCCACCTCGTTGCGCAGGATCGACGCCCACGACGCCGGACTGGTCGCGGTGGCCGTCGCGGACTGGGCGGACTGCCTGGTGATGCTGCAACAGGGGCAGGTCGAGGGCTTCTCCACCGACGACACGATCCTGGCGGGCATGGCGCGACAGGACCCGCAGCTCCACGTCGTCGGCGACCGGTTCTCCAGCGAGCCCTATGGGATGGCCTTCAACAAGGACGACGAGGACTTCGTCCGCTTCGCCAACGCGCTGTTGGCCCGGATGCGCCAGGACGGCACGTGGGAGCGGATGTACAACACCTGGCTGACCGACCTGGGTCCCGCGCCCGCGCCGCCCGCCGCGAACTACCAGGACTGACGAGGGTGCCGGAGGTGCTGCGATGAGCGTTCCCGGCCCGTCCGGCGCGGCGCCCTCGCTCGACGCGCTCGACGCGCTGCTCGGCACGCATCGGGACCGCGTGCAACGCACGGCGCGGGCGCTGCTGGAACTGGAGGACCACGCAGGTCGTCGCGTCCTCGACGACGTCGAGCTGGCTCCGGGCTCACGGTCCGAATGGGCACGGGCCCGGGAGCGGCTCACCCTGCTGTGGACGCATTTCGACCTGTTGCGCCGGACCGTGGAGTCCGCCGACGCGGTGCGAGCACGCCGAGCACGCCCGAGTCCCGCGGAGCTCGCCGAACTCGCGGCGCTGCTCACCGGGCCCTCGGTGGAGCTCTCCCGGGTGGAGCTTCCGTTGGAGCGGCGCGGCCTGCTCGGCCCCCGTGAGCGCGTCGTGCGGGTCAGCGTCGGCGATCTGCTCGCCGACATGAACGCCGCGTTCATCGACGTCGGCACGGCGGTCGCTCGGGCGGCGGCGGTCTGGACGCGGGTCGCCGCCCGTCTGGACCCGGTGCAGACCGAACTCGACGAGCTGCGGATTCGGGCAGGCGCCGTCGGCGGAGCCGAGCCGGGTTCCGAGCTCGATCGGGAGCTGCGCGAGCTCGCCGCGGCGCTGACCGGGTTACGAATGCGGGCGGTGTCCGACCCGCTGGGCTCCGCTCGGACCGACGGCGACCGGGCAGGCCACGACCGGGCAGGGCCCGCGGCCGGTGCCGTCGGTTCGACGGGCGCGCGGGCTCCCTCGGCGGCCGAGGAGCCCGCCGACATGGCACTTCCACTCGACCTCGACGCCCACTTGGCGCCGTTGCTCGCGGCCTTGCACAGGATCGGCGACCGAGTGGAGACGATCGCGCGGATGCGGGACTCCGCGCCACAGGTGCTGGCCGAGCTGCACGCGGCCATCGAGGACGTCACGCTGGCCGAGGCCGAGGCCGATCGGGTCCGCGCCGAGGTGCTGGCCAAGGTCGCCGATCCCGCGCTGCCGCCGCGAGCCGCCGCGGCTCCGGAACTGCGTGCCACCCTCACCCGGTTGGAACGGCTGTGGCGGACCGGCCGTTCCGCCGCGGCGGCGGAGTCGGCCGCCTGGCTGCGGGTTCGCAGCGCCGAGGCCGCGGCCGAGGCGGCCGACGCCCTGCATCGGGCGGGTGAGCTGCTGCTTCGGCGGCGTGAACTGCGCGGCAGGCTCGACGCCTTCCAGGCGAAGGCGGGCAGACTCGGCCTGCTGGAGGACCCCGAACTGCTCGACCTGCACCGACAAGCTCATGAACTGCTGTGGCGCGCGCCGTGCGACCTGGCCGCCGCCACCAGGGCCGTCACCCGCTATCAACGCGGGCTGGCGGGGAAAGAGGGGCGACGATGAGCGCATGTGCCCGAACCGGTTGCGCCGGCCGGGTGGTCGACGGCCGCTGTCAGGAGTGCGGCGGGCCGCCGAGCATCGGCGACCAGCCGAGGACGGATTCGGTGGTCAACCGGCTCGTCGACCCCGCCGCCGACGAGCCGCCGTCGCCCTCGCGCGTGGCGGCCCGGCTCGGCGGCGTCGACGGGGAGGGCCGCCGCCGGGTGTCCGGCGCGGACGAGTCGACTCCCGCCGCCTCGCCCCCGAACCCCGTCCCGCCTGTGAACCCCGCCGCGCACGGCACCACGATGATTCAGCGGCCGGCCCAGCCGTTGCCGGGTGGTCCGCCGTCCGCGCCACCGCCGGGCAGCACCTCCGTCTCGGTCGGATCGCGACCGCCCCACGGCAGGCCCGGGGGCGCGCCGCCGATCCCGCCGCTGACCGTCCGGACGCCCGTGCCGGTCCCGCCGGGCAGGCCGGGGCCGCCGCCGGGGACGGTGTCCACCGCCTTCCCGGTCGGTCCGCCGCCTCACCCGCCGCATGCCACCGCTCGGTCGACCTCGCAGCCCAGGCAGGGCCCGCCCGGGCCCGCCGCGCAGCCCGCGACATCCGGCCTCGGCCCGGACCGCACCGTGGTGACCAGTCCGCCCGGTCGCGCCGCGTTCGCCGCGGGGAGCGGGGCGTCCTCGAACGATCCGACGTCGAGCACCTCGGTGCGCGGCGACCGGCCCACGGGTACGAACTCGACGTCCAGTCGCACCGGGTCGGCCCGGTCGAGAAGGGGATCGACCCGGTCGAGCAGGCGCGGCAGGCTGGGCGGCGGACTCGTCGAGGTGCCGCAGGTGACCGCCCGCGACCCCGCCTCGGTCGTGCTGAGCGATCCCCAGGTGGCCGAGAACAAGAGGTACTGCGCGAGCTGCCAGAAGCCGGTCGGACGCAGCCGGGGCGGCAGGCCCGGCCGGGTCGACGGCTACTGCCCGAACTGCGGGGCGCGCTACTCGTTCAGCCCCAAGCTGGGGCCGGGCGACGTCCTGGCAGGCCAGTACGAGGTGCTCGGCTGCATCGCCCACGGCGGGTTCGGCTGGATCTACCTCGCGCGCGACCGCAACGTCCACGACCGCTGGGTCGTCCTCAAGGGACTGCTCAACGACGGTGACGCGGACGCGGTCGAGGCGACGCTGAACGAGCAGCGGGCGCTGGCCGAGGTCGAGCATCCCAACGTGGTGCGGATCTTCAACGTCGTGCAGCCCGCCGATGCGAGCGCGGCGGAGACCGTCGGCTACATCGTGATGGAGTACGTCGGCGGGCAGTCGCTGCGGGACATCCTCACCGAACGCCGCAAGACCGAGGGACCGACGGCCGCGCTGCCGTTGGATCAGGCCATCGCCTACGTCCTGGAGATCCTGCCCGCCATGGGCTACCTCCACGAACGTGGCCTCCTGTACTGCGACCTCAAGCCGGACAACGTCATCCAGACCACCGAACAGATCAAGTTGATCGACATGGGCGCCGTCCTGCACGTCGACGACGACTACGGCGCGGTGTACGGCACGATCGGCTATCAGGCGCCGGAGATCGCGACCATCGGCCCGTCGATCTCCTCCGACCTCTACACCGTCGGCCGGCTGCTCGCGGTCCTCAGCTTCCACTTCCCCGGTTACAACAAGGAATTCAAGGAACAGCTGCCCGACCCGGCCGACGTGCCGGTTCTGGCCGAGCACGAGTCGCTCCTGCGCTTCCTGCGCCGGGCGTGTCACACCGATCCCAACCGCCGGTTCGACTCGGCCGACGAGATGGCCGAGCAGCTCACCGGTGTGCTGCGTGAGGTCGTCGCGGTCCGCGACCGCAAGCCCGTGCCCGGTGTGTCGCCGATGTTCACACCGGAACGGCGCAGCTTCGGCGTCGACGATCTCCAGAAGATCGTCTCGGGCACGGCCGTGCTGGAGACACGCCGGGTGGCGATGGCCCTGCCGGTCCCGATGGTCGATCCGACCGATCCGGCCGCAGGTTTTCTGCTCAGCGCCGAGGATGCCGGCCCGGAGCAGCTGAGGGCCGCCGCGCAGACGAACGAGGTGCGGCTGCGTCTGGCGAGGGCGCACATCGACCGGGGCGAGCTGCGGCTCGCATGGCAGGTGCTCCAAGAGCTGGCCCGGCAGGACCCGGACGACTGGCGCATCGCCTGGTATCTGGCGCTGGGAGCGTTGGCCGCCGGTGACCTCAACGACGCCAGGAACCGCTTCGAGGCCCTGTACGACCGTTTCCCCGGAGAACAGGCGACCCGGCTCGCCGTGGCGGTCACCGACGAGTTCCGAGGCGACGTGGCCGCCGCCGCCCGTCGCTATGACGTCGTCTGGCGTACCGACCACGATTTCGTCAGCGCGGCGTTCGGCCTGGCACGGGCCCGACTGCGTACCGGGGATGTTCGGGGCGCCGTGCTCGTCCTGGAATCGGTGCCGGACACCTCGAGACACCATGTCGCGGCCAGGATCGCCGCGATCCTGGCGCGGGTGCAGGGCCGGAGCCCGAGTGAACTGGGCCATCAGGACCTGCTCGACGCCGCGAGCAGACTGGAGCCGCTCGGCTTGGACGCCGAACGACGGGCGCGATTGACGGTGGAGGTGCTGCGCGCCGCCCACGAGTGGGTGCGCGGTGTCGGCGCCGGGGTGGGCGGGCGTCCGAAGGCGCCCGGCCGCGTGTTCGGCTATGAGCTGGACGAGCACATCCTGCGACTCGGTCTTGAGCGCGGCTACCGCAGCCTCGCCAGGGCCGTCGACGACCGGGCCGAACGCATCGCCCTGGTGGACCGGGCGAACAGTCTTCGCCCCCGAACTCTGGTGTAGCTGATGTCGCAATCACAGACCTCGGTCGCCGGTCAGAAGCCGAGCGGCCCGGCGTGCCCGAAGTGCGAGTACGTCACCATCGTCGGCGACCTCTTCTGCGAGGACTGCGGCGAGAACCTGGGCCCGGTCCTGGCCGAGGCGGCGTCCGCCGAAGAGCTCGCCCCCGTACCGGCCGGGGCGCCGGTCTGCGGCTCGTGCGGGCACGGTCGGTTCACCGACGACGGGTACTGCGCCCGTTGCGGCCGGCCCAAGCCCGCCGAGAACGATCGGGTCGAGGTCGACCTCGACGTCGTCGCGGGCGTCAGCGACCGGGGACTGCGCCACCATCACAACGAGGACGCCTTCGGCCTGCGGAGGCAGCAGGCCCCCGACGGGTCGGAGGCGATCGTGGTGGTCGTCTGCGACGGGGTGTCCTCCTCGTCACGGGCCGAGGACGCCTCCCGCGTCGCCGCGTACACGGCGGCGGAGCTGCTCTCGGAGGCCGTCCGGGCGGGCTCGGAGCCCGCCGAGGCGACGCGTCGGGCCGTCCGCGCCGCGACCGAGTCGGTGGCCCGACTGCACACCGACGCGGCCGACCGGGATCCGCCGTCCTGCACGTTCGTCTCGGCGGTCGTCACCTCGACGGAGGTCACCGTGGGCTGGGTGGGGGACAGCCGGGCGTACTGGCTGGCGCTGCCCCATCCGGAGTCCACGGTGGTGAACCCCGGCGTCGTCGGGGGAGCGGACATCGCGATCAGCTCCGAGGCGCACCGAAACCGAGTGACCGAGGTCGTCGCCTCGGGCGGCTCCGCCTGTCTGACACTGGACCACTCCTGGGCCCGACAGATGGTCTCGACCGGTGAGATGACCGAAGCACAGGTTCGGGGCGACCGCCGCGCGGCCGCGCTGTGCCGCTGGTTGGGCGCGGACTCCGACGGCAGGCCCGCGGAGGTCGTCAGCTTCCGACCGGACGGGCCGGGCATCGTGCTGGTCTGCACCGACGGCCTGTGGCACTACCTCGGCGATCCGACGCAGACGGCGGTCCGGGTCGCCGGACTCGGGGCTCCCTTCGCCGCGGCTCGCGAACTGACCAGCCTCGCCCTGCGCGGCGGTGGTCACGACAACATCACGGTCGCCCTGGTGCCGTTCCCTCTGGGGCGGGACGCGACGACCGTCTGAGTCGGGGTGCGTGTCGGCGCCGTCGACGGTCTCGGGCGCCGTCGACGGTCTCAGGCGCGCCGGCACCGGCGCCGGAGGGGCGCGGCGAGAGGAGTCGTCGGGATGGGCAACGGGCCGAGCTTTCGGATCACGATCGATCAGAACAGATTCCTGCCTGTCGGCGGGCGCGACGTCGACGCGATCGTCACGGTGACCGCCGGGGCGGCCTCGAACGCCGACGACGGCGGGACGGCCGAGGGGCGCGCGGGCGGTGAGGACACCACCGTGGTCGTCATCCTCGACTGCTCCTCTTCGATGAACTGGCCGAGAACCAGGATCGCCGCCGCCCGCCAGGCCGCGGTGAGCGCCGTCGACGCGCTGCGCGAGGGAGTGCGCTTCGCGGTCGTCGCGGGCGACTCGGCTGCCAGGATGGTGTATCCGGCGCATCGAGGACTCGCGCGGGCCGATCCGAGGAGCCGGACGGCGGCCGCCAAGGCGATTCGTGCAGTGCGTGCCGTGGGCGGCACCGCGATGAGTCGGTGGCTGCTGTTGGCCGAGGAGCTGTTCCGCGGCGCCCCCGCGGGCGTGCGGCACGCCGTCCTGCTGACCGACGGCGTGAACCAGGGGGAGGACGCCGCCGCGCTGGACATGTGCCTGGCCGCCTGCCGAGACCGGTTCGTCTGCGACTGCCGAGGCATCGGCACGGACTGGGCGGTCGCGGAGCTGCGCCGGATCGCCGAGGCCCTGTCGGGGACGGTGGACATCATCGCGGAGCCGGGGCGACTGGCGGCGGAGTTCCGCGCGATGATCGACGCGGCGATGGGCAAGGAGACCGCGGACGTCGCCCTCCGAGTGTGGACGCCGCGGACCGCTCGACTCCGCTTCCTCAAACAGGTCGATCCGACGGTGGTCGATCTGAGCGGACGGCGGGTGCCGTCGGGCGCGATGACCGGCGACTACCCGATCGGATCATGGGGTGCCGAGACACGGGCCTACCACGTCGGAGTCGAGATCGAGCCCGTCGAACAGGCCGACCGGCGGTTGGCCGCGCGGATCAGCGTCGTCGCCCCGCGATTCGACCACGTGGGCCCGCTCGCGACCGGGCTCGTCCTCGCCGAGGGCACCTCGGACCTCGCGCAGGCGACGTTCGTCGACCGGGTGGTGGGGCATTACACCGGCCAGTCAGAACTGGTCGAGGCGATTCGGACGGGCTTGGCGGCCAGAACGGGCGGCGACCCGGACACGGCCACCAGCAGCCTGAGCCGCGCCGTCGAGCTGGCGGAGGCTGCGGGCAATCAGGACACCGCGCGACTGCTGGCCGCCGTGGTCGAGCGAGACGAGCACACCGGCACCGTTCGACTGCGTTCCCGGGTCAGCGCCGAGGCGGAGATGACCCTGGACGTCCGTTCCGGGCGGACGGCCGGGCTGCGACGACCGACGGACCGGGGAGGACGGTGATGCGGACCTGCCCGGCGGGACACACCACCCCCGCGGTGGACTACTGCGAGGTCTGCGGTCGGGAGCTGACCGCGGCGCGGCCCGTCTCCCCGGTGCCGTGGTGGCGAGGCGGTGACGTGGTGCCCGCCGCGCCTGTCCTGCCCTGGTCGCAGCCCGGCTCGCCGGATCCGATCGTGCCCGTCGTCGAGCCGGGCCGCTGTCCGGAGTGCGGCACGCCCCGCGGCGGTCGATTCTGCGAGGAGTGCGGCCGCGACTCCTTCGCACGCGCGGCCGACGACGTCGACTCCCGTGCCGAGCCGCGCTGGCACGCGCTGATCACCGTCGACCCGGACTGGTTCGAGGCGGTGACGGCGCGCGAGGGTCTCGACGTGCGGAGTCTGGTGCCGCCGCTCGACCGTCCGCCGCGTCGCGTGGCCCTCACCTCGTCCGAGGTGCTCCTGGGCAGAGGCGGCGGGACGGCGATGATTCCGCCGGACGTCGATCTCGGCGACGACCCGGGAGTCTCGCAACGGCATGCGCGGCTGACCCGAACGGCGGCCGACCGCTGGGAACTGGTCGATCTCGGCTCCACGAACGGGACCGTGCTCGGCGACGGCGAACCGGTCCGTGCCCATACGCCGAGGACGCTCGCCGACGGTGCTCGTCTGTTCCTCGGCGCCTGGACGGCTGTCGAGCTGCGCACCGAGCGCACTCGGTGACCGCTCACCGAGGACGCCTGCCGACACACCGCCGACGCCGGGGTTGATCTACGGCGGCGTCGGCCGCAGGCCTATCGTGTACGGGCAGGCTCGCCGCCTGCCGCGGGTGGCCCTGGGACGCGGCCGTGGTGCTCGCTCGACGACGACGGCACCGTGAGGAAAGGGGCGACACCAGTGGACTCCGTCGGTGGTTTCGCGGCGGCACTCCTGTCCTGGCTGCACCGCCTGGTGGGGGCGAACTTCTGCCCGGGCGAATGGGCGTGGACGGTGACGGGCGCCGGATTCCTGGTCGGTCTGATCATCTCCTTCGGGAGTCTGATCATCGCGATCCTCCGCAAGGGCATCGGCAACCGCTACAACACCGGAACCGGGCTGCTGATCGGTCTGATCGGCGTGTGCACGGCCTTCGTCATCCCGCTGCTGATGTTCCGGGGCGTCTCGGACGTGATCAGCGCCGCCGCGGCGGGGAGCGGCCCGTTGGCGCCGGAGGCACGGTTCGACATGGCCGAGGGCGTCTGCGTGGGTCGGTTCACCACGCAGGGCGAGTACCTGCTGTCCTCGGGTACCGTCGGCGACGCGATCGGAGCCGACTCGGCGTTGCGCTGGTTGCACATCGCCGCGCTGGTGGCCCTGCCGATCGTGCTGATCGCCCTGGTGTCCTGGCAGGGCAGGCTCGTGGCCAGGCGGGGCCCCATCTGGCCGGGAGTGACGCTGTGGGCGCCGTTCGCGCTCTTGGCGCTCTTCACCGTCGGGCTCACCGCCCAGGTCGTCGTCCATCTCTGGGTGGGCCTGCTGCCCGCCGTCTTCCTCGGTGCGCTGGTGCTCCTCGCGGTCGGCCCGCCGCCGCACGCGGTCATCGAGTGGTCGGAGCGGTCGGACTCCGACGAGGGCGATCGTCGACATCAGGATCAGCGCAGGCGTGATGCCGAGCACGCGGAGGAGCTGCGCGAGGCGCGTCGGCTCGCGCAGGAGGACGAGCAGTATCAGGCGATGGCCCGCAGACAGCCGCCGTCGCAGCAGGCTGCCGAAGCGCATCGACCGCCGCCCACGACACGGACGGGCAGGCCTCCCGAGGAGCCCAAGCCCATCCTGCCGCCGCACTCCACGGAGGTCACGCCGCAGGCCGCCGAGCAGCCGCCCAGGCTCGCCGACACGCCGGGACCGCTGCCGTTCTTCCTCGGCGGTGCGGCCCCGGCGGGCGAGTCGGCCCGCGGCGAGTCCGACTCGGCCTCCGGTGTCGACGTGCCGACGTTGTTGGGCGGCCACGTGCCGGTGAGCGGCAGCGGCGCGGGGCGCGGCCGGTTCCGACGCATCCGCCGACTCGGCAAGGGCGGCTTCGGCGAGGTGTGGCTGGCGGAGGACACCAGCCTCAACCGACAGGTCGCGGTGAAGATCGCCCACGCGCCCGACGCCGAGACCGAGGAACGGATGCTGCGCGAGGCGCGTGCCCTGGCCGCGGTCCGGCATCCCCACTGCGTGCGGATCTACGACATCCTCGAGGATCTCGGCGACGGCACGGACGGGCTGGCGATCGTGATGGAGTACATCGCGGGCGATCAGCTGTCCGAGGTGGTGCGTGCGTCGGGTCTCCTGGACGACGTGGCCGCCGCCAGGCTGTGGGGGACGATGGCGGAGGCTCTGAACGCCGCCCATGAGAAGGGCCTGCTGCATCGGGACGTCAAGCCGGGCAACATCCTGATCGACGAGGCGGGCGCCCCGCAGCTCATCGACTTCGGCATCGCCAGGAGCGACGGCGACAGCACGTTGACCGCCACCGGGATGATGGTGGGCACCCCGGACTTCCTGGCCCCCGAGGTCGCCAGGGGAGAGCCCGCGACGCCCGCCTCCGACGGCTGGCAGCTCGCCGCGACGGTGGCCTACGCGCTGACCGGCAGTCCGCCGAGGGGGTACCGGGACAGCCCGATGTCGGCGTTGATGGCGGCGGCGCAGGCCGCGGACGTCGTGCATCTGCCGGAACGGAGCAGGCACCGACCGCGACTGATCGCGGCACTCGGGCCGGATCCGGCGAGCCGTCCGACGTTGACGGCGATCACCGCCGAGATGACCTCGTTCCTGAACGGTTCCGGGGCAGGCGACGGCTCCGTGACCGAGCGGCTGCGACCGACCGACGCCACGCCCGATTCGGGCGGCGGGCCCGCCGAGGAGGCCACCCGCCCCGCCGCGCCCGTCGTCCCGCCGGGTCCCGCCGAGCGCGGTCCGGGCGCCGCGCCGAACGGCCCGGCGGGCAGGCCGCCGCTGCCGCCCCGCAGGCCGGGCGGCGCCGGCGGCCCGGGAGGCCCGGGAGGACATCCCGGCCCCGGCAGAACCGATCGAGGACCCGCGGGGCCGCAGTCCGGACCCGTCGCGCACGGTGGCCCGGCACCCGCGCCGGGCGTGGGCGGCATCGGCAGGCCCACTGGTCCGCCGCCGACACCGGGGTCGAGTTCCGTTCCGCCGGGAAGAGTCGGGCGACCCGGATTCGGCGGCCCTGCCGGGGCGGCGGGACAGGTCGGTCCGGCGCAGGCAGGCGCGACGGGCAGGCAGACGGGCCGCGTCGGTCCGCAGCGTGACATGCCGGACCGGGCCGATGCCTCGGGTGAGGAGCCGACCGACGTCGTTCGTCCGCCCGGCGGCGGTCCCGATCCACAGGCGGGCCCGGCACCCATGCCGCCCACCCGAGTCCAGGGCGCGCCGCCGCCGGGACAGGCCGGGGGGCCGCCGCCCGCGAGCCCCGGCGGAACCCGACGGTTCACCTCGCCGTTCGACCAGGAGGACTGACTCGGACGGCCCACGCACACGCGGGGCTCAGCCGGTGCGGCGCCGGAAGGCAGGCCGGTCCGGATGGTCCATCCGGACGATCAAATCCGCGCTCCGCTCCGGCCGGGCCGTGTCCGCGTAGTCCCGGTGCGCGGGCAACGTCCAGTGCAGCTCCGGAGGCAGCAGCCGGGCGATGGCCTGCGACGAGACGGCCAGGTGGATGCTCAGGTCGAAGTCGAGCGTTCCATCGAGCAGGAACATGCCGTCGACGATCAGCACCGCACCGGGGCGAAGGTCGACGTACTCCGCCCTGGTGGCCCGATCGGCGACGGCGTCCCACCGGCTCGGCAGCACCCGCCCGGTGCCACCCGCCTCGGTCGGCGTCAGCACCTCCCGGCGCAGCGCGCCGCGATCCAGCCAGTCCGGATAGGAGTCGGCGTCCTCACGGCCGTGTTCCAGCCGTAGCGAGGCCGGGCGCAGGAAGTCCGCGGTCGCGACACGCAGCGCGGGCCTGCCGCGCCGCACCAGCTCGTCGACGAGCGCCGCGGCCAGCCCGCCGCCCTGCTCGGCCACGGGCGCGTCCACCGCCAGTCGCAGCCAGGGGCGGCCTGGATGCTCCATGATCCAGTCGGTCAGGTCGGCGGGCAGCCGGTCCGGAGTGCTCGATCGGAACGTCACGAGTCGATCGTCGCAGAGCCCGCCTCGTCACCGCCCGCACCGTCCGGCGGTCGGGTTCGACCCCTGCCGTCCTCGTCGAACGGCACGGCCCGCCGATCCGCCCGCCCGACCCCGGGCCGCCGAGTCCTCGCCGTCGGCCGAGGGCGACGTCACTTCGCGTCCGCGTAGCAGCGGACCGCCGCCGTCTCCATCGGAAAGCGGACCGGCGTGTCACCGAACACGAGCCGCGCCGCGTCCCGCGCGGCGGCATCGATCAGCCGGATCACCTCGCCGACCACCTCGTCTCGGCAGTGCACGATGACCTCGTCGTGCTGGAAGAACACCAGTTCGGCGTCTCGACGCTCGAACAGCGCGGTCCGCAGGACGGCGATCAGCGTGGCAGCCCAGTCCGCCGCGCTGGCCTGCACGACGAAGTTCCTGGTGAAGCGACCCCTGGCGCGGCCGGCGCGCAGGGACCGCTGGTCGTCGCCGTCGCTCGGCTCCCGGCCCTCGTCGGGGTGGTCGTCCTCCGTCGCGGGCGGCGGGCAGGTGCGGCCCAGGAAGGATCGGACCAGCCCGCCCGCCTCGCCCTGTCGGGCGGCGTGCTCGACGTACTCCACGGCGGCGGGGAAGCGCCGCCGCAGCGCGCCGACCAGCATGCCCGCCTCCCCGCTGGTCTGCCCGTACAGCGCGGCCAGGATGCCGATCTTCGCCCGGTCCCGGTCGCCGCCGAACGCCTCGGCGGCGGTGGTGCGGTAGAGGTCCGCGTCGCGGCTGGCGGCGGTCAGGCCCGGGTCGGCCGAGATGGCGGCGAGTACCCGGGGCTCCAGCTGGCAGGCGTCGGCGACCACCAGCGTCCAGCCCTCGTCGGCGATCACCGCCTGTCGGATGGTTCGAGGGATCTGCAGGGCGCCGCCGCCTCGGCTGGCCCATCGACCGGACACGACCCCGCCGGGCACGTACTGCGGGCGGAACCGGCCGTCGTGCACCCATTCGGCCAGCCAGGACCAGCCGTGCGCGGTGTGAATCCGGGACAGCTCCTTGTACTCCAACAGCAGCGGCACGGCCGGATGGTCCACTTCGCGCAACACCCAGGATCGGGTCGAGGACAACCGGATGCCCGCCTGACCGAAGGCACGGACGACCTCCTGCGGCGAGTCGGGGTGCAGGCCGCGCACCCCGAGCGCGGCGCCGACGGCCGCCGCCAGCTCGCCGAGCCTGCGCGGCATCACACCGGCTCCGGGGCGCGGCCCGAGCAGCCTCGTCAGCAGGTCATGATGGACGTCGGCGCGCCAGGGCAGTCCGAGCCTGCCCATCTCCTCGGCGACCAGCGCGCCCGCGGACTCGGCCGCCAGCAGCAGCGCGATCCGTTCCGGACGACTCGTCGCCGTGGCCCGACGGTGCTGCTCGGCGTACACCGCCACGGCCGCGTCGATCTCGTGGGCGCCGGCAGGCAGCGCGGGCGCGGCGGGCTCGAACAGCGCGGGCGTCGAGCCCGGCTCCGCGGCGGGCGCGTCGGCCGGGACGGGGAGGCCGCGCAGCCGGGCGAGGCTCGCGGGCAGCGCGGCCGGCTCACCGGCACGGCCCTCGTGGCCCAACAGGAGGGCCTCGACGAGGCGCAGATCATGACAACGGCGGATCCGGACGCCGTCGCCCGCCAGTCGGCTCGCGAGCCTGCCCGCGTCGGCGGAGATCCATCGGGGAGCGGCGGCCGCCTCCTCCGCCGCCACCGCCGCGGCGAGGTCCCGCACCACTCGAACCGGTTCCAACGGCGTCCCGGCGCGGTCCACCCGCACCAGCGCGCCGCCCGTCTCCCCGCCTCGCCCGTCCGTGCAGGCCACCGCAGTCCACATGCGGTGCATCCTCGGCCAGCGCCCTGACATCGACCAGCGGCGGCACGTCGAGCGTGCCCGTGTCGCCACGACGGCGGCCGTCCCGCTCGGGGCCGTGTCGGTCACACGAGCAGGACTGGCGGGCCCGCCGCCGGTCTCGCCGATCCTGTCGGACGGCACGACCTGCTCCGCCCGTCGGCCTCGGCGGCGCGGAACCGCTCCCCGAGCCGCTGCGAACGAGCGAGTCAGAGCCGCTCGATGACGGTGGCGTTCGCCATCCCGCCGCCCTCGCACATCGTCTGCAGGCCGTACCGGCCTCCGGTGTCCTCCAGGGTGTTGACCAGGGTCGTCAGCAGCCTGGTTCCCGATGCGCCCAGCGGATGACCGAGGGCGATGGCGCCGCCGCGCTGATTGAGGCGGTCGAGGTCCGCGCCGAACTCGGCGGCCCACAACAGGGGGACCGGTGCGAACGCCTCGTTGACCTCGAACACGTCGAGATCGTCGATGCCGAGCCCGGACCGCTCCAACACTCGTCGGGTGGCGGGCAGGACCCCGGAGAGCATCAACGTCGGGTCGTCGCCGACCACCGAGAACGTGTGGAATCGAGCTCTGGGGCGCAGACCCAGCGCGGCGGCCCGCTCCTCGCTCATGATCAGCGTCGCGGACGCGCCGTCGGTCAACGGCGAGGAGCTGCCGGGGGTGACCCGCCAGTCGATCTCGGGGAACCGCGTCGCCGCCGCCTCGTCGACGAAACACGGCCGCAGACCGGCGAGGCTCTCGGCGGTGGTCGCCGGGCGCACCGTCTCGTCCCGCTCGTGCACGCCGTCGGCCACCGGGACGCCGACGATCTCCCGATCGAACGCGCCGGACTCCGCGGCCCGCGCCGCCAGCCGATGGGACCTGGCGGCGAAGTCGTCGAGCTCGTCTCGGCTCAGCTTCCACCGCGCCGCCAGCAGCTCCGCGGCGATGCCCTGCTGCACCAGGCCTTCCGGGTAGCGGTCGGCGATGCCCGCGCCGTACTGCTCGGCGTCCTGAATGGAGGAGAACATCGGGACCCGGCTCATCGACTCCACGCCGCAGGCGATGACCACGTCGTAGGCCCCGGCGAGCACGCCCTGCGCCGCGAAGTGCGCGGCCTGCTGACTGGAGCCGCACTGGCGGTCGATCGTCGTCGCGGGCACGTGCTCCGGGAAGCCCGCCGCCAGCACCGCCTTGCGGGTGATGTTGAAGCTCTGCTCGCCGACCTGGGACACACAGCCGCCGATCACGTCGTCCACCAGGGCCGGATCGAGGTCGTTGCGGGTCCGCAACGAGCGCAGCACGCCTGCCAGCAGGTCCACCGGGTGCACCTCGGCGAGCGCGCCGCCGGGCTTGCCCCGACCCGAGGCGGTGCGGACGGTGTCGACGATCACTGCGCTGGTCATGGTGCGTCTCCTCGAACGGTGCCGACGGCGGTGTCCTCAGCCTGCCATCCCGGCTTCGTCGGAAGCCATGCCGGGACGCCCCTCGATCGTTCACCCTCGCCGATCCGACCGATTCACTCCGCTGCGATCCACCAGATCGTTCACATCGTCTTTCATCGCTGATCGCTATCGTCGTCCCCTTCGCGAGTGCCCGATGGTCGGGCACTCGCGTCATTCCTGGAAGAGGGGCACAAGGATGGAGCTCTTGACCAGCCCGGAGGTCTGGGTCGCCTTCGCGACGCTGCTTCTGCTGGAGATCGTGCTCGGCATCGACAACGTCGTATTCATCTCCATTCTCTCCGGCAAGCTGCCGCCGGAACAGCAGGCCAGGGCGCGAACGCTGGGACTGGGTCTCGCGTTGATCACCCGACTGCTGCTGCTCCTGTCGTTGTCCTGGATCATCGGACTGACCGAGGATCTGTTCACCGTGTTCGGCATGGGCTTGTCCGGCCGGGACCTGATCCTGTTGACGGGCGGCCTGTTCCTGCTCGCGAAGGCGACCTATGAGATCCACGAGCATCTGGAGGGCAACGAACACGCCAAGGCGGGCAAGGTCGCGTCCTTCGCCTCGGTGATCGCCCAGATCCTGGTACTGGACGTCGTCTTCTCTCTCGACTCGGTGATCACCGCCGTGGGCATGGTGGACGAGCTGGCCGTGATGGTCGCCGCCGTCGTCATCGCCATGGTGATCATGCTGGTGTCCGCCGGGCCCATCAGCGACTTCGTCGGCCGACATCCGACGGTGAAGATGCTGGCGCTCACCTTCCTGGTGCTCATCGGTGCGAGTCTCATCGCCGAGGGCTTCGACCAGCACATTCCGAAGGGATACGTCTACGGTCCGATCGCCTTCTCCATCGTGGTCGAGTTCCTCAATCTGCGGGCCAAGGCCAATCGGACGAGGAACGAGCCGGTGCACCTGCGGGCCACCTACGTCAAGGACGCTCCCGAACCGGTCGAGGCCGTCGCCGTGTCGGCGGAGCACACGGAAGCGGCGGGCGACTCCACCATCGCCGAGGTCGCGCCGAGCGCGGGGAACGGCGCGAAGCCGCGGGGGACGGGGGCTCGCGGCTGATTCGGACGTCGGCGTGACGCCTCGGCCCGCGATCCCCGAACCGGATCGACCCGTCGCCGACGCGACGGCCGCGTGCCGCGAGCGGCGTCAGACGGCGAAGGTCCGCCTCGGCAGGCCCGCGAGCAGCTTGCGTGCCGAGGCGGCCACCCAGTCGCTGCCTACGGCCAGCAACGCCGGGTCCGGCGTGTCGGCATAGGGATCGCCGCGGCGTAGCCGGTCGACCGAGAGGATCACGTGGGGTCCGCCCTCGGGCGGTCCCCACGTCGACGCGGGAACCGGGCCCGCGAGCACCACCGACGGAGTGCCGAACGCGAAACCGAGATGGGCGACGCCGGTCTCACCGCAGATCAGCAGGCGGGCGCGGGCGATCAACGCCGCCAGCGAGTCGAGGTCGGTGCGGCCTGCCAGCACCTGCCGTCTGCTCAGCCCGGCCAGTTCGGCGACCTTGACGGCCAGCGGGACCTCGGCGGTCGAACCGGTGATCACGACGCGATGACCCGCGTCGTGCAGGCCCCGTGCCACCTTCGCGAAGCGCTCGGCGGGCCAGCGCCTGCTGATCCGCGGTGCGCCCGGATGCACGACGACCACCCTCGGCAGGCCCGCCGATCTTCTCGGTCGGACCAGACGCAGATCCCGGGGATCGGCGGTCATGCCGTGGGCGGCCAGCAGCCCGCACCACCGGTCGCGTTCGGCGGCCACCGGGTTCCATTCCGGGCCGTCCCAGCCGGGGGCGCGATGTCCGATGCGGTGCTCCGGCCGGAGCGCGTCGAGTATCCGGGCGCTCTTGGGCCCCCGGTCGTGCAGGTTCACCGCCACCTCGGTGCGTTCCGGCCAGTCGAGCACCCGGAGCCCGTGCGCCCCGAGGACCTCGTCGACGGCGCCGGTCCGATACGCCAGCGGTGCCAGGCTGGGCGTGGTGGCCAGCACCAGCCGATGGGCGGGGAACGCGGCCCGCAGCCCGCGCAGCGCGGGCACCGAGGCAAGCAGGTCGCCGATGCCCAGCGCCCGAAGCACGACGAGGTTCCGAACCCGCCGCGGCGTCGTCACTGCGCGCTCCCGGACGTCTCGGCCGCCGCGTTCCGCAGGGACGTTCCGGCCTGCCTGTCCGGTCGGGAGACGGTCGACGTCATCGAGGCGGTCCCCGCGGCCGGTGCGGCCATGTCGCGGTTCGGGACGTCGTCGGCCGCACCGCCGTGGTCCTCGGCGCCGTGCGACTCGGCATCCGCCCGGGGTTCCAGGAAGTCGGGGTTCGCGCGCGGCAGCCGGGCGGCGGGCCGCCTCGTCGGGGTGCAGGCGACGTCGTCGCCCGGCAGGCTCTCCCGAAGGTCGATCTCCGCCGTCGGCTTCTCCGCTCTCGGGATCTCGGCGGTCGGAGCCTCCGCCGCGTCCGCCTCAGCCCGCTGACCGCAGGAGTGACGGCGAACCGCGATCTCCAACCGCATCGTGGCCAGCCCCGAGTGGACGTCCGGCGGATCGAACACGAGTCGTACCGAGTCGCTCAGAGTCTCCAGGACATGCCAGCCGAAACCGTCCCGAACGGGTTCGACGGCACCGCGCGTCGCGCTGCGCATCGTCAATTCGATGCCCTCGGCGGACGGCCGGAACCGGCAGTGCAGGAACTCGCCCGCCACGCCCTGCCTGATGAGCACCGCGCACGCCTCTTCGACCGCGAGTCGGAAGTCCTCGACCCGGTCCATGTCGAACTCCTCGCGTGCCGCGAGATCCCCCGCCAGCCCCCGAACCAGGGCGATGCGCTCCGCCGTCGCCGCCACCCGAAGGTGGACGTCCGCGCCGCGTGCCATGGAGTCCTGCTCGGTCTCGGCGGGCTTGACGGTCACCACATGATCACCTCACGAGTGTCGAAAGGCCCGGGTCGTCGAGTGGCAGTACCCGCCCTCGCCG
Source organism: Actinoalloteichus hoggarensis (assembly GCF_002234535.1). Taxonomy (NCBI): domain Bacteria; kingdom Bacillati; phylum Actinomycetota; class Actinomycetes; order Pseudonocardiales; family Pseudonocardiaceae; genus Actinoalloteichus; species Actinoalloteichus hoggarensis. Next base: position 2,517,827 of record NZ_CP022521.1, read on the forward strand.
TTCTTACACACCGCGAGTGACGTTCCCGCCGAGACGTCCCGTGACGACTCTTGCCCATGCGGTGGGGGTGTGCCCCCGGCTGGAGTGAAGCGCGGCTACCGTCGGTAGTAGTCGGTCGATTCACGTTTGTGGCCGGCCGCCTCGGCAACTCCTCCGGACATGAAGGCCACGAGTGTTGCGGCGACCGGACGGCCCACCGGCCGGGTCTCGGCGGTGTTGTTCGACCGTGACGGCACGCTCATCGACGACGTGCCCTACAACGGAGACCCCGGGCAGGTGCGGCTGGTGCCGTCGGCCCGGCGCGCCGTCGAACGGCTTCGTGCCAGGGGCGTGCCGGTCGGCGTGATCACCAACCAGTCCGGCATCGGGCGTGGTCTGCTCGTCCCGGAACAGGTCAGGGCCGTGAATCGGGCGGTCGAGGCGCAGCTCGGCCGTCTGGACGTGTGGGAGGTCTGCCCGCATCCTCCGCTGCACGGCGGAGTCGGCTGTGCCTGCCGTAAACCCAGGCCGGGCATGGTGCTCTCGGCGGCCCGGCGGCTCGGCGTCCCGGTCGCCGAGGTGGTGCTGATCGGTGACACCGGCAGCGATGTGCAGGCGGCCCTCGCGGCGGGCGCGACGCCGATCCTGGTGCCGAGTCCGGCGACGCTGCCCGCGGAGATCGACGCGGCCGCGCTCATCGCCGATGATCTCGACCTCGCCGTCGACATCGCCCTGGGGCTCGTGCTGCCGGGGGTGATCGCGGACGGAATGCTGCCCGACCCGAGGTCGCCCGAGCCCGGCCGTCGTCCGACCGGTCGCCTGCGGTGACCTCCCGGCGTGGCCGCGGCCGTCGTGGCCCGGCCGCGTCGCCGTGCATCGCCCACCGGCGGGAGTCGGACCCGCCGACGTCGGACCGTGATGCCCGCCCGTCGGCCGGAGCGCCCATCTCGGCGGACGACGTACCACCTCGCTGTTCGTCCGTTCGAGGCCGGACACGGCCGTCTCGCCGGGCTGGTCCCCAGGCAGGCGACCCCCGAGAGTCCGCCGACTGAGCTTCCCGTCCTTCCCGGTGGGGCGGTCGACGCTCGGGCGGCTCCGTCTCGCCGCCCGAGCCGAGCCGGTCGGCCCTGGAGGCCGCGTTCGTACCCCGCCCGCGCGGCGCGCGATCGACGACGGCCGACGCGAGACCGTCGATCGGCGCGCCCGTGCGCCGACCGGGTCGCATGGTCCGGCGACGCAGGCTGGGGCACTCGTCGCTGAAGATGCCCGTCGCGACGATGGCACGGAAGATGTCCAGGACGACACCGACTCGAACGGAACGGTCGAGGTACGCCGGCCCGCGTGATCGGCACCTCGCCCGCAGGCTGACCGCCGACCCGGAGATCGCGGCATCCGGCGGCCCGGCCGTCCCGCTCCAGCGGAGAAGGAGTCCGTCGTACGGCGCCGCCACGTCGACGCCTGCGGACCGCCTGGCTGACGTGACATCGCCTGCGGACTCGACGACGGCGAGCCGAGAGAGGAGCCCCGATGAGGATCGCAATGGTCTCCGAGGAGGCGGGTCCACTGGCCGACCCGGATGAGGACGACCTCGGCGGGCGGCATGTGCACGTGGCGGAGCTGTCGGCCGCCCTCGCCGTCGATCACGACGTCACGATCTACGCCAGACGGGATTCTCCGGACCTCCCCGAGGCCGCCGAGGCGGCGGACCTGCGCGTCGTGCCCGTGACCGCGGGCCCCGCCCGTCCGCTCGCCGAGGAGGCACGGCTGCCGCACCTGGGCCGGTTCGCGGGGGAACTGGCGGCAGCGTGGGACGCGGCGCCGCCCGACGTCGTCCACGCGCACTCCTGGATGTCCGGCCTGGCGGCGCTGTTGGCCGCCCGGAGGCTGGCCCTGCCGGTGGTGCAGACGTTCCACGACCTGGGCGTGGTCGTCAGACGAGTCGAAGGGGACGAGGGAGCGGGCGGACCGCGGCGTCGTCGCCTGGAGCGGACGATCGCCTGCTCGGTGGACCGCGTGACCGCGATGTGCACGTCGGAGGCCGTCGAACTCGTGCGCATGGGCGTGCCCCGGTCCTCCGTCACCGTGCTGCCCTGCGGCGTCGACGTCGACCGGTTCACCCCCACCGGTCCCGCGGCTCGGCGCGGCAGCAGATTCCGGGTCGTCTGCACGGGCGGGCCGGAGCCCCGCCACGGCCTGGACACCGTGATCCGCTCGCTGCGGCTGCTCCCTGAGGCCGAACTCGTGATCATCGAGGACACGGCGCGGGACGGCGATGCTCGGCGCGACGCCGACGCGGCCCGCCTGCGGGCGGTGGCGGAGCAGCTCGGGGTTGCCGACCGGGTGCACTGGGCGGGACCGACTCCTCGGCGGCAGCTGCCCGCGCTGCTTCGCTCGGCCGACGCGGTGGTCTGCGCGGGATGGTACGAAGCCTCCGGAGCCACCGCCGTGGAGGCGATGGCCTGCGCGATCCCGGTCGTCGTGGCCTCGGCGGGCGGCCCCGTCGACACGGTGGTGGACGGAGTGACGGGGCTGCACGTCCCCCCGCGCGACGGTCGCGCGCTCGCCGCCGCGCTGCGCGGCCTGGTCCGGGACACGTCGCGACGCCAGTCGCTCGGCGTGGCGGGCAGCGACCGGGCGAGGGCGAGATTCTCCTGGGCCCGTATCGCGGGAGACACCGCGCGGCTCTACCACGGACTGGTCGCCGCGGAGACGCCCGAGGAGCCGCTCGCCGTGGGACAGGGTGTCTGAGCCCTGCCTGCATGACCTCGACGTCCGCGATCGAGGCCCCGTCCCTGCGGGCAGGTCGTCCGCCGAGCGTCGTCGACGTCTGCCTCCTTGCGTTCAGGAGGCTCCGCGCGGCACCGGGACCGTCAGTGCGTCCGTGAGGGTGTGGTACACGGTCGTCGGATCGTCCATTCCGGTCGCGGCGAGCGCGCGCCGGACCGGCCGTCCCGCGCACAACAGCCGGAGGGCCACCCCGGTCGCTCGGGCGGTGGTCAGGCCGTCGGCGAGCACGGCGAGTCCGGTGACGCCGAGGAAGTCGACCTCACGCAGATCGACGACGAGCGGGTCGCCGCCGTCCTCCAGCTGCTCGCCCAGCGCCTGATCGAGCAGCGGTGCGGTGAGCATGTCGACCTCGCCGACCAACGTGATCACCGTCGCCGAGTCCGGGGAGTGCTCCACGGACAGGGCCAGTGCGCGTTCGGCGCGGTCGCGGTCGTATCGACCCGAATCGACCGGGGGCGTGCGACCCGCCGCGGGTGCCGAATGCCGGTCGACTACGGGGAAGGACCGATTCTCGAATGAGTTCATGGATTCCTCTTCTCCGTGGTCCCAGGCGCGGCCTCGAAGTCGTCGCCGAGCCCGGGCGACGCCGATTCTTCACATCTGTGAGGTTCTCCTGTCGGGTTGCGTCCGGGTGCGCCGGACCGATTTCGGCCGGTCAGCCGGCTCCCGCCGCCTCCCTCTCCGTCACCGTACACGCGCGAACGGGTGAGTCGATATCTCCTTGAGATCGGGGTGAAGTGGAATTCGATTCCGTTGCCACACGATGCGCTCGGTCGGCGAATCGGTTCAGTCGAGCACTCGAAAGAGGGGTTTCGCGGGTTCGCGGGCACGCGTATATCGGAATCCCGTGTGCGCTGCTGCCGGTGGTCGAGGCGGGTACGGCCACGGACTGTCCCTGGTGTGGAGTCGGAGTCGACCGGGCGGACATGCCGGAGGCCTCCCTCCCGCGTCACGCGGGAAAGAGGCCTCCGGGGTGTGGCGGGTGTGGCGGTCGTGCCCGGTCGTCGCTCGCGGGCGTGTCCAGGGATCAGCGTGGGCCGGGGCGCGGACCGCTCGTGTCCGGTGCCGCGGGCTTGCCCGTCGGGTTCGGCGGACCGGGCCGCGGCCCGGGACGGGGACCGGGCTTCGGGCGTCCGGACGGTCCGGGCTTCGGCGGCTCGGTGGAGCCCGTGTCGCCTGCCGTCGCGTTCTGGGTCGTCGCGTTCGGCGCGGGCTTCTGCGGAGCGCGGGGGACGTCGCCGCGCCAGGCACCGGTCTCCTGGCCTCGAGCCTCGATGAACTCGCGGAACCGTTCGAGATCGCCCTGGATCTGGCGCTCCACCAGGCCCAGCCCGCTGCCCGCCTTCTCGACGAGGCCCGAGGGCTCGTAGTCCATCTGGAGATGAATCCGCGTCGTCGATGCGTCCAGGCGGTGCAGCGTCACGACGCCGCTCTGGGCAGGACCGTTCGTGGAGCGCCAGGCCACTCGCTCGTCGGGATGTTGTTCGGTGATCTCGGCGTCGAACTCCCGAGTCACCCCCGCGATCGAGGTCTTCCAGTGCGTCTTGGTCGGGGTGAGCTGCTCGATGCGGTCCACTCCGCTCATGAACTGGGGGAACGACTCGAACTGGGTCCACTGGTCATAGGCCGTGGACACCGGGACATGCACGTCGACCGACTTCGTGATGGTCGCCACGACGATCCTCCATTCGCTGGACTGCGCTCCCGCTCGGATACCCGCGTCTCGGTTTCTCACACGTGTCGGGCGCCGCGGGTTCTCCCCGACTCGGTGACGTCGTCCCCGCCCACGGCGGCGCAAGGGGTGCCCGGCGCACGCCGCACCGGGCACGCGCGGGCATCGGCATGGCGGAGTTCCGCTCCGCCTGCCTCGGCGACATCCGGCGCCGTGCGCCGGATCGTCAGACTCCTCTGATGAAGGCCACCAGATGGGTGACGACGAAGCCGAGGACCAGCACCAGCAGCACCACCATGAGCACGAACACGAGGATGTTGGCCCAGCGCGGGGACGGGGTGGTCTCCCGGTGGGCGAGTCCCTCGGTGGTGCTTCCCTCGACCGGAGGTGTCGCACCAGGCGGAACGCCCCCGCCGGGTTCCGCCGCCGACGGCGGATCGGGCTCGGGATCGGAAGGCAGGGTCATTCGTCGCGGGTACCCGCCGAGGCGTCACGCGAACCCTGGAGGAGACCTCGTCGCGCGGGTCGAGGTGATCGGTAGCCTCGGCGCGCAGCAGCACACTGCGGGTTCTCGCGCTCGTGGCGCTCGCAGCGGCAGGCTGCCACCAGGACGTGGAGGAGGACCGTGTGAGCACAGTCGAGCCTGACGCCGGTCGGAGCGAGCGGCCCGCGCGCGGCGCCGGGGATCTGATCGAGGTGCGTGTGGCGGCGGACCCGGAACGGGTCGCCGTCCTGCGCACGGTGGTCGCGGGGCTCGCGATGCGTGCGGACTTCGACCTGGACATCGTCGACGACTTGCGGTTGGCGGTGGACGAGGCATGCTCGTCTCTGGTGCGCCTTGCCACACCCGGAACACGACTCGTGGCCCGGTTCCAGGTCGCGCCGAGCGCGATCACCGTGGCGGTCACGGTGGCCGCACCCGAGGACGCGATGCTGCGGAGGGACACCTTCGGGTGGCAGGTGTTGACGACACTCGCCACCGAGGTGACCGCCGTCGCCCGTCCCTCGGCGGACCGTGCCGGGCAACTGCTGGAGATCGAGTTCGTCAAGTGCCGCAGGGAGGCGATGCCGTGACTCAGCGCTCGCCGGTGAGCAGCCGGGATCACACCTACGAGCATTTGCTTCCGCTCTTCGCGACCCTGACCGACCTCTCGGAGGGGGATCCTCGTCGCACCTCGGTGCGGGAGAAGTTGATCACCGAGCACCAGGCGCTCGCTTTGCACATCGCCCAGCGCTTCAGCAACCGCGGCGTGGCCATGGACGACCTCGTCCAGGTGGCCAACGTCGGGCTGATCCAGGCTGTCGATCGTTTCGACCCGGCCCGGGGCACCGACTTCCTCGCCTTCGCCGTTCCCACGATCATGGGCGAGGTTCGTCGCTATTTCCGAGACCGGAGCTGGTCGGTCCATCTGCCGAGACGGTTGAAGGAACTGCATCTGGCGATCAACGCGGTGGTGCGGGATCTCTCCCAGTCTCTCGGCCGGGCTCCGACGTCGGCGGAGATCGCCACCAGGCTGGGCATCTCTCGGGAAGAGGTCATCGAGGGCCTGGAGGTCCGTCATGCCTACCGGTCCTCCTCACTGGACGAGGTCCTCGGTGACGAGGACTCGCCGTCACTCAGCAGCACGCTGGGCGAGGAGGATCCGGAGATGGCCGTCGTGGAGAACCGGGAGGCGTTGCATCCGCTGCTCGCCTCGCTGCCGGAGCGGGAGCGCACGGTTCTGTTGCTCCGATTCTTCGGGAACATGACACAGACTCAGATCAGCGAGCGGGTCGGAGTCTCGCAGATGCATGTCTCCCGGATCCTCGCCAAGACACTGCGCCATCTGCGTGAGCAGCTCGCCGACAGCTGAGTGACGCCTGCCGCCGCATCCTGGTGCCCGTTTCACCTCGTTCGTCGACGGGTACCGAACCGACATCGGGTGATTGCTTCCACCCGAGAAGGTGTTCCGGTCGCGGGGAGGCAGCATATGCAGACTGTTCTTTTCACGGTTGCCGATGACGTCCCCGGATCGGTGGTGGTCCGTCGCGCCGAATCGGGCGGGATCGAGGTGACTGTGCGTCGTGGCCAGGTGGTCACGGCGGAGTTCGCGCAGATTCTCTCGGATGCGATCGCCTCGGCAGCCAGGACGACCATCCGGACCGACGTCGAGGCCGACGAGGAGGTCGAGACGCCGTCGCCCCGCAGCGCGGCCTGATCGCGCTGCCGAGCCGGAGCGGAGGCCTCGCCGATGAGCACCGAACCCCGTCTCACCGGAGAAGAGCCACCGGTCGAGGTGCTCGTTCGCACCCTGACCCGGGCGGCCACCACCCTGCGGGCGCAGGAGATCCCCTTCGCCGTGGCCGGTGGACTCGCCGCGTACGCACGGGGCGGACCGGCGACCGAACACGACGTCGACCTGCTCGTCCGGCTGGAGGACGCCGAGCGCACGGTGGGCCCTCGTACAGGTCGGAATGCGCGCGGTCGACCCGCCGGAGGACTGGCTGTGCAAGGTGTACGACGGACACGTCCTGGTCGACCTCATCCACCGGCCGAACGAGCACCCGGTCACGGAAGGGACGCTGTGCCGGGCGGAGTCGTTGCGCATCGGGTCCGTCCAGGCCCCGGTGGTGACCGCGACCGACCTCATCACCGACAAGCTGCTGGTTCTCGGACCACACCGATGCGATCTCACCGAGACACTGCCCGTGGCACGGGCGCTGCGCGAACAGATCGACTGGGCCGAGGTCCGAGTGCGGACCCGTGACTCACCCTACGCCGAGGCCTTCCTGCTCCTGCTCGACAGACTCGCGGTGGCCGACGGCGCGACCCAGCGGAGGATGCCATGAGAGACCGGAGTTCGGACGCCAACCGGTCCGGAGCCTCGTCGGAGGCACCCCAGTACGCGGCGGAGCGCATCCGTCGGGCGCTCGCCGTCGACCCGCGAACCTCGGAGCTCGGTGTTCGCGTCACCGTCCGTGCCGCCGAGGTGTACCTGGACGGCACGGTGCCCTCCTCGGACCGCGCCGAGTCGTTGACACGGGTCGCACAGGAGGCGGCGCCGGAACTGCACGTGCACAACCAGATCCGGGTGACGGCGGCACGCGAGCCGGCGGATACGGAGGAGCTCCGGTGATCCGGGTCGCGGCCGTGGGCGACGTGCACCTCGATCCGCAGTCCGCGGGCACGCTGCGTCCCGCGCTCGTCGACGCCTGGCGGCAGGCGGACCTCCTGCTTCTCGCGGGCGACCTGACCCGGCACGGAACCCCGGAGGAGGCACGGACCGTCGCCGCCGAGTTCGCCGACCTCGGCCTGCCCGTCATCGCGGTGCTCGGCAACCACGACTACCACTCCGACCAGCAGGACGAGGTCACCGCACTGCTCGTCGAGAGCGGCATCACCGTGCTCGAGGGGGAGTCGGCGGTGCTGACCGTGGACGGCAGGCGCGTCGGAGTGGCCGGAGTGAAGGGTTTCGGCGGCGGCTTCGCCGGGAAGTGCGGCACGGCGTTCGGCGAACCGGAGATGAAGGCGTTCATCGATCACACCACGGCGATCGCCCGGCGACTGCGGCAGGCCCTCGCCGAACTCGACGTGGACGTGCGGCTCGCCTTGACGCACTACTCGCCCGTGAACGAGACGCTGCGCGGCGAGCCCTTGGAGATCTACCCGTTCCTCGGCTCCTACCACCTGGCCGAGGCGATCGACGACGCCGAGTGCGCCCTGGCCGTGCACGGCCACGCCCACTACGGCACCGAACACGGCACCACTCCCGGCGGCGTGCTGGTGCGCAACGTCGCGCAGCCCGTCCTACGAGCCGCCTACGCCGTGTACGACATCGAACCCGACGACTGAGCGGCCGGGCGCCGTGTCGTCGGGAGGCGGCCGAGGCGGTCATCCGGATCGTCCCGCCGTCGTCGGTGGAACGTCCCTCGAAGACGGAGAGACCGACGATGCCCGCCGGGTGATCCGCGACGGCACGAAGGCGACTCCGCCGCGTCGGGCCGCCGTCGTGCTGCCCCCCAGGCCGGTTCCGCCGCCGCGCGTGGCCGCCCTCGCGAGGACTCTCCGCCGGCGGAGCCGTGGTGCCGGAGGCGGGGCGTCGCCGGCCGTCGGTCCTGCCCCTGCCTGTCCGTCCGGGTCACGTCCTGCGCCGCAGCCGGCATCCGGCCGCGCTTGATCACCCGGCCCGCACCAGACACCCGCCCTCGGCTCAGCCGCCGAGCGCGGCCACGGCCTCGGATGCCAGCGACAGCTCCTCCCTGGCCCGCACCACGAGGACGGGGACGGCGGCGTCGGCCGGACTGATCGCACCGTCGTCCCGCCGGTTGCCCGCCAGCCGACCCGGCAGGCCGAGCACTCCGAGCCTCGCGCAGATCGCCGTCCGGACCTCCGGCTGATCCCAGCCGATCTCGCCTGTGAACACCAGCGCGTCGACTCGTTCCAGGCTCGTCGCGCAGGCCGCCAGCTCACGTGCTCCTCGGTGCGCGAACACGGCCAGCGCGAGTGCCGAGGCCTCGTCGCCCTCCTCGGCGGCCCGTACCAGATCCCTCGTGTCGGCCGACCGGCCGTTCGACAACCCGAGCAGACCGGACCGGTGATACAGGCCCTCGGAGAGGTCGTCCGGCGAGATCGGTTCGTCCTTCGTGAGCAGCCACAGCAGCATGCCGGGGTCGACGCTGCCGCTGCGTGTCGTCATCGCGAGCCCCTCCAACGGGGTGAAGCCCATGGACGTGTCGACGCTGCGGCCGCCGCGGACCGCGCACACCGACGCCCCGCCGCCGAGATGGGCGAGGAGCAGGTTCTCCGATCGCCCCGGCAGCAGCCTCCGCGCCTGTCGCACGGCCCAGCGATAGGACAGGCCGTGGAATCCGTAGCGGCGCAGTCCGTACCGGTCGCGCCATCGCGCGGGCAGCGCATAGGTCGCCGCCTCGGCGGGCAGACCGGCGTGGAAGGCGGTGTCCGGGCACAGCACCTGAGGCGGCTCCGGCAGGCGGTCGCGGGTGAACTCCAGCAGCCGCAGCGCCGTCGGGACATGCGAAGGGGCCAGCGGCGCGGCCTGCCACGCCGCACGCAGCACGCCGTCGTCGACGCGGACGGGCGACCGCAGCGCCGCGCCGCCGTGCACCAGGCGGTGCGCGACGACGTCGACGGGACCGGCTCCCGAGCGGTCCTGTGCGCCGAGGAGGTCGTCCAGCAGCGCATGGGTCTCCTCCCGCGAGGGCGGATGGGTGACGCCGCGCTCGGCCAACACCGTCTCGCGCTCCGCGTCCACCACGTGGACCCGCAGACTGCTGGAGCCCGCGTTCACCGTCAGCACGGTGGTCAACGTCCGTCCACCTCCTCGGCGTCAGCCGTCCGGTGTGGCGAGCCCGATGAGCTCGCGGACAGCCCCGGCGACGGCGGGCCGGGGTGGGAAGCGGTCGTCGTGTCTCCGTGTCGGGCCGGACATCGCGCGTGACGCCGTCGTCGCCGGTCGCCTGCCCGCTGTCCGCGTCCCTCGCCGTCGTCGTCTTCGCGGTGTGCGCCCTCGGTACCCGCGTCTTCGGTGCCCATGCCCTCGGTGCCCGCGGACAGTCCGGTCACGCGGGGTCGGCAGGCGGACGTTCTCCGTCGTGATCGCCGGGCGTGTCCTCGCGCTGTTCGCCGACGTCGAAGGTCAAGGCATCGCCCGAGACACTCACCCGCACGTGGCCTCCCGCGCGCAGCGATCCGTCCAACAGCCTGCCGGCCAGCGGATTGTCGACCTCGCGCTGGATCGTCCGCCGCATCGGCCGGGCGCCGAACTCCGGCTGGTGGCCGTGCTCCGAGATCAACCGCACCGCCTCGTCGGCGAACTCCACGGTGATGTCCATCTCCGCCAGCCGGTCCCGAGTGTCCTCCAGCAGCAGTTCCGTCACCTGGCGCAGCTCCGCGGGCTCCAGCCTGCGGAAGATGATGATCTCGTCGATCCGATTGATCAGTTCGGGACGGAACGACTCCCGCAGCCGGGCGTTCAACCGTTGCCGAAGATCGACGTCCTCCCCGCCCGAGCCGCGGAATCCGAGGGTGGTCGCCTTGCCGAGCAGATCCGACCCGAGATTGCTCGTCATGATCAGCACCGTGTTGCGGAAGTCGACGGTGCGGCCCTCGCTGTCGGTCAGCCGCCCGTCGTCGAGGATCTGCAGCAGCAGGTTGAACAGATCGGGATGGGCCTTCTCGATCTCGTCCAGCAGCACCAGCGAATAGGGCCTGCGCCGCACCGGCTCCGTGAGCTCGCCTGCCTCGCCGTAACCGATGTATCCGGGCGGCGCGCCGACGAGCCTGCTGATCGTGTGCCGCTCCTGGAACTCGCTCATGTCCAGTCGGATCATGCGGTCCTCGTCGCCGTACATCGCCTCGGTGAGGGCCTTGGCCAGTTCAGTCTTGCCCACGCCCGTCGGCCCGAGGAACAGCAGGCTCGCCACCGGCCGGCGTGGATCGCCGAGACCGGACCGGGAACGGCGTACCGCCTCCGCCACGGTCGACACCGCCTCGGTCTGGCCGATCACGCGCTCGTGCAGCCGGTCCTCCAGTCGCAGCAGCCGGTCACGCTCCTCCTCGGTGAGCTGACTGACCGGGACCCCGGTCGCCCTGGCGACGACCTCGGCGATGTCCTCCACACCCACCTCCGTGACGGCGGCGGGTTGCGGCGAGCGAGCCTCGGTGATGCGTTCCTGCACCGAGCGCATCTGATCTCGCAGTTGGGAGGCCTTCTCATACTGCTCCTGGGAGACGGCCTCGTCCTTGTCCCTGGCGAGCTGATCGAGCTGGTGCTCCAACCCGCGCACGTCACCGGGCGGCGTGCTGCGACGGAGTTGTCGGCGAGCCCCGGCCTGGTCGATCAGGTCGATCGCCTTGTCCGGCAGATGACGGTCGTTCATATAGCGGTCGGAGAGCGTCACCGCGGCGACCAGGGCATCGTCGGTATAGCGGACCTGGTGGTGCGCCTCGTACCTGTCACGGAGGCCGCGCAGGATCGTCACCGCGTCCTCCACGTCCGGTTCGGACACCATGATCGGCTGGAACCGGCGTTCCAACGCGGCATCCCGCTCCACGGTGTGCCGGTACTCCTCCAAGGTGGTCGCGCCGATGACGTGCAGCTCACCTCTGGCCAGGGCGGGCTTGAGCATGTTCCCCGCGTCCATCCCGCCTTCCGATCCCGCGCCCGTACCGACCATGGTGTGCAGCTCGTCGATGAAGACGATCAGCCGGTCGTCCTCGCGGATCTCCTCGATGACCTTGCGCATCCGCTCCTCGAAGTCGCCGCGGAAGCGCGTCCCGGCGACGAGCCCGGCCAGGCTCAGTTCCACGACGCGCCGCCCGGTGAGGGAGTCGGGGACCTCGCCGTCGTGAATCCGCTGGGCGAGGCCCTCCACGATCGCGGTCTTGCCGACCCCGGCCTCGCCGATGAGCACCGGATTGTTCTTCGTCCGGCGGGAGAGCACCTCGATGGTCTGTTCGATCTCGTCGGCCCGGCCGACGACGGGATCGAGCCTGCCCTGACGAGCCAGCCCCGTGAGGTCTTGGCCGAACTGATCGAGCGTCGGCGTCGGACTCGGCGTCGCGGTGGCGGTGGCCGACGTGGACGCCGAGGAGCCGGTCGGCGCGCCGCGCCCGTCGGCGCGTCCCTCGGCGGCCGACCGGAGGGCCTCCGGGGTGATGCGCGCCGCCGAGAGGAGCCTGCCCGCACCGGACTCCGGGTTGGCGGCCAGCGCCAGCAGCAGATGCTCCGGTCCGATATAGGACGACCCGAGCCCCCTGGAGAGTTGGAAGGAGTCCAGCAGCGCCCGTTTCGCGGCGGGCGTGAGCATCGGTGCAGCCTCCCGATGCCTGCCCGGCGGAGTCTGCTCGTCGATCCGGGCCGCCAGCTGGTCCGGGTCGGTGCCCGCCCGGCTGAGCAGTTCCCGAGTCGCGTCGGCACGAGTGGCGGCCCAGAGGAGCTGTTCGGCGTCGAGGTCGTCGCGGCCTCGATCCGCGGTGTGCTGAGCGGCCGCGACGACCATCGCGCGCGCCTGCTCGCTCATCAGCCGGGTGAAGTCGACTCGGCGTACACCGTGGCGAGGGTCGGTGGAGCCGAAGAACCGGGCGAGGAACTCCTCGAAGGGATTAGCGTCGAAGCCGCCAGGATCGCCGAGACCGGTCATGGTCAGCTCACTCTCCCGTGGGTCGCGTGGGTCAGCGCTCGTCATGCCAGCCGGGGAGTACCACGGGCCGAATCAGCCGAAACGACGCCGCTCGCCGCCCGTCGCCGACGCGGCGAGCACGGATTCGCCCACTTCGCCCGGTGAGTCGCTCCATCGGGTTATCGGCGGGTCGATCCGGGTAGCCGGTAGCCGTACGCACGAGAACTTCGGACATAAGGAGGGGCGATGGTTCAGTCTCACGGAGCTCATGCTTCGGTCGCGAGCCCGTCCATGCCCGCGATACAGACGACGGCGCGCATCGTCGGTGCCGTCTTCCTGTTGCTCGGGATCCTGGGATTCATTCCCGGCATCACCACCGACTACGGCCTGATGCAGTTCGCGGGCTACGAGTCGCAGGCCATGCTGTTCGGCGTGTTCCAGGTGTCGATCCTGCACAACATCATTCACATTCTGCTCGGTGTGATCGGGCTGTCCATGGCGAGGTCCGGAGTGGCCGCCAAGTCCTTCCTGATCGGCGGAGGCGTGGTCCTGTTGGCCTTGGCCCTCTACGGGACGATCGTCGGACAGACGAGCACGGCCAACATCTTCCCGACCAACGGTGCGGACAACTGGCTGCACCTGCTCACCGGTCTGGGCATGATCCTGCTCGGCATGCTGCCCGCGGGAGCCGATGAGCGGACGTCGGAACGGGAGCATCGCGGCCGGACCTCCGCGGGTGACACCGCCGGTGGTCGGGCGGCTCCCGGCAACACGCCGCGGGGCCAGGCCTACGGGCACTGAGCCCCGGGGACACGTATCGGGTGCGGTCGATCGGATGTCGGATCCGGCGGCCGCACCTTCGTCGTCCGGTCGGGCGACGCTCCGGTCGGGACCGTCGCTCGGTCGCCGTGGAGCCGCGGCGAGCCGGGGAACCGGGAGACGGGGAATCACCGAGTCGCCGTCGCCGTGTGCCGTCTCCCTGCGGCGGCGGGTGCGAGACATTCACATGATGTTCGCCTGAACGAGCTACCTCCGCCGGAGGTACGACCGGTGTAGTGGTGGGGCGCACGGGGTAGGACGGAGAGGATGTCGAGCGCCCACGCGGGGAGGACATGACGGTGGAACAGTGGATCGAGGCGCGGGAGATGCGTGAGGGTACTTACGCCGTGGTGATGCACCGGACGCAGCGAACCACCCACCACCTGGTGGTGTACAGCGCGACGTTCCCGGCCCGGATGGGGCTCTCCGACGCGGACGGGCGCAGACTCGTCGAGGCCGCCGTCGGCCTGCTGGCCGATCGTGGTGACGAGGTGGAACACGATCTCGATCTCGACTGGATGGCGCACTCCGACGCCGACTTCCTGGCCGGGCTGCGAGAACGGCTCGTGGGATCGGCGACGATCTGAGCCTCCGTTCCGACTTCTCGAACCCCGGCTTCGCCGCCGGGGCGGTGCTCACGCCATCCAGACCCGCACGCCGGGTCCCGGACGACTTCGCATCCCGGGCGGCCCGCCGCCGCGGCCGAGACGGCCCCCGTCGCTGGAGCGACGGGGGCCGTGCCGGTGCGGGGCGGCGGGTGGTCAGCCCCCGTGGTCGCGCCGACCCAGGTGGAAGCGGCCGTGGTGGTGTGCCGCGCTCGGGCCGTGCCGATGGTGGTGCCGGCGGGCGGGTGACCGCGGGTGCGGACGCCCTGTCGACGGCCGCTGACGGTGCTCCGACCGCTCGTGCTGGTGCGGTGCCCGTCCCGTCGTCCGGCGGCGACCTCCCGCGTGCCTCTCGGAGTCACGGCCGTCGGCCTCGTGCCGGAAGGACCGCTGCTGCTCGCCCTGAAGCGCGCTGAGCACCTCGATGGCGCCGGTGAGCACCGGAACCGCCCACTGCACCGCCCGCAGGCGTTGTTGCAGGGTGATCAGCTCCGGATCGACGTGATCGCCCGCGCCGCGCGCGGGTGCCGGCTGATCGGTCATCGAGTCGAGCGTGCGCACCAGCCGACGCGCGTAGACGGTCGCGGCGAGTGCCGCACCGGTCAGCACCGTCTTCGCGATGCTCGCGGCGGCGACGCCGTTCTGCTGTCTGATCCGCTCGCGGTTGGCCTTGGTCAGTGCGAGCCCGCCGATCAGATGCGCACCGATCGCGGCCGCGCTCACGGGGCTCCAGCTCCGCCAGCCCGCCGCCGCGATCCGGCTGCGCTCGGCGGCGGAGGAACTCTCCTCCGATGCTCCGGTGAGGCCGACCGCTCCCATCAGCGAGCCGCCGAACCAGACGGCCAGCCCCAGATCGTGCACAGCGCGGACGACGGTGTTCCGATGAGACATGAGCTACCTCCCGGCCGGTGTCATGGGCAAGGGGATACCCACGGACGCGGTGCTCATACGGGGCTGCCCCGGTCGGGCCACCATCGACGGGGACCGACCGCCCGGCGCGTTCTCGGAACGACCCGACCGTGTCGACGCGGAGGCGAGGCGCGTGTGTCGGGCGTCCCGCGGTTCAGTCTCGGGCAGGGGTCGTCTCCGCCGTCCGGTGTCCGCCTGGGGACTGATCGTTCGGTTCGACCGCCTGCTCCACGGTCGTGTCGCCGCCGACGGCGGTCCCCGCTTCGGTGGTCCCGGCCTCGGCGCTGATCGTCTCGGCGTCCGTGTCAGCAGACGCGGGTCGGTCGGGCGCCGGGGTCGGTCGCGTGAGGCGGATCAGGGTGGGGACGATCGTCGCGAACGCCACGACGTGCATCAGTCCGAGGACCGTCAGCGTGGGCACGTCGATCCCGCTCAGACCGGCGGGCGGCTCGTCGACCAGGCCGATCACCGCCAGCGGGATGAACGACGCCACGAGGACGACGACGGCGACGACCGTGAAGGTGTGCACGGGCCGGGAGTTCCAACGATGCAGTGCGCTCAAGACGAGCGCCGCACCGACCGCGGCCAGCACGCTGACGACGATGGGCGGCATGAGCCGCAGCGGCAGCAGCGCGGGATCGACGTCGATCACCAGCGTCGCGCCGAGCCGTAGCAGTGAGTTGCCCAGCGCGGCGAGGAGGCCGGCGATCGCCAGCGCGAACGGCATCCTGCTCAGGACGAGCTGTTCACGATCGACCAGTGGTGCGGAAGAGGTCCCGACGGGCATGTCCACTCCAATGAATGAATGACGAAACAGCGGTACACCTCGATCAACTCAAATACCATAGTCGAGATGTCGATAATGCTCCACAATGGGACTCGTTAATAGTCGAGAATTATTCGTGTATTTCGGAAGCGGGCGAGGAGTTCGTCGGCGTCGCCCACGATGTGTCGCTCGGCACGAGCGGCGAGACGTCGATCGGTCCGGTACAAGTGGCGGCGGAGGAGCCGGTCGGGAGTTCGGCGGCTTCGCGACGCGGGCGTCTCCGACGAGTCGGTCTGACGGCAGACGGACGGCGACACCGAGCGGACAAGACCGGCGGGTCAACGGCCGCGAACCAAGGCGCTGTCACTGACGGCGACCCGCTGACAGCGAGTCGCCGAGGCCGATGCGGCGAGGCCGACCCGGTGGACTCGGTGCCCCCGGCGCGCCGGAATCCGGCGGGGTCGACGCGGTGAAATCGAGTCCGGTGAACACGAATCCGGCGGTGGTCGGGAACGTGATGTCGTGATCTCGGCAGGGGCGATCTCGTCCTCCTGCTGAGCACCGGCCTGCGGGCGGGGCCCTCGGCGCCGGGCCGGCGGGCGGCCGGTGCACGGCCCGCGCAGGTATGGCGGCCGATGACGCCGCCGACCTGCCCGGGCCGCTCCGTGGTCAGCCGCCGGTCGCGAGACCGACGTCGTCGGCCGAGTCCTGTTGTGCGGCCAGCAGGGCCTTATACCAGTGGAAGGACGCTCGGGGCGTCCGCTCCTGCGTCTCGTAGTCGACCCGCACGATGCCGAAGCGGGGACCGTAGCCGTGGGCCCACTCGAAGTTGTCGAGCAGCGACCAGAGGAAGTAGCCACGCACGTCGATGCCCTCGGCCATGACGTCCCGCAGGACGGCGAGATGCTCGGCCAGGAAGTCGATCCGTTCGACGTCCTGCGGCGCGGCGGTCCGTGCGCTCTCGGCGTCCCCTGCCCCCGCCGTCGAGGCCGCGGCCGACTCCTCGGGATCGGGATAGGCACAGCCGTTCTCGGTGAGGTAGATCGGCGGCAGGGTGCCGTGCCGGGCGCGCAGCCCGGTCAGCACCTCACGCAGGCCCGCGGGCTCGACCGGCCAGCCCAACCCGGTGCGTCGAACTCCCGCGGGCCGGTGCGTGCGGTCGGACCCGAGATCGTCGGCGGTGCGTGCCGCGGGTTCCGGCTCGTCGTGCGGGGCGTCGGAGACGTGGATCCGGTAGTAGTAGTTGAGCCCGAGGAAGTCCAACGGCGCGCCGATCAGCGCGAGGTCCTCCGCACGGCGGAAGGAGAAGTCGGACACGCCGGCGAAGATCTCGGTGAGCTCCGGTGGGTGCCCCGCCCCCAGCACCGGGTCGCTGAACTGGTGGTTGAGCACACAGTCCAGCCGGGCGGCCGCGGCCGCGTCGGCGGGGGAGTCCGATACGGGGACCACGGGCGAGCGGTTCAGGGTGATGCCGAGACGGTCGCCGGGTCTGGCCTGCGCGCGCAGCGCCGCCACCGTCAGGCCGTGACCGAGCAGCAGATGGTAGGCGGCGGCGAGCGCGCCGTCGCCCTCGCTGGCGCCGGGGGCGTGTCGACCCTGGGCGTAACCCGCCATCGACGACGGATAGGGCTCGTTCAGGGTGATCCAGTTCTCGACGAGGTCGCCGAGTTCGTCGTGCAGGAGCGCCGCGTAGTCGGCGAAACGCAGCGCGGTCTCCCGCGTCCGCCAGCCGCCGGTCTCCTCGAGCGCCTGCGGCAGATCCCAGTGGTACATCGTGACGAAGGGGGAGATGCCTCGCTCGCGCACCCCGCCGAGCAGCCGCCGATAGAACTCGATCCCGGCCCGGTTGGCCGGTCCCCGACCGGTCGGCTGGATGCGCGGCCATGCGATGGACAGCCGGTAGGCGTCCACGCCGAGATCGTCGAGCAGCGCGACGTCCTGCGGCCAGCGATGGTAGTGATCGCAGGCCGGATCGCCGCTCTCGCCCCGGGTCACCGCGCCGGGACGGCGGCTGAACACGTCCCAGATCGAGTCGCCCCGGCCGTCCTCGTCCACCGCGCCCTCGATCTGATACGAGGACGTCGCCACTCCCCAGACGAAGGAGGGCGGAAAGCGCAGCGCCGGGTCGGGCTGGCGGGCGGGTGCTGGTGTGGGCACGGGGGGGCTCCTGATCGCCTGGGTTGCGGTGTCGTCCTGTTCCGCCGCCCATGATCTCTGCGGAGCGGCGTGATCGACAAGGGGCCCTGCTGCCGTCGGTCGTTCTGCCCCGGACGGCAGGCGGCCCCCGGAGTGGCTCCCACGCCTACGAGGGCGCGGGGCCGAGCCGGACTGAGCTCGGCACTCCGAGGGCCGGGTGACTACCTGGTATTCACCGACCGTGTCCCGTCGCGCACCCCCGGTGTGTGGCCGGGGGACGGCGCGTCGGCCGTCGGCGTTCGTACACCGATCGGGCGGCCTAGCGGGCAGCCACCTCACGAGTCCTGCTGGTATTCAACGCTGGACCACCTCCTCTCTCGTGTGCCACGAACATAGGCGCGGTGTCGAGGACCCCGCAACGGATTTATCGGTGTCTCGCCCTCGGCGAACACAGCGGCGGGTCGTGCTCAGGCGGGGTGGTCGGCAGGCGGCCGGACGGAGTGCGACCCAGCCTGGCACCGCCGAGGCGGGCAGCCGGGCCTGAGGGCTCCCGGGACGGCCCTCGGCTCAGCCCACCCGGGCGCCGAGCCCGGCCAGCGCGGCACCCACGGTGCGCAGGACGGCGACCGTCTCGGCGTGGGTCTGGTGCGGGCTCTCGACCTCGCCCGCCCGCACCCGCAGGCAGACCTCTCGGAGCTGGTAGGTGTATCCGGCGCCGTCGAGTTCCAGGCGGTGGACCACCGGTTCCGCGCCGTGGACGGTCACCGTCATCTCGGTGGGCCGGAAGAACGGATCTGTCAGGTCGACGCGGCCGAGGGTTCCCGACACGCAGGCGCGGGCGTGCAGCGAGGCGGTCAGCGACGACCGCAGCATCGCGTGCGCCCCCGCCGGGTAGCGCAGCAGCAGGCCGCTCTCGGCGTCGACGCCGTTGGGTGCCAGCGAACCGTGCACCTCGATCCCGGTGGGCTCGCCGAGCAGCATGTGCGCGAACGACACCGGATAGACGCCGAGATCCAGCAGCGCGCCGCCACCCTGCGCCGCGTCCCAGAGACGGGCTGTCGGGTCGTAGGGGACCGCGAAGCCGAAGTCGGCGGAGACCGTGCGGACGTCGCCGATGACCCCGTCGGAGACGAGGTCGCGTAACCGTCGGATCAGCGGGTTGAATCGCGTCCACATGGCCTCCATGAGGAAGCGCCCCCGCTCCCGGGCGAGGTCGACCAGCTCTCGGGCCTGCTCGGCGGTCACGGTGAACGCCTTCTCGCACAGCACGTGCTTGTCGGCGAGGAGCGCGGCCGCCGCCACCTCGTGGTGCGCGGCATGCGGCGTGGCGATGTAGACGACGTCGACGTCCGGATCGGCCAGCAGCAGGCGGTAGTCCGCGTAGGCACGCGGAATGCGATGTCGTGCGGCGAACTCCTCGGCGCGTGTCTGCGTACGAGAGGAGACGGCGAGCACCTCGATCTCGGTCACCCGATGCAGGTCCTCGACCACCGTCGCGGCGATGGCGCCCGTCGAGACGATTCCCCAGCGCAGTGGTGCATCCCTGTCGTTCACTGCGTCAGGCTAGCGCGATCTTCACTCGATGGGGGTGCAGTCTGGGACGACGCTCGGCCCGCGCAACGCAAGAGCGGACCGGCCGGCCGGGTGGCGGCGACGCCTGCCGCACTCGACATGCGCGCCGCACCCCGATGCGATATTACTCATCGTTCATCATAAGTGACTATCGGTGACGATGTGGTGGCTGTCGTCTCCGGGTCGGCCCGATCCGCGCCGTCGACGACGGCGCCGAGGCGACTCGGCTCGACCAGGGTCGTCGAACCGCCGTCCTCGTCGGCAGACGGGCACGGCGTCGACCCGCCGCGTCGTCACCGTCTTCCCGTACTGGAGAGATCATGCTCGCCTGGTTTGTTCGTTCGGTCGCTCAGGGCGACACCCATCTCGCGTCGGCGACGTGGAACGGGTTGGCCCGTGTGCGACCGGTGTGCGATCCGGATCGGCCTTTCTACCCCGCCAATGCCTTCGGCGTGGAGATCCTCGACTGCTACTACGACGATCAGCGCTGTTCGCACTGCCTGGCCGTGGCGTTCTCGCCCTCGCCCGCCCGGAGGCCACTCGCCGTGGTGCGCTGAGCGCGACGGCCCCGCGTCCTCTCCGGCCGAGTCGATCTCCGGATCGCTCGGCACGGCGTGGGGCCTCGCGGCCAGACTCGGAGAGTCGCCGTGCCGGTCGCGCGACCGGACCCGTCTGGTCGCTCGGCCCGCCCAGGCCTTCGATCCTGTCCGGCACCGGGCGGCGGCTCCCTCGGGCGGCTCATCCCTCGGGCAGCGCCTCCCACGGGCGACGCGCCTCCGCGGCACGTGCGCGCGTCGGTCATCCTGGCACCGCTCCCGTCGTCGACGTGCGGTCCCGCCCTCCGTCCCAGGGGAACGCCCGGCGCCTCGCGTCAGCCGTCGAGCCGGGCAGCCCAGCGGATGCCGCCGAGCAGATGCGCAAGGAACTCCGGATCGGCGTACGCCTCCGATGAGTGTCCGAGGGCGGTGTACCAGGACCGGCCGCCGTGCGGTTCGTGGCACCAGGCGATGGGGTGGTCCCCCATGGCCTGCGGACCCGGCTCGTACCGTGCCTCGTCGACGGAGAGCAGGACGCGGACGTCCTGCCGCGGGCTGGCGTCGAAGTTGTACCACTCGTCGGTCCGATCCCAGGTCGGGCCGAGGTGCGCGGTCGACGGATGCGCCCGATCCTCCACCTCGGCCGGGACTCGCTGGATCTCCGGGTGGTCGACGAAACGGGCGCCGACCAGATCACGGTAGAACGGCCAGTCCTTGTCCGAGGTGCTCGCCCCGTGCACTCCGACGAAGCCGCCGCCCGCGCGGACCCACTTCTCCAACTCGGCCCGGCCCGCGGCGTCCGTCGACGTCCCGCTGGTGCTCAGGAAGACCACCACCGTCTGCGCGGCCACCTCGGCGGTCAGGACGTCCGGGTCCTCGGTGGCCGTCACCACGAAACCGTGGTCCCGGCCGAGTCCGCTGATCGCGGCCACCCCGGCCGGGATCGACTCGTGCCGAAACGCCGTCGTCCGCGAGTACACCAGCATCGAGGGGCGGTTCTTCGACTCGCTCATCGAACTCCTTCGCCGCGTCGCGCCCGCCGTCTCCCGGCGACCCGAACGCCGTCGTTCGGGTCGGGGCGGCGGGCCTGTTCGAGCCGTGGACCGCCGGGCGGCCGACGAGCGGGCCGTCCGATCCGTGACGACCGAGTCCGCCCGCACGGTCGACGACTCCTTGGAAGGTCACGAGGGTAGCGGTGCGCCGTGTGCGCCGTGTGCCGGCCGCCCGCCGGCGGGCGCGGCGATCGTGCCTTCGGCCGGCCGGGGTCGTGCCACTCGGTGACACGCCGCTCGACTGCGGCGGGCCGTCACCGATCAGGGCAGGGTGAGGATGCATGGGCCGTCGTCGGTCACGGCGACGGTGTGCTCGACATGGGCTGCCCGGCTCCCGTCGACGGTGCGCACGGTCCACCCGTCGTCGTCCGTCCGGCAGGCATCGCGTCCGCCCGCCGTGAACATCGGCTCGATGGCCAGTACCAGTCCGTGGCGCAGGGTGACACCCCGGCCCGCCCTGCCGTCGTTGGGCAGCGCGGGGCCTTCGTGCAGCGCGCGTCCGATGCCGTGACCGCCGAAGTCCGCGGGTATCCCATAGCCCGCGGCCCGGCCGACGGCGCCGATCGCATGGGAGACGTCACCGAGGCGCGCGCCGACCACGGCGGCGGCGATGCCTGCCTCGAGCGCGGCGGCGGTGGTGTCGATGAGTCGGAGATCGTCGTCGGCGGCCGAGCCGATCACGATGCTGATCGCGGCGTCGCCGTGCCAGCCGTCCAGCTCGGCGCCGCAGTCGATGCTCAGGAGGTCGCCGTCGCGCAGCCGGTAACCGTCGGGGATGCCGTGCACGACGGCGTCGTTGACCGAGGTGCACAGCACACCGGTGAAGGGTGTCGGAGCGAACACCGGCTGGTAGTGCAGGAACGACGGTCGAGCTCCGGCGGCCTTCATCGCCTCGTGGGCGAGGTCGTCCAGTTCTCGCAGCGAGACGCCGATCTTCGCGGCGGCTCGTACCTCGACGAGGGCGCGGCCGACAACCCGCCCCGCCTCGCGCATCGCCGCCAGCTCGCTGTCCTTCTTGATCTCGACCACGACCCGCTCCTCATCACGGTGCCCAATACTTATACCGGTATTCTTATCACGGTAGGGTGGTGTCGCGAACCTCCGGGGGCGGCGTGAACCGGCGCGCGGAACTCGCCCGCGCCTCGATCGAATCGGCCGTCCGGGTGGAGATGTGGCCGGAAAGGGCCTTCGACGAGGCCGATCATCCCCGTCGCGACGTCATCGGGGGTTTGATACCGCCATCGACTAGGACGGCACGGCTCTCGTCGTGACAGTGCGGCGGAGCGGACGCGACGCACCTCAGGACGCCCCGTGCCCGGCGCGCATGAGCTCGGATCGACTCCCCGCGAGGCGCAGGAAGAAAGGACAACACTCGATGTTGAGACGTTCTCTGGTTGGGGCCGTCGGCGTGGTCGCCGTGCTGGCCGCCGGCTGCGGCTCGTCGGCGGGCGAAGGCGACCAGGTGACCCTGCGCTTCGGATACTGGGGCAACGACGACCGAGCCCAGGCGACCAATGAGGCCATCGCGCTGTTCGAGGAGCGCAATCCGGACATCACCGTCGAGGCCTCCTTCTCGTCCTTCGAGTCCTATTTCCAGAAGCTGGCGACCGAGACCGCGGGGCGCAACGCCCCCGACGTCATCCAGATGGACTACCGCTATCTGCGGGAGTACGGCGACCGAGGAGCGCTCGCCGACCTGGCCTCCGGTGAGGCGGCCACCGAGCTGAGCACGGACGGGATCTCCGCCGAGCTGCTGTCCTCCGGTCAGCTGGACGGTCAGCTCCTCGGCGTCCCGATGAGCCAGAACACCCAGATCCTCTTCTACGACACCGAGATCTTCGACTCGGTCGGCGTCACGCCGGAGGACGGCTGGACCTGGGACGAGTTCGAGGCGGCCTCCTCCGCCATCAGCGCCTTGGACGAGGGACAGGTCTTCGGCACCGCGGACTTCGGCATGGCCATCGACTGGTTCGAGGTGTGGCTCGGCCAGCAGGGCGGCGAGCTCTACACCGCCGAGGGCACGCTCGGCTACGGCGTCGAGGAGGTCGTCGAGTACTGGGAGCTGGCGGACCGCTTCCGGGAGTCCGGCGCGTCCACCCCGGCCGACATCGGCACCGGGGCCGACGGCTCCATCGCCACCAGCCCGATGGGCAAGAACCGCGCGGCCTCCGAGTTCGGCTACGACAGCGGCCTGACCTCCTACACCCAGACTCTCGGCGAGCAGATCAGCGTCGCACCCTTCCCGAGTGACGGGGACGACCTCGGGCAGTACGCCAAGCCCAGCATGCTGGCCTCGGTGTTCTCCGGTTCGGAGCACCAGGCGGAGGCCGCCAGGTTCATCGACTTCATGATCAACGACCCCGACGCGGGCGAGATCCTGGGCACGACTCGGGGAATGCCTGCCAACGACGAGGTGCGCTCGGCGATCAGCGGCTCCCTGGAGGGCGCCGAGCTCGTGGCGTACGAGTTCGAGGAGGCCATCGCCGACCGGCTCGTGGCCGCGCCCGCCCCGCCGCCGCCCGGTGAGGGCGCCATCAAGCGGGACTTCCAGCGCATCAACGACGAGATCGCCTTCGGTCGCCTCAGCGTGCAGGAGGGTGCCGAGCAGTTCATCGCGGGGGCCGAGCAGCAGCTCTCCTGACCGGCGCTCACGCCGGCCGCACGACTCGCAGGCTCCTCGGCGGCGCCGCCACCGCACCACGGTGGCGGCGCCGCCGTCCGTCTGCGTCCTCGCTGTGCGTCCCGCCCGCTCGCTCCCCGCGCTGCGGCCAGAGGTCGGATGGATGGCCGGAGGGGGTCAGCGCCGTTGTCGGCGCGCCGCTCCGGTGGATACGGTGCGTCGAATCTCGTTTCCCCCGACCGATGATGGTTAGCGTGAACGTGATCGTGGGGTTGTGCGGCCAGGTCGTCGGCGCCGGAGCCGAAGCCGCAGATCCTGCTCCACGCCGCAGTCTGAGCTCAGTCATCGGACCTGTGCCGGTTCCCGAGAACGGAGACCACGAATGAGCTCCCGATCCACCGCCCGAACCGACTGGTTCACCGAGGCCCGCTTCGGGTTGTTCGTGCACTGGGGCCTCTACTCGCTGGCGGCTCGACACGAATGGGTGAAGCTGCGCGAGCGTCTCGGCGACGAGCACTACGATCGGTACGTCGAGCAGTTCCGGGCCGACCGGTACGACCCGAGGCAGTGGGCCGCCGACGCCAAGGCCGCCGGGATGCGGTACGCGGTGCTCACCAGCAAGCATCACGAAGGCTTCTGCCTGTGGGACTCCGCCCTGACCGAGTACAAGGCCACCGCCACCCCTGCGGCCAGAGACGTGCTCGCCGAGTTCGTCGACGCCTTCCGTGCCGAGGGGCTGCGGGTCGGCTTCTACTACTCGCTGATCGACTGGCACCACCCGGACTACCCGCTCGACTGGATGCACCCGGCGTGGCGAAGCGGTGTGGAGCCCGGCGGAGATCTGCCGAGCTACGTCGACTACCTGCACGGACAGGTGCGCGAGCTGATCACCGACCATCGGCCCGACATCCTGTGGTTCGACTTCTCCTTCCCCGAGTTCCCGCCTGAGGAGGGCGCACCGGGTAAGGGACGCGACGACTGGCAGTCGGCTCGGCTGGTCGAGATGATCCGCGAGCTGGATCCCGACGTGCTGCTCAACGACCGGCTCGACCTGCCCGGCAGCGCCGACTTCCGCACGCCCGAGGAGATGGAGCCGCACGTCGACCTGCGATCGGGCGAGCACAGCGTGCCGTGGGAGGCATGCCGGACGCTCAACGGATCATGGGGATACGCGCCGTCGTTCCAGCAGTGGCTGGACGCGGGACAGGTGTTGCGTCTCCTTGTCGACGGCGTCGCGAAGAACGGGAATCTGCTGCTCAACATCGGGCCCACCGGCAGGGGGGAGTTCGAGCCTCGGGCAAGGGAACTGCTGGCCGAGGTGGGCGAGTGGATGCGGCTGCACGGCGACTCCGTGCACGGCGCCGGGGCGAGCACCGTGGCCGCGCCGGCGGACTGTCGGATGACTCAGGCGGGGGACCGGGTGTTCGTGCACCTGTTCGCCTGGCCCGCGGGGCGACTCGTCATCGAGGGGTTGGCGGGCAGACTGCGCTACGCCTCCTTCCTGCACGACGGGGCGGAGGTGCCGTTCACGGAGGTGCGCGGCTGGACCGCCGACGTGCCGCACCGCGTCGCGCCGGGGCCGGAAGGCTCCGTGGTGCTCACCCTGCCCGCCCGGCGACCGGACTCAGCCGTCCCCGTCATCGAGCTGAGCCTGCGTTCGTAGCCAGCTTTCGACGCCGGCGACGTGCATCGTCATCGCGGCGGACGCCAGATCGGCTCGGCCCGCGCCGATGGCGTCCAGGATGGCGCGGTGCTCGGCGATCGTGCGCCGCACCGCTCCGTTCTCGGTCAGCCCGCGCCAGATCCTGGCGCGTTGGGTGCGGCTGGACACCGTCTCGATCAAGGAGACCAGCACCTCGTTGCCGCTGACCGCCGCGACCCGCCGATGGAATTCCAGGTCGTTGGCCAGCAGCTCGTCGACGGACGGCTGCTCGCCGAGATCGTCGAGCAGCGCCGCGAGATCGGCGATCTGCGCCTCGGTGGCCGACTGTGCGGCCAGTGAGGCCGCCGCGGACTCGAGGATGCGGCGCACCTCGAAGAACTGGAGCAGGCTGTCGTCGCGGTGCAGGTCGACGATGAAGCCCATGGCCTCCAGCAGCACCGAGGGTTCCAGGCTCGTCACGTAGGTGCCGTCGCCCTGACGGACGTCCAGCACACGGATGAGCGAGAGCGCTCGGACCGCCTCGCGCAGCGAGTTGCGCGACAGTCCCAGTCGGTCGGCCAGATCGGCCTCCCTCGGCAGCCGGTCGCCGGGGCGCAGTTCACCGGAGACGATCATGCCGCGGATCTTGGTGATGGCCGTGTCGGTCAGCGACACCTGTCGTTCCTCCGAGGTGCGGTGGGGGTGCGCTGGAGCGTACGGCAGCGGCCCGCCGCGGCGACACGGGCGGCGGGCCGGCCGTCGCGGCAGGCCGCGGGGCCGCCGGAGCCGTGTCGACCGAGGTCGTCCCCGGCGGCGGCCCATCCGGCGACACGGCGCCCCGGCGGCTCGGCGGCTCGGCGGGACAGGACGAGACCGGCATCGTCTCGGCTGATCGGCCGAACGGTCTACTCCCGACCATCAGACTTGATACATCCGATTAATTGCCGCTATCGGCCAGCGTCCCTGAGATGACATGGACTTTTTCTCGATCAACCTTGACCATACATCCTATGTGTTGCCCCGCTCGACGAGGAGTGGGCGTGATGGTGAGGAGACGGTGTGGACAGACGAGGGAGACGGACCGCCCGGTCCGCCGCGGTCGGGCTGGCGGTCGCGCTGGCCGCCGCGACACTCGGCGGCACGACGGTCGCGACCGCGCAGAACGAACCAGACTGGGTCCCGGTCGAACGGCAGTCCTACGGCGTCGAGCCCCAGCTCGACCGCGGAGTCGTCGCACTGAATCAGGGTGAGGGCAATGTCTACGTCGGGTGGCGCCTGCTGGAGTCCGACCGCGAGAACGTCGGCTTCCACGTCTTCCGGGAGACCGACGGCCGCAAGACGAAGCTGAACCGGGCGCCGCTGCGGGACAGCACCAACTTCGTCGACGAGACCGCCGACCTGACCAAGGAGAACACCTACACGGTCAAGCCGGTCGGCAACGGAACCCCCGACGATCGAGGCACGAGCTACACACTCGGCGCGAACAGCGCGGACCAGAGCTATCTGGCGTTCGACCTCGCCGACGACATCGACCAGACCGCGCGGCACATCGCCACCGGGGACCTGGACGGTGACGGAGACATGGACTTCGTCATCAAGCGCGGCAACCAGAACATCGATCCGTCCCGGAGCGAGACGCCCACCGACACCTACAAGCTCGAGGGCTACACCAACGAGGGCGAGTTCCTCTGGCGCCGCGATCTCGGCGTCAACCTGCGTACCGGCATCTGGTACACGCCCTATGTGGTGGCCGACCTGAACGGCGACGGCAAGGCCGAGGTCGCCTACAAGTCCAGCGAGGTGGACGAGGACCTCGACGGCGACGGACGCACCGATTATCGCGGCGCCTCGAACTGGCGGGTCTACGAGGGCCCGGAGTACGTCGAGATCCTGGAGGGCGCCACCGGTGAGACCATCGCCCGCGAGGACTGGATCTCTCGGGGCGAGCCCGGGGAATGGGGCGACGAGAAGGGCAATCGGTCCGAGCGCCACCAGCTCGCGATCGCCTATCTCGACGGGGAGAAGCCGAGCCTGATCGTCATGCGCGGCACCTACGCGCAGATGAAGGCCGAGGCCTGGGACTTCCACGGTGACGAGCCGGAGATGCTCTGGAGCTGGACCCGCCCCCGCGACGAGAACGGGCGCTACGCCGAGGGCATGGGCTTCCACAACGTCCGCACCGGTGACGTGGACGGCGACGGGCGAGACGAGCTGATCAACGGCAGCGTCGCCATCGACGACGACGGAACCACGATGTGGATCACCGGCGAGGGTCACGGCGACCGGCTGCACATGACCGACATCGACCCCACCCGCCCCGGCCTGGAGATCTTCTACGTTCAGGAGGTCAACAGCCACTACGAACACCCCATCCACCTGCGTGACGCCGCCACCGGCGAGTTGATCTGGGGTATCGAGGGGGAGAAGTGGGACGACGTCGGTCGAGGCTCGGCCGCCGACATCGACCCGACCCAGCCCGGGCTCGAGGTCTGGTCCGGCCGACCCGACCCGACCGGTGCCACGGTGATCGAGCCGCCGACCGACAAGCTGTACAACGCCCAGGGCGACGTCATCGGCACGCGGCCGTACAGCGTCAACTACGGCATCTGGTGGGACGGCGACCTGCTGCGTGAGTCGTTGGACGGCGTGTACATCGACAAGTGGGACTACGAGAACGAGGAGTTGGTGAACCTGCTGACGGCCGAGGCCGACCCGGCCAGCGGCACCGAGCGGTACTCCGTCCTCGGCTACGGCGACGTGATCGGCGACTGGCGCGAGGAGGTCTTCTACGTGCACGACCGGTCCGAGATCAGGATCTACAGCACCACGATCCCCACCGAGTACCGGTTCCCGACGTTCCTCCAGGACAAGGACTACCGGTCCAGCCTCGCCAGCGAGGCCTCCGGCTACATGCAGTCCACCCAGCCCGGCTTCTACTTCGGAGCCGAGTCGGCGCCGAAGCGGTGACACCGCCTCGGTGAGCGGAGTCGACGGCGCGGCGGTGCGACGTCGGATGCTGAAACGGCGGCCTCGTCACGGTGCTCGGTCACCGGGCGGGGCCGTCGTCTCGGCTCCGGGCCACGCTCTTCGACCGGCTCGGCGCAGGCGACGCCCCGGCGACGGGGCTTCCGACCGCGTCTCCGCACGGCCGTGGCCGAGGCCTTCGGCGCGGAATCCCACGGGATACGCGGAGCCGCACGGGATGACCCGAACGGCCGGGTCGGTGGAGGCCCGACGTCCCTCCAGGACTGACGAAGGAGACGACGGAGAGCGGACCGGCCGCCGACCGCCCCGCCACGAGTTCCCGCGGCGGGCGAGGGCGGTGCCCGGCCTGCGGCGGCGATCAGGGATGACGTGCTCGAGGCGGCGACACGGCCACGCCGTCGCCGGCTCGCGTGTGCGGGTGGACCCGTCGCATGACCACGGCTCGCGACCACTCGGCCCGTCGGGCAGCGACTCGCGGCCGCGTCACGGGGCGCGGACGTCGAGCGGCAGGCGACTGCCCCCGAAAGGACGACTGTCTCGGCCGGTGACGACGTCGAGCAGCATCGAGGGAGTCGGGACGGGCCGTGCACTCCGCGACTCCGCGGCCGGCTCGGCGGCACGGTGGCGGCCGCCGCCGCGGCGTCTCCCGGGCACGGCGTCCTCGAGTACGGCCTGGCCGAGGGGGCGGCTATCTCGGTGGCCATGCCCTACCAGGGCGGCCAGACCGACTCGGCCGTCGAACGCTCCGCGCGTCCGGGCGGGCGGGGCCCGCGGCGGCGCCGTGACTCGGCCCGGGTACCGCCCATGCCGTGACGACATCGCCGGACGCACGGAGAGACGCTCGTCGTGCGGTCCACACGCGCCCGGCGAAGACGTGCCGTCCGACCGGCCGGAACCCTCGCCCGCGGGCCGGGCAGCGGCGATACATCGGATGTCCGCTTGTGGACCGGTGGCTCGCGAACGGGATGACGACCTTCACCGGAGACCGCGCAGCCGCTAACCTGCGAGGGCGGCGCCGAGGAGCACACGAACGGCGACCCGGGGGCGGCCGTGCTGACACGTCGTCGAGGCGGCTGCCGTGCTCGCACCGTCGGGTCGAGACTTCCGGCAGGACGACCGATCGGGATGACACCGCCGAGACCTCGCCGGTAGACGAAAGGTAGGAGCTCATGTCCACCGCTTCCCCGTCCGACGGTTCGCTCACGGGTCTGCGAGCCCTGGTGACCGGCGGCGCATCCGGTATCGGGCTCGCCACCGCGCAGACGCTGCTCGCCGGGGGCGCGCAGGTCGCCTGCCTCGATCTCGACCCGGCAGGTGTGACGGAGCCGCTGATCGGCATTCGGTGTGACGTCGCCGATGACGACGGGGTGCCCGCCGCGGTCGCCGAGGCGGCGAAGCGGCTCGGCGGCCTCGACATCCTCGTCAACAACGCGGGAATCGGTGCTCAGGGCACGATCGAGGACGGCGAGCTGGACCAGTGGCGCACGGTGTTCGACGTGAACCTGCTCGGCATCGTCCGAGTGACCAGGGCCGCTCTGCCATGGCTGCGTCGCTCCACGACCGCGGCGATCGTCAACACCTGTTCCATCGCCGCGACGGCGGGGCTGCCCCGCCGAGCGCTGTACAGCGCCAGCAAGGGCGCCGTGTCGTCGCTGACCCTCGCGATGGCCGCCGACCATGCAGCGGAGGGAATCCGGGTCAACTGTGTCAATCCGGGCACCGTGGACACGCCCTGGGTGCAGCGGCTGCTCGCCGCCGCGGCGGCCCCGGACGTCGAGCGCGAGGCGCTGCGCAGGCGACAGCCGATCGGCAGGCTCGTGTCGGCGCAGGAGGTCGCCGCCGCGATCGCCTATCTCGCGAGCCCCGCGGCGGGTGCGACCACGGGGACGGCGCTGGCCGTCGACGGCGGCATGCAGGGCCTGCGGCTGCCGCCCCCGCCGCGCTGACGCTCCGCCAGGGCGTCGCCGGGCTCGCCGAAGCTCGGATCGACGGGCCGCCCGTGAGCGCGGTCGCTCGGCGTTGTGGCCGTGGGTGTGAGGGAGACCCGCTCGTCTGCGTGGTGTGGCCGAAGGTTCGGCAGGCAGCACGAGGTGCGTCCCTCGTTTCGGTCGGCGGGCGCACCGCGCCCAGCGGCCGGCGGCCGGCGCGGGGCGGCCGCTCCTCGGCGGAACCGGCGCCGTCTCGCGATCGCGTTCGGTTCCGGCGGGGTGGTCGAGAAGCAGGAGCGGCGCAGGCTCCCACGCGGCTGCGCGACGGTGATACGAGGACGGTGCCGACCAGACATCGGGGCCACGACTGCTGAGAGGAGTCCGCCGATGGAGACGATCGCGCTGCACACCAGGCTGGAGCCGGGGCGTGAGCAGGACTATGACGACGTGCACCGGGTGATCCCCGCGCAGCTGGACGCGGCGCTGCGCGCGGCGGGAGTCCGTTCCTGGCGGATCTGGCGGGACGGTCGGGAGCTGTTCCACCTGGTCGAATGCGAGGACTACCAGGCGATGCGCGCGGCGCTGCGCGACGACCCCGCCAATGTCGAATGGCAGCGGCGACTCGCCCCGCTGCTCGCCGTGCCGGACGACTACTCCGGCGGCGACAACGGCATCTCGATGGTCTGGCAGCTGCCGTGAGCGGCCCCGGAGGCCGCGCCGACTCGGCAGGCCGAACGGATCGTGCCGTCCTCGGACGTGGGGACGTCCGCGTCGGACCGCTGGGCCTGGGCTGCGCGGCGCTGGGAAACCTGTTCGCCGCACTGCCGGACGATCAGGCCTCGGCGACGGTCGACGCCGCCTGGGAAGCCGGCATCCGCACCTTCGACACCGCGCCGCATTACGGACTCGGTCTGTCGGAACGCAGGCTTGGCGCCGCCCTCCGGGATCGTCCTCGAGACGAGTACGTGCTCTCGACGAAGGTGGGGAGGCTGCTGGACCCCGCGCCTGCGGGCGCCGAGGCCTCCCGCGATCAGGAGGGCTTCGACGTCCCGGCCACCCACCGTCGCCGCTGGGACTTCAGCGCCGAGGGCGTCCGGCGGTCCCTGGCGGACTCCTTGGACCGGCTGGGCCTGGACCGGATCGACGTCGTCCTGCTGCACGACCCCGACGACCACCTGGACTGGGCGGTGCGGGAGGCGTATCCGGCTCTGCGTGACCTGCGCGCCGCAGGACTGGTCGGCGCGATCGGCGCGGGGATGAACAGCGCCTCGGCGTTGACCGGTCTGGTCGAGGAGTGCGATCTGGACGTCGTCCTGGTGGCAGGCCGATACACGGTCCTGGAGCAGGGCGCGCTCGACCGCCTGCTGCCCGCCTGCGTCCGACGAGGCACCTCGGTGCTGGTGGGCGGGGTGTTCAACTCCGGGTTGCTGGCCGCCGATCGACCCGGCCCGGACGCGACCTACGACTACGCGACCGCGCCGACGGAGCTGATCGAACGCGCCCGGCGGATCGCCGACGTCTGCGAACGACACGGCGCGCGGCTGCCGCAGGCGGCACTGCGACTGCCGCTGGCGCACCCGGCCGTGGCAGGCGTGCTGGTGGGAGCGCGATCGCCCGACGAGATCGTGCACGACGTCGCGCTGGCCGCCGAGCCGGTGCCCACCGGCTGCTGGGCGGAGTTGAAGGCGGCCGGTTTGCTACGCGCCGACGTCCCCGTACCCGAGGAGTGAGCCGGTGACCATCGAATCCATCGTCGACGCCCATCACCATCTCTGGGACCCGACGCGCCGCGCGTACCCGTGGATGGCGGGGGAGGCGTTCTCTCCGATCCGGCGGCGGTACGGACGGGCCGAGCTGGCAGGGGCGCTCGCGAACACGGCGGTGACGGCGACGGTGCTCGTGCAGACCGTGAGCGACCGCGCCGAGACGGTGGAGTTCCTCGCCGAGGCGGCGCGCAGCGAGGGACTCGTCGTCGGGGTCGTGGGCTGGCTCGACCTCACGGCCGACTCCGTCGCCGAGGATCTCGCTGCGCTGCGGTCGCGACCCGGCGGCGCCGGGCTGGTGGGCATCCGCCATCAGGTGGAGAACGAACCGGACCCGGACTGGCTGTCCAGACCCGACGTCCGTCGCGGACTGCGCGCGGTGGCCGAGGCCGGGCTGGCCTACGACCTCCTCGTGCGCCCCGATCAGCTCGGCGCCGCCACCGAGGTGGTTCGGGCCGTCCCCGAGCTGCGGTTCGTGTTGGACCACGGCGGCAAGCCGCCCATCAGGGAGAGCGGCAAGCCGCCCATCAGGGAGAGCGGCAAGCCGCCCATCAGGGAGAGCGGCAAGCCGCCCATCGGGGAGAGCGGCAAGCCGCCCACCGGGCACAGCGGCAAGCCGGCCACCGGGCACAGCGGCAGAGCGCCCATGGGAGAGAGCGGCAGATCGCCCATGGGGAACAGCGGCGGTCCGCCCGTCGAGAAGAGCGGTGAGCCGCCGGTCGAGGGGAGTGACAGGCCGTGGTCTGGTTCGGGTGGACCGCCGCCCGGGGACGGGTCTGTCGGTCATTCGCGCCACGACGGGTCGACGGCCGGGGCGGTCGGCGGGTGGGCGCCGTCCTCGGGCGCGGCCCGGTGGTCGTCGGCGGTGGGGGCTCTCGCCGAGGCCGAGAACGTGGTGTGCAAGCTGTCCGGCCTGATCACCGAGGCCTCGTGGTCGGACTGGACGGTCGACGACATCCGGCCGTACGCCGATCGGCTGCTGTCGACCTTCGGCCCGCGGCGACTCCTCTACGGCAGTGACTGGCCGGTCTGCGAGCTGGCAGGCACCTATGGGGAGGTGCTGACCTTGGCGGATCGGCTCACCGACGCGCTGTCCGTCGCCGAGCGGCGCCGTGTGCTGTCGACCAACGCCCGAGAGTGGTACCGGCTTCGGGGATGAGCTGCCTGCTCATACCTGACCGACCGGCTCGGCACCGACCTGACGATGCCCGCCCGACTCGTCGATAATCCCTCCGAAGCCGAAGCCGAAGCCGAAGCCGAAGCCGAAGCCGAAGCCGAAGCCGAAGCCGAAGCCCAAGCCCAAGCCCAAGCCCAAGCCCAAGCCCAAGCCCAAGCCCAAGCCCAAGCCCAAGCCCAAGCCCAAGCCCAAGCCCAAGCCCAAGCCCAAGCCCAAGCCCAAGCCGTCCACGGTCTACGGTCGTTCTCCGGGGCGTCGTCGATGCGGCGGGCCCGCTCCGGGGCCTGGCGCACGCCCACGGTCCGGCCACCGGACCCGATGACGCCCACACCGGAGCCGAACGCCGTGCCTGCCGGGACGGGGACGACGTGCGGGATCACGCCGGGTCGTCGTGCGACCGATCGTCGTGTTCTCGGGAGTCCTCGAGGGCGGCCTCCTCGGTTCTACGAAGTCCGGACGT
Organism: Actinoalloteichus hoggarensis; assembly: GCF_002234535.1. Lineage (NCBI taxonomy): Bacteria > Bacillati > Actinomycetota > Actinomycetes > Pseudonocardiales > Pseudonocardiaceae > Actinoalloteichus > Actinoalloteichus hoggarensis. Next base: position 2,551,356 of record NZ_CP022521.1, read on the forward strand.
CGTTTCCGGCCGCACGACGACGGCGTCGCTCAGGCGGCGGAAGCCCAGTGCGTGGTGAAGGCGGCGGCCTCCCCGGTGAGCCAGGCATCGAGCCGCTGCCGATTCCGATTGGTCACCTTGAACAGTCGGGCCCGACGCACGTCGATCACCAGGGGAGCGCCGCCGGGTAACAGCTCGTCCATGCACTGCTCCATGAGTCGGAGCGGAGCGTAGGAGCCTTCTCGGGTCAGTTCGGCCTCCTTGAAGTGCAGGAAGACCGACCAGAGCCGGTTGTCGTCGTCCAGCAGCCCGAGGTGCGGGCTGATCCGGACGTCCAGACTGCCGGAGGACCAGCGGGCACGGCCGACGTCGACGAGACGCGGCTGCCACTCCGCCATGAGCTGGAGCCATCCTCGTGCGATGGCCTCGTAGTGCGGGCGCTGCAGCGCGTGGGCCTGTTGCACCATGGACGTCATGGCGACCTCGTCGCGGCAGGCGGCCCGGCCCGCGCGGATCGCGTCGGCGGGACGACGGTAGAAGTTGTAGGCGGCCGGCTCCGGGTTCTCGTACCTCCGGCGCTGTTGGTGGATCGTGGTGATGCGGGCGGCTCCGCCGCTGGCGGCGTAGCTCACGAACGTGGGTAGCGTGATCGACGGCATCGAGGCCTCCGCAGGTCTGGCGCGACGTGTGACCGGTACCGAAACCCCAGGTCAGCAGGCCTGGTATGTCTCTGATTCTAGTCGGGAACCCCGACAATGGCCGCGATGTCACTCGAACGCACGTTCGAATCACTCGATGGGCGGGCCAGGGTGGAGCGCCGTTGTCGCTGGGTCACCGCCGCAGGTCCGTCGGGCGGTCGTGGCCGCGCTCTGTCGTATGGAGACTCCGGGCGTCGCGGTCCTTCGTCGCCGGCCGAGTCGACCCGCGTGCCTGCCTCGTCGACCCGCCCGCCGCCCGCCGGAACGAGCCGCGCCGCACCGGCCACAGCCCACCGCCGTCGAATCAGGCCGTCCGGCCCATGAGTCCCCTCGGACGGGCGGCCGCCGCCGATGACCGGATCGGTCCGGTTTCGTGCCGGTCGATGCCTACCCTCGTCCCCGGCGACCGGCCAGGATCGTCCCATGACCAAGGCACTCGTCGTCATCGACGTCCAGGAGTCCTTCCGACAGCGGGAGAACTGGCGGGCCGTCTCCGATCCGGATCTCGTCGACAAGATCATCACGCTGGTCGACCACGCGAGGTCGGAAGGCCACCTCGTCGTGTGGGTGCTGCACATCGAGCCCGGCACCGGCACCGTCTTCGATCCCGAACTGGGTCACGTCCGGCTGTTGTCCGGGCTGACGCCCGCCGAGGGCGAGCCGCTGCTGAGGAAGACGGCACACAACGCCTTCACCACCACGAACCTGCACCAGCTGCTCACCTCGGCGGGCGTCCGGGAGCTGACAGTCTGTGGCATGCGCACCGAACAGTGTTGTGAGACGACGGCCCGGCTCGCCGCGGATCTCGGTTTCGCGGTGACCTTCGTCGTCGACGCCACCGCCACCACACCCATCGAGCACCCCGACGCACCGGCGGGCCGCGATCTCGCCGCGATCCTCGCCGATCCTCGGACGCTGTCCACCGACGACGTCATCGAGCGCACCGTCTACGCACTGTCCGGACGCTTCGCCGCGGTGCGCACGGTGGCCGACGTGGTGTCGTCGAATCCGACCCCGAGGTGACCGGACCGTGACCAGGGTCGTCTTCCTCCTCGCGCCGGGTGTGCACCTGCTCGACCTCGCAGGTCCGTCGCAGGTGTTCCTCACGGCAGCCGATCTCGGACTCGGCTACACGCAGCACCATGTCGCCGAACAGCCGTCGGTGCCGACCGCACAGGGGATCGTGCTCCAGCCGTCGACGACCTGGCCGACTCAGACCAGGGACGACGTGATCATGGTCCCGGGGTGGCGGGCGCCGTCGCTGCGTGACACCGATCCCTTCACCGTCGAATCGCTGGACCGACTCGTCGCGCATCACGCGGCGGGCGGGACGGTGGCGAGCGTGTGCACGGGTGCGGACGCCCTCGGCCGGGCGGGCCTGCTCGACGGGCGGCGCTGCACCACGCATCACGACGTGCAGGAGGAGCTGGCCCTTCGACACCCGAGGGCCACCGTGGTCCGCGACGTCCTCTACGTCGTCGACGGCCGTGTGATCACCTCGGCGGGTGTCGCCAGCGGCATCGACCTGGCTCTGCACCTGGTCGCCTCGGCACACGGCCCGGCGCAGGCGGCGCGGGTGGCCAGGGCGATGGTGGTCTATGCCCGGCGTGACGGCGGCGATCCGCAGGCCAGCGTGCTGCTGCGTCATCGGGACCATCTCGACGACGTCGTGCACCGGGCGCAGGACCTGATCGACTCCCGGTTCACCGAGGCGCTGCGACTGGCCGATCTCGTCGCGGCCGTCGGCGTCGCGGAGCGGACGCTGACCCGGCATTTCCGCCGGGCGACCGGGCTGACCCCGTTGCGGTACCAGCAGCTGCTCAGGCTGGAACGGGCCGAGTACCTCCTCGGACAGGGCGCCACCGCGGAGTCGGCGGCCAGGGTGGTGGGGTTCGAGGACGCCCGGATGCTGCGCAGGCTGCGCGCCCGAGCCTGACCGCCCGGCAGACGTCATCGTCCGGCCAGGGGCAGATCCGGCCAGGGTCAGGTCAGGTCCGGCTCCGGCCACGCCGACCTCGTGGACGAGGCCGAGTGCGACATCCGTCGGTGCCTCGACGCGGGCGCGGACTCCATGCGGCCGGACCTCGCCGAGGGAGGGCTCTCGCTGAGACTCGACCCGTCGGGCGGGGCGCTGCGCGACTTCGTGGCGCTCACGACACGGTGCTCGACCGGTTCGCTCCGAGAGGCGGGCCGGGGTCGGTGTGCACGCCGACCCCGGCGGCGATCAGGACTCCACGCACAGCCTCGAGGTCGACTACGCCGAGCTGCTGCCGCGGCTGTTCTCGGTGCGTGCGGGCCGCTTCCCGCTCCAGCCGGCGAGTGAGCCGGATCCGGACCGACCAGGTCGGCGCCGAGCAGGGTCAGGCCCGGCGCAGCGACGCCAGGTCCGACATCAGCAGACCGCCCAGCCTGCGCCGCAGTCGGACGAGGGCCTCGCCGGAGGTGCCCCGGGGCACCGTCTCGACGAGCATGATCAGGTACAGGTAACCGCGATACAGGGCCTGCCGCAGGCGGGTGTCCTCGTCGAAGACGACGAGGCCGCCCGCGTCGCGGTAGGCCGTGAGGAACTCCTCGTCCTGCTCGATGTCCTCGAACAAGGCCAGGGAGACGAGATCTGCCGCCGGATCGCCCCAGAAGGCCCGCTCGCCGTCGATCACTCCGCCGATCACCGGTGCGGCGTCCGGGCCGTCGAGGAGGATGTTGCCCGCCCACAGGTCGAAATGGACCAGGACGGGTGTCGTGACGGCGTCCAGCAGCCCGTCTGTCGCGGCTTGTGGGCTGTCCGGGTCGTCGCCGAGGACACCGCGGACGACGGCGCGGATCTCCGAGACAGGCAGCGGCAGCGGCGCGTCGAAGCGCTCCGCGTCGGCCAGGACCGCCTCGATCATCGTGTGGAAGGCGGCCCGCCAGGTCGTCGCGGTCGGGCCGAGAGAACGAGCGGGGTAGCCGAACCGATCCCCCGTGACGCGGTGCAGCCCGGCCACCACCTCGGCGAGGCGGCGGCGGGTGCGACTCCGGGTGGATTCGGACAGCATCGCCGTCCGCTCCGACCACGGGCTGCCGGGCAGCTCCGTCGTCAGCAGGACGTCCGCGCCGATCCGCGGGTGGTCGAACGCGGTGTGCAGCACCACGGGCACCGGGGCATTCCGGGCGCCCGTCAAGCGGAAGTACAGGGCCTCGGTGCGCAGGATGTGCTTCTCGTAGCGCATGGCGGGCAGCGTGGGGTCCGGGGAGACCTTGACGACCACACGACTCTCGTCGGCCAGCCGTAATCGGTGGACGGAGTTGTACAGCCCGCCGGTCAGTCGCCGACGTTCTCGCACGGTGGTCTCCAGACCCGCGTCGCCGAGCAGCACGCTCAACTCCTCGTCCGTCAACCGACCGGCCTGCGCTGCCTGCATTCGGGTCTCCTCCGGACCGGGCCGCGAGCCCGATGGACGGCTTGGACTCCGCGAGATCGTAATCGCATTCCGGCCGCCGAGGAGGTACGGCGATGACGTTCGACTCCGCCGCGGGGCCCGGCCCACCACGTCGGCACGCTCGACCACGGTGGAACGATCGATCGTCGTGCGGGCGACGGGACGCGAGGAGCGGTGACTCGGGGTCCAGCGGACCGCCCGGAGGCGGTCTGCTCCGGCGGCCGCGCGGCGGGCCTGCCGCGGTGGTCGGGCGGCCCGCCGGGGCGGCGTCGCGTGGGCTTACTGCCCGTCGACTCCGGTGATCGTGAGCACGGCGGTGCCCGCCTCGTCGGACTCGTCGAGGTCGATCTCCGCGCTGATCCCCCAGTCGTGGTCGCCCGCCGGATCGTCGAAGATCTGCCGCACCCGCCAGGTACGGCCGTCCTCCTCGATGATGAGCAGCCGAGGGCCGCGCGCATCCGGGCCGGTGCCGATCGAGTCGTGCTCGTCGAAGTACGGCTCGACGGCCTCCGACCAGGCCTCGGCGTCCCAACCCGACTCGCCGTCGAGTTCGCCGAGGAGGTCGTAGCGCCGCAGCGCCGCCAGCTCGACCCGACGGAACAGCGCGTTGCGCACCAACACCCGGAAGGCCCGGACGTTCGTGGTGACGCCGTGCGGCCGATCCCCGACCGTGACCTCGGCACGCACCGGTTGACTCGGGTCGGTGAGCTGCTCCCATTCGTCGAGCAGACTGGAGTCGACCTGCCGGACCAGCTCGCCGAGCCACTCGATCAGGTCGTTCAGCTCCTCGGTCTTCGCCTCCTCCGGCACCGTCTGCCGGACGGCCTTGTAGGCGTCGGCCAGATAGCGCAGCACAAGCCCCTCCGACCGTGCGAGGCTGTAGAAGCTGACGTACTCGCTGAAGGTCATCGCCCGCTCGTACATGTCCCTGGCCACGGTCTTGGGCGCGATCTCGTGGTCGAGGACCCACGGGTGCCCCCGTCGGTACATGTCGAACGCGGCGCCGAGCAGTTCGGCCAGCGGCTGCGGGTAGGTGACGGAGTCGAGCAGCTCCATCCGCTCGTCGTACTCGATGCCGTCGGCCTTCATCTGCTGTACGGCCTCACCCCGCGCCTTGAAGAGCTGCGCCGAGAGCACCTGTCGCGGGTTGTCCAGCGTGGATTCGATGATCGAGAGGACGTCGAGGGCGTAGGTCGGCGACTCGCGGTCCAACAGGTCGATCGCGGCCAGCGCGAACGGCGACAGCGGCTGGTTCAGCGCGAAGTCCAGCTGGAGATCGTCGGTCACCCGGACGATCCGCCCCGCCTCGTCCGGCTCGGGCAGCCGCTCGACGACGCCCGCGGCCAGCAGCGCCCGGTAGACGGCGATCGCCCGCCGGATCAGCCGCAGCTGCGACCTCCTGGACTCGTGGTTGTCCTCCAGTAGCCTGCGCATCGCCTGGAAGGCGTCGCCCGGCCTGCTGATCACGTTCAGGAGCATCGCGTGGTTGACGGTGAAGCTGGAGGTCAACGGCTCGGGATCGGCGGCGACGAGCCGGTCGAAGGTCGACTCGCCGTAGTTGACGAAGCCCTCCGGCGGCTTGGTGCGCACGACGCGACGACGCTTCTTCGGGTCGTCGCCCGCCTTCTTCAGGCGACGTTCGTTCTCCACCACGTGGTCGGGGGCCTGCACGATGACGGTGCCCAGGGTGTCGTACCCGGCTCGGCCCGCCCGCCCCGCGATCTGATGGAACTCCCTGGCCTTGAGGTGGCGGGTGCGGACGCCGTCGTACTTGCTCAGCGTGGTGAACAGCACGGTGCGGATCGGCACGTTGATGCCGACGCCCAGCGTGTCGGTGCCGCAGATGACCTTCAGCAGACCTGCCTGCGCGAGCCGTTCCACGAGGCGCCGGTACTTGGGCAGCATGCCCGCGTGGTGCACGCCGATCCCGTGGCGGACCAGCCGCGAGAGCACCTTCCCGAAGCCCGCGGTGAAGCGGAAGCCGCCGATCAGCTCGGCGATGGAGTCCTTCTCCGCTCGGGTGCTCACGTTGATGCTCATCAGGGACTGGGCGCGTTCCACCGCCGCCGCCTGGGTGAAGTGCACGATGTACACCGGCGCCTGGTGGGTCTGCAGCAGGTCCTCGATCGTCTCGTGCAGCGGGGTGACGACGTAAGAGTGGATCAGCGGGACCGGGCGTTCCACGGACTGCACCACCGCGGTGTCCAGACCGGTGCGACGGGTGAGGTCCTCCTTGAAGCGGGTGACGTCGCCCAGCGTCGCCGACATCAGGATGAACTGTGCCCTGGTCAGTTCCAGCAGCGGAACCTGCCAGGCCCATCCACGGTCGGGCTCGGAGTAGAAGTGGAACTCGTCCATGATGACCTGACCGACGTCGGCCTCGGCGCCGTCGCGCAGCGCGATGTTCGCCAGGATCTCCGCCGTGCAGCAGATGATCGGTGCGGTCTCGTTGACGCTGGCGTCGCCGGTCAGCATGCCGACGTTGGCGGCGCCGAAGGTCTCGCACAGCGCGAAGAACTTCTCGGAGACGAGCGCCTTCAGCGGCGCGGTGTAGAAGCTGCGCCTGCCACGAGCGAGCGCGGTGAAGTGCGCACCGACGGCGACCAGGCTCTTCCCGGATCCGGTCGGCGTGCTGAGGATGACGTGCGAGCCGGTGACGACCTCGATCAGCGCCTCCTGCTGCGCGGGATAGAGGGCGAGGCCCTGCTCGTCGGCCCACTCGGAGAAGGCCTCGAAGAGCACGTCGGGTTCGGGGTTCGGGGGAATCCGGTCGGTGAGCGTCATGGTGCGTCGATGGTGCCTGTTGTGCTTCCGCCCGCGCACCTCGGGTGGCATGTCCGGGTCGCCGCGGCGCGACCGGCAGCGGGCGAGCGGGTGTGCGCGGCGGCCGCACCGACGTCGTGCGGGTCGGTGTCCTCGACGGAGGGGGTCGACCGCGGCGCGGACATGACGGACGCCAGGGCACGGCGCGCGGCGGCCGGCCTGCGGTGATGTGCTCGGTCCGCGGTTTCCTGTCACGCCGTCCCGCGCGCGAGTCGGGCCGAGCCGATCGCGATCGTGGGCGAGTCGTGCCGGTCCAGCCTCTCGCGCGGGCCGGGCGTCGACGACGACGGCCCGCCCTTCCGCTCTCCGTGAACACGGGAGCGGAAGGGCGGGCCGCCGAGTCGCGATGGCGGGACGCCGTCAGGCGATGATGCGGATCGGGTCCTCGAGCAGCGCGGTGAGCTGTTGGAGGAAGACGGCCCCCACGGCGCCGTCGACGGCGCGGTGATCGGCCGAGAGGGTGATCCGCATGATCTTGCGGACCTCGACCTTGTTCTTGCCCTCCGCACGCAGCCGCAGCTCGTCGCGTACCGCGCCGACCGCGAGGATCGCGGCCTCCGGCGGGTTGATCACGGCCGCGAACTCCTCGATGCCGAACATGCCGAGGTTGGAGATCGTGAAGGTGCCGCCGGTCATCTCGTCGGTCTTGAGCCTGCCCTCCCTGGCGCGGCCCGCCTTCTCCCTGGCCTCGCTCGCCAGCTCGGACACGCTCTTGCGGTCGGCGTCCCGCAGCACCGGCACCACGAGGCCCGACTCGATGGCCACCGCGATGCCCAGGTGGATCCTCTTGTGCTGGAGGATCTTGTCGCCCGCGAAGGAGACGTTCACCGTCGGGTTGGCGCGCAGCGCCGTGGCGACGGCCTTGACCAGCAGGTCGTTGATGCTGACCTTGGGGCCGCCCGCCGCCTGCACCTTGGCGGTGAGGTCGGCGCGGAAGCCGAGCAGCTCGGTCACGTCCACCGCGCTGGTGAGGTAGAAGTGCGGCGCCTGCTGCTTGCTCTCCGTCAGCCGCTTGGCCGCCACCCGCCGGATGCCGCTCAGCGGGATCTCCTCGACGTCCTCGGTGTCGGCGGCGATCCCGGTCCGCGGCGCGGACGGGGCGGCGGTCTCCGTCGGTTCCGCCTGCTGTGCGGGCGCGGCGGCGTCGGCGGACTGCTTGGCGGCGACGGCCGCGTCCACGTCGGCCCGGACGATACGGCCGCGCGGTCCGCTGCCCGCCACCGTGTCCAGGTCGATGCCCGCCTCTCTGGCGATCTTCCTGGCCAGCGGGGAGGACCTCGGACGGGAGCCCGCCGGGGTGGGGGCCTGGTCGACCCGCGGTGCGGCGGAGGAGACGTCGGCGGGGGCCTCGGTCTGGTCGGTGCTCTCGGCTGCCGCGGCACTCTCCGCCGCCCCGGTGCCCTCCGGGGCTGTGGTGCTCGGCGCGGCGGGGGCGGCCGAGGCGGAGCCCGAGCCGTCGCCGAGCAGCCCGATCGTCGCTCCGATCGGCACCAGCTCGCCCGCGGGCACCAGGATCTTCTCCAGCACGCCGTCGTCGTAGGCCTCCAGCTCCATGACGGCCTTGTCGGTCTCGATCTCGGCGACGACGTCGCCTCGGCTGATCGTGTCTCCCTCCTGTTTCACCCAGGCGGAGATCACACCCTCCTCCATGGTGTCGGAGAGCCGTGGCATCTGAATCTCAGTCATGTTCTTCCTCGGCGAAGGCTGGCGATCAGCGGCGGCGGCCGACCGCGTCCAGTGTCTCGTGGACGGCGGTGGTCAGGGACTCGGCGGAGGGCAGCGCGGCCCGTTCCAGCGGCTTGGCGTAGGGCAGCGGCACCTCGGCGGCGGCGACGCGACGCACGGGCGCGTCCAGGTAGTCGAAGGCACCGTCGGAGATGGTCGCGGCGATCTCCGCGCCGATGCCGTATGTCAGCCAGTCGTCCTCGGCCACCACGGCACAGCCGGTCTTGCGGACCGACTCCACGATCGTCTCGCGGTCCAGCGGTCGCAGGCTGCGCAGATCGACCACCTCGGCGGAGACGCCCTGCTCGGCGAGCTGTTCGGCGACCTGCGCGGCCACCACGGCCATCCGGGAGTACCCGATGATCGTGATGTCGGTGCCCTCCCTGGTCACCGCGGCCTTGCCGATCTCGGCGGGCTCGATCTCGTCGGGCACCTCGCCCTTGGTGTTGTAGAGGGCGAGGTTCTCCAGGAACAGCACCGGGTCGTCGTCGCGGATCGCCGCCTTCATCAGGGCACGCGCGTCGGCCGGGGTGCTCGGGGCGACGACCTTGAGACCGGGCACGAAGGCGTAGTACAGCTCGATGTTCTGCGAGTGCGTCGCGCCGAGCTGCTGACCGCCGCCGCCGGGCATCCGGATGACCATCGGAACGCTGTTCTGGCCGCCGAACATGCCGTAGATCTTGGCGGCGTGGTTGACGATCTGGTCCAGGGCGATCAACGAGAAGTTGATGGTCATCAGCTCGACGACGGGCCGGAGACCCAGCATCGCCGCGCCGATGGCCGCGCCGACGAAGCCCTCCTCGGCGATGGGGGTGTCGCGGACCCTCTTCTCGCCGAACTCGGCCAGCAGACCGGCCGTGATCTTGTACGAGCCTTCGAAGACGCCGATCTCCTCGCCGATGAGGAACACGTCCTCATCGCGAAGCATCTCCGCGCGCAGCGTGTCGCGCAGCGCCTGACGGTAGGTGATGACGGCCAAGGGATTTCTCCTGGGATGTCCTCGTGACCGGCCCCGCCGGGTGAGGCGGGCCGGTCATCGATGCCGGTGGTGGGGAGCCGCTCGCGGTCAGAACAGCGGATCGGCGGGCAGGCGGCGGTCCTCGCCCGCCACCGGAGTGGCGTAGGTGTAGTCGAACAGCGTCGAGACGTCGGGGTGCGGGCTCTCGTCGGCGAACGCCACCGCGGCATCGGCCTCGGCCTGCGCCTGCCGGTCGATCTCCTCGGCGCCCGCCTCGTCGAGCAGACCCGCCTCGATCAACTGGGCGCGGAACCGCACCACCGGGTCGGCCGACCGAGCCGCCTCGACGGACTCCTCGCTGCGGTACTTCGCCGGGTCCACCACCGAGTGGCCCTTGAGTCGATGGCTGACCGCCTCCAGCAGGGCGGGCGCGCCGGTCTCCCTGGCCCGCTCCACGAGCCGGCTCGCCGCCTCGCGCACCGCGATGACGTCGTTGCCGTCCACCCGCTCGCCGTGCATCCGGTAGGCCGACGCACGCTTGTACAGCTCCGGCTCGGCGGAGGACTTCTCCACGGTCGTGCCCATGCCGAGGTAGTTGTTGATGACCACGAACACCACCGGCAGGTTCCACAGCGCCGCGATGTTCAGCGACTCGTGGAAGGCACCGATGTTGGTGGTCCCGTCGCCCATCTGGCACATGACGACCTCGTCGCCGCCCCGGTAGTCGACGGCCAGGGCCGCACCGGTGGCCAGGGGGAGCTGACCGCCGACGATGCCGTAGCCGCCGAGCAGCCGCGACTCGACGTCGAACATGTGCATCGACCCGCCCCAGCCCTTGGACGTGCCCGTCGTGCGGCCGTACAGCTCGGCCATCACCCGGCCCGCGTCGATGCCCTTGCCCAACGCGTAGCCGTGCTCACGGTAGTTCGTGAAGAGGTAGTCGGTCGGCCGCAGCGCCGTCATGAGGCCGACGACGGTGGCCTCCTCGCCCAGGTTGAGGTGGCAGTAGCCGCCGATCTTGGCCTGGGTGTAGCCCTGCGCCGCGCGCTCCTCGAAGCGGCGGATCAGCGTCATCTGACGCAGATAGTCGCGCAGCACCTCGGGGGACTCGCCCGCGAACGGCTCGGCGGGCTCGGCGGCCTCCGAGGCCTCCTTGCCTCGGGCGCGGCTGCCGCGAGCCTTGGCGCGCGTGGCCGACCCCCGGCGGGTGGTCGTCTCTGCCATCACTGATCTCCTCTCAAGAGGTCGGGCGGGGCCGCTTCCGCGGTCATCCCCGCCCGCACTCCGCGAGCGACTGTCGTCCGCGCGTGACGACCCCTCGCCACGCGCTGCGCTGACTGAGGGCCTAGGTCCGTCGTCGCTGCTCGCCGCCTGCCCTGGCGGTCCGACGGCGGGCGCGGACCCGGAGCGGACCGCTCCGTCGCGCGGCCGTCATGGCGACGGTCGGACCCCTGCACCTCGATGTGCTCCTTCGTACTGCCCTTGCCGCGTCCGGGCAGCATGACGCCCGGCGGGTCTCACGGAGAGTGTCGTGACCGAGACCACGTTCGCGCCATGCCTGGCCGCCCAGACCTGAGGGCTCCGAACTGGGCGGTGCGCCCAATCGGGTGATGCCCTGCGGTGGCGGCCGAGACGGATCGTCACGGCTGGGGGAGTGACAGCCCGCCATGCGCCGTCGAAGCCGTGCCCGGGAGCCACGCCAGGCACGCTTCGGGCGCCGACGGCGGGTCCTCGGCGGGACGGAGGCGGGCAGGCGCCGAACCGTCGAGACCGCCGAGGGCCGGTGGGCTCCCCGCGACCCTCGACCGACTACGGCTGTGCAGCCGTGTCCGTCCGGGCCGCGGTGATCTGGGCGCTGAGGCTGTCCCGCACGTCGTGCAAGCGGTGCAGCCGGGCCCGCACGGCGTCCAGCCGCCGTTCGTACACGCCCACCGCCTCGTCGCACGGCGGCGAGCCCACCAGGTCCACGGTCAGGCAGGCCCCGAAGCCCCGGACGTCCTCCGAACGCAACCCGATGTCCAGCAGATACCGCACGTTGCGGACGCGGATCACGGCGTCGGCGTCGTAATCGCGGTAGCCGTTCTCCTGACGCTCCGAGGACAGCAGGCCCTGCTGCTCGTAGTAGCGCAGGGCTCGGGCCGTGGTCCCGGTCCGCCTGGCCAGTTCGCCGATGCGCATCGCCGATTCCTCCGTCCGTGTCGTGTGGTGTGCCGCGCCGGGTCCCCGCCTCGCGGGACCCGGATCGTGCTGGTGACGGCGTGGCGGCCGTCAGTCCGGCGCGGGCCCGTCCGCCGCGTCGGACGGTCGCCGCTCGGTTCAGCGGCCGGCCGTGTCGGGCAGGTCCAGTGCGGCCAACGCAAGTGACAGCGTGACGTGAGCGCGATGGCCGTGCAGCGACCGTCCGATCAACGTGCTGATCCGCTGCAGCCGGTTGAGCACCGTGTTGCGGTGGCAGTGCAGCCGCACGGCGGCGTTCGCCGCCGAGCAGTCCTCCTCCAGCCAGCAGGCCAGGGTGCCCAGCAACATGTCCCGCTCCCGTTCCGGCAGCTCCAGCACAGGCCCGAGCTGAGAGTCGGTCAACCGACGGGCCAAGTCCGGTGCCTGCACCAGCAGCGCCTCCGGGAACCGCTCCGCCAGGGAGAACAGGCCCGTCTCGCCGGGTCGGGCGGTGCCCAGCGTCGTCAGCGCGAGCTGATGGCCGGTGCCCAGCTCGGCCAGCCCGGCCACGGTCGGCGAGGCGGCGACCCGGCCCCTGGCCAGCGGCCGGAGCCGGTCGAGCGCCAGCGCCTCGTCCCGTCGCTCCAGCGCGACCAGGCCGACGAGGGTGTCGGCGCGTACCTGCCACACCGAGCGAAGATGCAGCGCCTCCAGGGCGTGCTTCTGGCCTCGGAGTGCGAAGCCCCCGTCGGCTCGTGCCTCGGCGACGATCACGAGATAACGGCCGCCGACGGGCAGGTCGAGCTCCTTGGCCGTCCGCTGGGCGAACCCGGCGTCGCGGGCCTGGCCGTTGAGCAGGCCCTCCACCAGTGCGTGTCGGCGCTGCTCGTCGCTGCGGAGCCGCTCCAGCTCGGTGTCGCGGTAGGAGGTCGACAGTCGAGAGGACAGCTCGTCGATCACCGTCCACATCGAGGTGGCCACGCGCAGCATGACGTCCGGCTCGGCCCCGTCGATCTGCGCCTGCTCGACCAGCGCCTCCCAGACGATCCGGCCGCCGAGGCGGAACGTCCGCAGCATCGCCGCCAGCGGAACCCCCTGTTCCGCCCGGTCACGACCGATGGCGGTGGCCACGTCGTCCTCCGCCGACTCGACCTCGCCGCACAGCACGCGCAGCACCTGACCCAGGTAGCGACGGCAGCCGTCACGGAGGTCGTCGCGTGGTACCGGACGGTAGTCGGTCCAGTCCGGGTTGTCGGTGAAGATGGCCGCGAGCAGCCGTTCGGTCAGCACCGGGACGTCGGCGAGCCGAGTCTGGGCCAGCGAACGGGTGATCTGCTCGACGGAGTCGGCGGCGGGGGCGGGCACTCCCCGACGCTACCTCCTCACGCCGGCCCGGGGCGGCGTCCGCGAGCACCGACGTCGAAGGGGCCGCGCGACGATGCACGGCGCCGATTCCGCCTCCGCCGGTCCCGCCGTGTCCGCCTCGTCGTCGGCCTCCTCCTCAGCCGGCTCCCGGTGCGCCGTGCTCTCGGGCCGGCCCGGACGGGTCCCGGTCGCGGCGCGCGGTCGCCGCTCAGACGTCCAGCTGCTCCAACGCCTTCATGATCCGCTTGTCCGACACCGGGTACGCGGTCTTGATCGTCTGCGCGAAGTAGCTGAGTCGCAGCTCCTCGATGGCCCAGCGCACCTGGCGCAGCCCCTTGCTCGGCGGCGCCGTCGCGGGCACCCGTGCCGCCCGCCGCTCGTAGGCCTCGGTGACGGCGGCGACCTTGGCGGTCCAGTCGGCGTCGCGGGCCGGGTTCTCCGGCAGCTTCTCCAGACGCCGCGCGACTCCGCGCAGGTAACGCACCAGGTGAGGCAGCCGTTGCGCGCCGACGGCGGTGACGAACCCGGGGAACACCAGCCCGCCCAGCTGCGTGCGGATGTCGGCGATCGAGTCCTTCGGCGCATGCCGGGCGACGTCCTTGAGCCGCAGTTCCACCGAGCGCCACTCGGTGAGGACCTGCTCCACCGTTCCCACGATCTCCGTCATGAGCGGCGGAAGCTCCGCCCGCACCCGGCCGCGCAGCGTCGCGAAGTCCTCCTGCGACCACGCGGGGCCGCCGTGTCGGGCGATCAGCCGGTCGGCGGCACCCGAGGCGCAGTCGTCGAGCAGGGCGCCCACCCCGCCGTGCGGATTGTGGGTGAGCGCGAGCTTCGTCTGATTGCTCAGCCTGCCCTGGATCAGCTTGATCGGCGTCGGAGCGTTGAGCAGGACCAGTCGTCGGGTGCCCGCCCACATCGCCTGTCGCTGCTCTGCCTCGGTGTCGAAGAGCCGGACCGCCACCTCGTCGCCCTCGTCGACCAGCGCCGGGTACGAGGTGACCTGGTAGCCCCCCTGCGGCGCGCGATGGGTCCTGTCCAGATCGCCGATGGTCCAGTCGCGCAGTCCGGACTTCTCCACGCCCCGCGCCGAGGCCGACAGGGTCTCGCGCAGCCTGGGACGCAGCCGCTCACGCAGCTCGGCCAGGTCACGTCCCTCGGCGAGGGCCTGCTGTCTCTCGTCCACGACGCGGTAGGTGATCTTCAGATGGTCGGGCACCCGGTCCAGCTGCCAGGCGTCCCGGGGCACCACGACGCCCACCTGCCTGCGCAGCGCGTCCTCCAGGGCGTCCAACAGCGGTGCCGTACCGGGCCGCATGCGCCGCAGCACCGCCGCCGCGCAGTCCGGAACCGGGACGACGTGCCTGCGCAGCGGCTTGGGCAGCGACCGCAGCAGCGACTCCACCAGCTCGGCGCGCAGCCCCGGGATCTGCCAGTCGAAGCCCGCCTCGGTCACCTGGTTCAACACGGCGAGCGGGATGTGCACGGTCACGCCGTCCGCGTCGGTGCCCGGCTCGAACTGATAGGTGAGTCTCAGCCGCAGGTCCCCCTGCTGCCAGCTGTCCGGGTAGTCCGCCTCGCCGATCCCCGCCGCCTGTTCGTTGACCAGCATCGACCGGTCGAAGGTCAGCAGATCCGGGCTGTCGTGCCTGGTCTTCTTCCACCAGGAGTCGAAGTGCCTGCCGGAGACCACGTCGGCCGGGATGCGCTGGTCGTAGAACTCGAACAGCGTCTCGTCGTCGACGAGGATGTCGCGGCGGCGGGCTCGATGCTCGAGGTCCTCGACCTCGGCGAGCAGTTCCCGGTTCTCCTGGAAGAAGCGGTGCCGCGTGTCCCAGTCGCCCTCCACGAGCGCGTGCCGGATGAAGAGATCTCGTGAGGTCTCCGGATCGATCCGGCCGAAGTTCACCTTGCGGCCCGCCACCAGCGGGATGCCGTACAGCGTCACGCGCTCGAGCGCCATCACCGCGGCCTGCTTCTTCTCCCAGTGCGGCTCGCTGTAGCTACGCCGGACCAGGTGCCCCGCGGCCTTCTCGATCCAGTCCGGCTCGACGCGGCCCGCGATCCGGCCCCACAGCCGTGACGTCTCGACCAGCTCGGCCGCCATCACCCAGCGCGGCGGCTTCTTGAACAACGCCGAGCCCGGGAAGATCGCGAACTTGGCATTGCGGGCGCCCAGGTACTCGTTCTTGTCGGTGTCCTTGAGCCCGACCTGGGAGAGCAGCCCCGCCAACAGCGCCTGATGGATTCGATCATGATCGGCGGGCACGTCGTTGAGCGTGGCGCCGAGGGTCCTGGCCACCTGTCGAAGCTGGCCGTAGACGTCCTGCCACTCGCGGACCCGCAGGTAGTTCAAGAACTCGGTGCGACACATCCGGCGGAACCGGCTGGACGACGACTCCTTCTGCTGTTCCTGGAGGTACTCCCACAGGTTCAGCAGCGACACGAAGTCGGAGTTCTTGTCGACGAACCGGGCATGCTGCTCGGCCGCCGCCTGCTGTCTGTCCTCCGGTCTCTCCCGGGGGTCCTGGATGGACAGGGCGGCGGCGATCACCATCACCTCGCGCAGACAGCCGTTGCGCTCACCCTCCAACACCATCCGACCCAGCCGGGGGTCCACCGGAAGCTGCGCGAGCCTGCGGCCGAGCGGGGTCAGCCGCTTGCGCAGGTCGGTCTCGGCGGGATCGAGCGCGCCGAGCTCCTGGAGGAGCTGCACGCCGTCGGAGATGTTGCGCCGGTCCGGCGGTTCGACGAACGGGAACGCCGCCACATCGCCGAGGCCCAGGGCGCTCATCTGGAGGATCACCGAGGCCAGATGGGTACGCAGGATCTCCGGATCGGTGAACTCCGGACGGGAGAGGTAGTCCTCCTCCGAGTACAGCCGGATGCAGACCCCCGCCGAGAGTCTGCCGCAACGACCGGACCGTTGATTCGCCGACGCCTGCGAGATCGCCTCGATGGGGAGCCGCTGCACCTTCGTCCGCTGGCTGTATCGAGAGATGCGGGCGGTCCCGGGGTCGACGACGTACTTGATGCCCGGCACGGTCAGGGACGTCTCGGCGACGTTGGTGGCCAGCACGATGCGCCGACCGGTGTGCGGCTGGAACACTCGATGCTGCTCGCGCGCGGACAGCCGGGCGTAGAGCGGCACCACCTCGGTGTTGCGCAGCTCCTGCTTCACCAGGGCGTCCGCGGTGTCGCGGATCTCCCGTTCGCCGCTGAGGAACACCAGGACGTCGCCGGGCCCCTCGGCCGCCAGCTCGTCCACCGCGTCGCAGATCGCCTGAACCTGGTCGCGTTCGACCTCGTCGGTGACCACCGGCCGGTACCGGACCTCCACCGGGTAGGTCCGCCCGGACACCTCGATCATCGGCGCGCCGCCGAAGTGTCGGGAGAACCGCTCCGGGTCGATCGTCGCGGAGGTGATGATCACCTTCAGGTCGGGCCTGCGGGGTAGCAGATCCTTGAGATAGCCGAGCAGGAAGTCGATGTTCAGGCTGCGTTCGTGCGCCTCGTCGATGATGATCGTGTCGTACTGCCGCAGCATCCGGTCTCGCTGGATCTCGGCGAGCAGGATGCCGTCGGTCATCAGCTTCACCAGCGTGTCCTCGCCGACCCGATCGGTGAAGCGCACCGCGTAGCCGACGGCGTCGCCCAGCTCGGTGTGCAGCTCCTCGGCGACACGCTCGGCCACGGTGCGGGCCGCCAGCCGTCTCGGCTGCGTGTGACCGATCAGCCCGTGCACACCGCGCCCGAGTTCGAGGCAGATCTTGGGCAGCTGGGTGGTCTTGCCCGACCCGGTCTCGCCGGCGAGGATCACCACCTGGTGATCGCGGACGGCCGCGAGGATCTCGTCCTTGCGTTGCCCTACGGGCAACTCGGCGGGATAGTCGATCTTCGGCACGGCCGCGCGGCGGCGTGCCACCCGCAGCTCGGCCGAGTCGATCTCGGCGGCGACCGCGGCCAACGCCGTGTCGCGAGCGGCGCCTCGGGAGTCGCGTCCACGCCGCAGACCTTCCAGGCGGCGGCCGAGGCGATGTCGATCCCGCAGCATCAGGTCGGGCAGGCGTGCCGACAGATCGGCGAGGGGAGAGGTGGCAGGCGGCGTTCTCATACGGGGTCAAGGATAGGCATCCGGCGTCGACCGGTCTCGCGATTTACCTCTCGTCCCGTCCGCGTGCCGCCCGCGGGACGCGCCGCCAGGCGCCGCGGCCGCCCGCGCGTGGGCCGCGCCGCAGCCCGCTCCACGGCCCTCGTCGGCCCGGACCCGGACTCCGACCCGCGCCGCGCGCCGTCGTCGCGCCGCGGGCAGGCCGAGGCGGCGCGGGCACCGCCGGGACGATCGAGCCCGGTCAGCGCCGAGGCGGCGGCGCCGCCTCGGGCCGGGCGGCGGCAGACGACGCCGACCGGCGGGTTCGCCAGACGACCCGCACCGCCGCCCGCGCGGAGCAGGGGCGGTCTCGCGCCGCCGGATCTCGCCGGCCGGAACGGCTTCCGCGGACCGGGCACATGCGGTAGAACGTCACGGCTGCCCGAGGCCGTCTCGGGTCACGGCGTCTCGGGCCGAGCCTCGGCCCGAGAGCCATGGCGATCATCGGGCGACGGGTCGGGGGAGCACATGCCGGAGATGACGGTCGCCGCGCTGCGGCGGTCGCGAGTGGCGGTGGCGGTGCTCTTCTTCGTCAACGCCTTCGGCTACGCCAACATCGTCCCGAGGCTGCCGCAGCTCAAGAGCACCCTGGAGCTGAGTAACAGCGCGCTCGGACTGGGCATCGCCGCGATGCCCGCGGGAGCGCTGGCCGCCGGGCTGCTGGCGGGTCCGCTGGCCGCCCGCCTCGGCAGCGGCAGACTCGCCGTGCTCAGCGGAGTCGCGCTCGGCGCCATCGTGCCGACGGCCTCCCTCGCGGGCGCCTGGTGGGGCTTCGCCCTCACGATGTTCTCGCTCGGCGCCGTCGACTCGGTGATGGACGCGGCGTCGAACGCGCACGGGCTGCGGGTGCAACGCCGCTATCGACGGTCGGTGCTCAACAGCTTCCACGGAGTGTGGAGTCTCGGTGCCGTCGCGGGCGGCGTGGTCGGCAGCGCGGCCGCCGGGTTCGACATCCCCCTCGGACCGCATCTGCTCGTCGTGGGCGCGGCCGTCGCCGTCCCGGCCCTGCTGTGCCTGCCGCACCTGCTGCCCGGCGCGGAGGACAGCGAGCGCGCCGCCGAGTCGGCCGACGGTCGGTCGACCACGGGAGACGCCGCGACGAGCCGAGGCCACATCGGGCGGGTGCTCGTGCTGCTCGGGCTGGTGATGATGGCCGCCTGCGCGGTGGAGGACACGCCCGCGTCGTGGGGCGCGGTGCTGTTGCAGGACTCCTATCACGCTCCGGCGGCGCTGGCGGGCGGCGCCTATGTGGCCTTCCAGTCGGCGATGATGGCGGGCCGACTGCTCGGCGATCGGATGACCGATCGATTCGGGCATCTCCGGGTCGGCAGGGTCGGCGGACTGCTGATCGCCGTTCCGCTGGCGATCGCGCTGCCGCTGGGTTCCACGCCCCTGCTGATCGCGGCCTTCGCGCTGGCCGGGCTGGGCACCGCGACGCTGTTCCCGTCCGCGATCCACGCCGCGGGCAGCATTCCAGGACTTCGCAGCGCGCATGCCGTCGCGGTGGTGTCGTGGTTCGCCCGCGTGGGCTTCCTGATCATGCCTCCGGTGATCGGGATCATCGCCGATGCCGTGGACCTGCGCCAGGCGATGGGCGTGCTGCCCCTGCTCGGGCTGTTCCTCGTCTGGCAGTCCCGGATCTTCGATCCGGCGCGACTGCGTCGCTCGGCGCGGACCTGAGCCGATCCTGTCGACAACCGGCCCGACCGGCAGGGCTTCCCAGTCGGTACACGGGCATCGTCGGTGGGTGGATCGGCGGGCGGAGAGTGCTCCTTTCGTGTTCGTCCGCTCAGCACTCGGGGCGGGTCGTTCGATCTCGATGGGAGGCGCGCCTCCGCACGCGCCGAGAGCGTCCCCGCGGGCATCGTGGGTTGACGCTGGTGATCGTCACCGCATGCCGTCCAGGGCCGCCCGTCCGGAGGGACGGCGGGGTCGTCGCACGTCGGAGCCCGCGGCGGACCGGCGGCTTCGCTGCCGACGAGCGCGTACCCGCCCGCCGTGCGTGCTGATCTTGGGAGCGCTCCCGATCCGGCGTCCGTACGCCGGTGTCACCGAGGCGCCGACGGGATGAATCCGGAATCGGGCGGCGGAGGGAGTGAGCCTCGGCCGATTGTCGCCGCGTGGCCGCCGGATGCCATCGAGTCACGTCTGCGCTGGTGGCGGCGCCCGCCCCGACACGTCATGGCCCGCCGCCCGACCGTGAGCACGCCGCAGGATCCTCCTAGCGCAACGAATATTGACAGTGAGTGTGATCTCCGTCAATCTGGGAGCGCTCCCAGGTTGACGGAGGGCGAGTGGTCGGGAACTCGTGGTCACCACGCACCGGCGCAGTCGAGGTCCTCGGCCCCGCCCACACCGACGACGCCTGTGCGCGGGCGTAGGACGACTCCTGCCGCCGCCCGTGGACGAGACGTGGAGCGCGGCCTGTCACCCGAGGTTGTCAGTACTGAAATCAAGGAGGATTGCAGTGAAGACAAGACGCAAGGTGGGATTGTTGGGCGCGCTGGTCGCCCTGGCCGGTGCCATGGTGGTGGCCACTCCTCCTGAGACGGCGTTGGCACACGGGGGCATGACCTACCCGGCCACCCGGACCTACGCCTGCTATGTCGACGGGCTGGAGGGCGGCCAGGGCGGCGACGTCAATCCGCAGAACCCGGCCTGCGCGGCGGCCGTGGCAGCGGGCGGCAAGAACGCGCTGTGGAACTGGTTCGGCAACCTGATCAGCGACGCGGGCGGCAGGCACCAGGAGATCATTCCCGACGGCAACCTCTGCGGCCCGGGCACGACCTTCGCGGGGTTCCGGCTCGGTCGCTCCGACTGGCCCACCACCCAGCTTCAGTCGGGCGCGAACATCACCTTCCGGTACAACGCCTGGGCGCCGCACCCGGGAACCTGGTCGCAGTACGTCACCAAGGACGGCTGGAACCCGAACCAGCCGCTGCGCTGGTCCGACCTCGAAGCGGTGCCCTTCGACGAGGTCACGAACCCGCCGATCAACGGCAGCGGTCCGCACGGGGCCGAGTACACCTGGAACGGCAGGCTTCCCGCGAACAAGAGCGGTCGCCACATCATCTACTCGATCTGGCAGCGGTCGGACAGCGCCGAGGCGTTCTACAACTGCTCGGACGTCCAGTTCGGCCCCGGCTCCGGCCAGCCGCCGGAGGAGCCGCAGCCGCCGGAGGAGCCGGTCGTCGTCGAGTGCTCGGTGCAGTACGCCAAGCAGAGCGAGTGGAACAACGGCTTCGTGGCCGAGGTGTCGCTGACCAACACCGGTGCACAGTCGGTGTCCGGCTGGAGCCTCGGCTGGACGTACGCCGCGGGCCAACAGGTGACCAACGCCTGGAACGCCTCGGTGACCCAGTCCGGGACACAGGTCACGGCGCGTTCCTCCCAGGGTGCCGGAAGCATACCGCCGGGCGGCTCGGTGACCTTCGGGTTCCAGGGCACGCACAACGGGAACAATCCCGTCCCGGCCGCCTTCACCGTGAACGACTCCGTCTGCACCTGAGCGCCGGTCCGGCCTGACCGATCGCCTGCGGCGGTCGGGCCGACGGGCCGACGAGTCGGGTGAGCACCGGGGGCGGGGGAGGGCAGCGTCGCCCTCCGTCGTCCCCGGGGCCGCACGGCCCGAAGGCGGGCAGCCGGCTCCTCAGCCTGCCTTCGGCGAGTTCCCTCGTCGCATCGGCATGGCGGTCTCGGCGTGGTATCCCATCTGGCGCAGCAGCGCGGCACAGATCTCGTCGAGTTGACGGACCTGGTCGTCGTCCAGTCCGTCGAAGAGCAGTTCGCGGACCGCGGCGACGTGGCCGGGTGCCGAGGCCGCCACCTTGGCCATTCCCGCCTCGGTCAGGACCGCGATGCTGCCCCGGCCGTCCTCGGGTGAGCGCTGTCGCCGGACCCAGCCGTTCTTCTCCAGCCTGTTGACCACGTGGGAGAGACGCGACGGTGAGGCGTTGGCCTTGGCGGCCAGATCGCTCATGCGTGCCGATCGGCCGGCGGACTCGGACAGCAGTGCCATCACCCAGTAGCCGAAGTGGGTGACCGAGGCGTCCCGTTGCAGCTGAGCGTCGAGCGCGGCGGGCAGCACCGTGATGACGCCTGCGAGCTTCCGCCACGCGCGCTGCTGCTCGTCGGTGAGCCACCGTGCCTCTGTCACCTGCGGGATGGTACCCAGGCGGCCGCCTGCGGGTGGCCGCTCGCAACCCGATCGTGAACACCTCGTCTCACCCGGACGGCTCAGTCATCCCCGTGGTCGGACTGCGCCGTCGAGCGGAATGCGAATGCTTGAAAGTTCATGTAACTTGGCCGCTGCTTGAACCTTCAACATATTGGACGTGTTCGCGCGGTGCCGGCCGACCCACGCCGACGACGGCCGTCACGGCAGACGGACCTCCTCATGACACCGGGAGACCTGACGACCATGAAATCCTTCGCACTGCTCCGAGACCTCGTGCTCCTCGCCGCCCGGCTGGGGCTCGGCATCGTGATGATCGCGCACGGCTGGCAGAAGTTCTCCGAATGGGGAATCGACGGCACCGCGGCGTCCTTCGAGGGGATGGGCATCCCGCTGCCGGGTCTCGCCGCCTGGTTCGCGGCCCTCGTCGAGTTCGGCGGCGGGATCGCCCTGGTGGTGGGCCTCGCCGTGCCGATCGTCGGGGTGCTGGTGGCCGCGAACATGGCGGGCGCCTGGCTCTTCGTGCACACCGGCAACGGGATCTTCGTCTCCGAGGGCGGCTTCGAGCTGGTCCTCGTCATCATCGTGGGCGCCCTGCTGCTCGCGGTGCACGGCGCGGGGGCCTTCAGCATCGACCGCTTCCTGGCTCCGCTCGTCACGCGCGCCGGCCGGAACCGGGTGCCCGCCGACGCCTGATCGCCGCACATGCCGACGCCGACACCCGGCGGCATCGGCTCGGTCGCGGGCCGACGGACCCCGAGTTCGGAGGCCGCCGGGTGAGTCCGGTCGGCGCGACCGACGTCGCTCGCGCCGATGAACCGGTCTGGCGAATCGGCGTTCGATCAAGACGAGACGGGCAGGGCGGCGCGCCGAGCCCGTCGGGAACGGTCGCGTGCCGACACGATCGCTCGACACACGAGACGCGGCCCACACCCGACCAGGACGGCCGGACCCGATCGGACCGACTCGTCCAGGACGGCGGTCCGCGGCGACTCGTCGGGCCTGGGAACGCCTGCCCGGCCGCGCGGCCTGCTACCACCGGGCGAGTGAACCTCCGCCGGTGGATTCGATTCGGCGGACATCCGAAGACGGAACGGCCATGCGGTCCGTGCGACGCGAATGAATCGTCGTATCGCCGTGGCGCGTTCGGCATGATGACTCTCGAGGAATGTGACCGAGAGTCGCGGTGGAGTATTTCCTCCGCGTTGCTAGGAATCGGAGTCCATGCCGCGCTAACGTGCGATGGTGACCTCCACCGCCTGGCCGTTGGTCGGGATCGCCGCGCCCGTGGTGTCCCTCGTGGCGGCTCTGGCGGCATTCGTCATCGTGGGCCGGTCGCTGCGCAGACTCGATCGGCAGTCCAGGGAGCAGGCGGCCTACGCGATGACCCGGCTGAACGAGCAGGCCGAGCACCGGGGTCGTGAACTCCGACTCGCCGCGCAGCACGGCAGACGCGAACTGGAACGCGAGGCCGACCGGCGTACCGCCGAACAGCTCCGACGAGGGCAGACGGCCCAGCGGCGGGACGCCTACGCGGCCTTCCTCGCCGCCGCCAACGTCTACCTGCTCGCCTGCTACTCCGGTGATCCCGCCGAGCCCGACGACACCTGGCGAACGGAGCTCGCCCGGCTCGGACAACAGCTGTGGGCTTCACTGGCGCCGGTGTACCTGCTGGGCCCGCCCGAGGTGGTGGACGCCGCCGACGTCTATTCCCGGCTTCTCGTGTTGCGACTCGGTCGAGGTCGCTCGGTGACGGCCGAAGAACTCAAGACGGTTCGCGACGTGTTCGTCCACGTCGCCAGAACGGATTTAGACCGTTCGGCGGATCAAGTGCGCGGATGAGTGCGTCGATTCGACGGGAATTCCTCGTCCCCTCATGTCGGGAACCGATTCCTTGTATTCGGCCCGTCGCCCGTCAGGCGAGAACGCCGTCGGCGCGCTTCCGAGCCGCACGGGCGGTTCGGCGTGCGCCCTTCGACGAGGGAGAGGCCGGAGCCCGACCCGGCGCACGGCGAACGCGCGACGAAGTCGGCGACCGGACGACGGACACGGTGGCCCCGTCCCTTCGAACGTGCCCGCGAGGCGAGCGGACAGCCGTCGATCGGCGAATCGGACGGTCAGGCAGGCAGCACCTCGGTCCGCGGGACGTGCAGCCAGCCGCTGGGCGCGAAGCGCTGTGCTCGGGGCAGCGGGACCGATAACGATCGACGCACCGAGAAGGTCCAGGCCAGGAGGGAGAAGACCCGGGGCGTGCGGAACTTCTCGGTGGCGTAGGAGTCCTCGTACCAGGCCGACCACGACATCGTGCGCCCCTGACCTCCGAAGAAGTCCTCCAGCCGCCGGAAGCCCTCGTCCAGCGAGGTCACGGCGAAGGTCTGGGACACCGCGTCGATCTCGGTGAGGAACCGCACCCGCCGCTCTCCGGAGCGACCGCCGTCGCACACGTAATACTCGAAACCCGGCGCGAGAAGCCGGATCGGCGACCGGCTCGGCGTCTGCCCGGCGGGCCACAGATGCCAGCCGTGGTCTTCCCGGAAGGGAGCGGGCGGCAGCCACCAGCCGTGTCGCCGAATCCAGACCGAGTCGGTCACGAGACCCCCTTGAACGCCGGGTACATCGTCATCGCGCGGGCGTCGGAAGACGTTGCACCCCCGCCCGCGCACTCGATCAAGCCTGCCGGCGTTCGCCCCCGCCAGGTTGGCTAGCCTGTGACCGTCCGGTGACTCGTGACGAGTGCGACCAGGACGACCATCCCCCGTCGGTCGGCAAGGAGATCAGACCCGTGTTGCGCACCCATCAGGCCGGCGCCCTGCGCGCCGAGCACGTCGGCAAGACAGTCACCCTCGCCGGGTGGGTGGCGCGTCGGCGCGATCACGGGGGCGTGATCTTCATCGATCTCCGGGACGCCTCCGGAGTTGCCCAGGTCGTCTTCCGCGAGGGCGAGATGGCCGAGCGGGCCCACCGCCTGCGTGCCGAGTTCTGCCTCCGCGTCACCGGCGAGGTCGTGATCCGCCCGGAGGGCAACGAGAACCCGGAGATCCCCACCGGCGCGATCGAGCTGACCGTGACGGACCTGGAGGTTCTGTCCGAGTCCGCCCCGCTGCCCTTCCAGCTCGACGAGCACCTGGAGGTCGGCGAGGAGGCTCGGCTCCGACACCGGTACCTCGACCTGCGCAGGCCCGGCCCCGCCTCGGCCCTGCGCATGCGCAGCGAGGCCAACAGGATCGCGCGCACGGTCCTGCACGAGCAGGACTTCGTGGAGATCGAGACGCCGACGCTCACCCGGTCGACCCCCGAGGGCGCCCGCGACTTCCTGGTGCCCGCCCGCCTGCAGCCCGGCTCCTGGTATGCGCTGCCGCAGTCTCCTCAGCTCTTCAAGCAGCTGCTGATGGTCGGCGGCATGGAGCGCTACTACCAGATCGCCCGCTGCTACCGGGACGAGGACTTCCGCGCCGACCGCCAGCCGGAGTTCACGCAGCTCGACATCGAGATGAGCTTCGTCGAGCAGGAGGACGTCATCACCCTCGGCGAGGACGTGGTGACCGCGCTGTGGCGCGAGCTGGCCGGCCACGAGATCCCCCGGCCCATTCCTCGGATGACCTACGGCGACGCGATGGCGCGGTACGGCACCGACAAGCCCGACCTGCGCTTCGGTCTCGAGCTGACCGAGCTGACCGAGTACTTCGCCGAGACGCCCTTCCGCGTCTTCCAGGCCCCGTACGTGGGTGCCGTGGTGATGCCGGGCGGTGCCGACCAGCCGCGCAGGCAGCTGGACGCCTGGCAGGACTGGGCGCGGCAGCGGGGGCACAAGGGCCTGGCGTACGTCCTCGTGCAGCCGGACGGCACCCTCGGCGGCCCGGTGGCGAAGAACCTCACCGAGGCCGAGCGCGCGGGCCTGGCCGACGCGGCGGGCGCCGTGCCCGGTGACTGCGTGTTCTTCGCGGCGGGTCCCGCGTCGAGCGCCCGTGCGCTGCTGGGCGCCGCCCGGCTGGAGATCGGCAGGCGCTGCGGACTCGTCGACGACTCCGCATGGTCGTTCGTCTGGGTCGTGGACTCGCCGCTGTTCGAGTCGGCGGACGAGACCACCGACGTGGCGGTCGGCTCCGGCCGGTGGACCGCCGTGCACCACGCCTTCACCTCGCCGACGGCCGAATGGGCGGACCGGTTCGAGGAGGACCCCGAGCACGCGCTGGCCTACGCCTACGACATCGTCTGCAACGGCAACGAGATCGGCGGCGGCTCGATCCGTATCCACCAGGCCGAGATGCAGCAGCGGGTCTTCAACGTGATGGGCATCTCCGACGCCGACGCCCAGGAGAAGTTCGGCTTCCTTCTGGACGCCTTCCAGTACGGTCCGCCGCCGCACGGCGGCATCGCCTTCGGCTGGGACCGCATCGTGATGCTGCTCGCGGGTGCCGAGTCGCTGCGCGAGGTGATCGCCTTCCCGAAGTCCGGCGGCGGCTTCGATCCGCTCACGCAGGCACCCGCTCCCATCACCGCCGCCCAGCGCAAGGAGGCGGGAGTCGACGCGCGCCCGGCCGCTCGCCAGCCCTGACGGTCGGCTCCTCGGCCGCGGCGCGACGGGGCCGACGTTTCTCGATCGTTCAGCCGAACAGTGGTCATCACGCGATGGCGAACCACGGTAGGGTCGGAAGAGATGAGCCTTGAGACAGCTGTCAGTCGGTCAACGGCGTCCGACGGGAGCACGACGAGTCCCGACGAACTTCTCGACACGGTTCGTGCGGCGGAGACGGTGCTCACCGGCCGGTTCGGCGCCGCGGTGAGACTTGCCGATCCGGAGGATCTGGGCGGCAGCGGTCGAGCCGCCGTCGTCCGCGTGCGGGTCGCCGAGACCCCGTTCACGATGCCCAAGACCCTGGTCATCAAGCGTTACCCACAGGCGGAGGGCGCCCCGGCGGGCGGCGCCTTCGCCCGTGAGGCGGCGAGCCTGCAACTGCTCACCGCCCTGCCGGTGGAGAGCTGGGTCGGACCCGAGCTGGTCGGACAGGACCCGGCCGAACGGCTCGTGATCCTGGAGGACTTCGGCCGAGCCTCGACGCTGGCCGACGTACTCCGCGCGGACGACACCAGGGCTGCGGAGAACACCCTGCTGGCATGGGCCCGCACGCTGGGGCGGCTGCACACCAGCACCGCGGGACGCGAGGCCGACTTCGACGCGCTGCACCGCAGGCTCGGCGGGCGGGACGACGGTCACCCGGTGGCGGAGGAGGCGGCGGAGGCGGTCCGCGAGATGCCCGTGCTGCTGCGCGCGCTGCACGAGGAGGCCGTGCCCGACGCGGTCCTGAGCGCGGTGGACGACGCGGCCCGGCTGTTCTCCTCGAACCGGTACCGCGCGTTCAGCACCAGCGACATCAGTCCGGACAACAGCGTGGTCACCGGCCACGGCGTCCGCTTCCTGGACTTCGAGTCCGGTTGCGTCCGCGACATCGCGTTGGACGCGGTCAGCCTGCTCGTCCCGTTCGCCTCGTGTGCCTGCGCCCTGGGCGTCCCCGAGGAGATCGGCGAGGCGATGCTCGCCACCTGGCGTTCGGAGATCACCTCGGTGTGGCCCGAGCTGGATCAGGACGAGATCCTGCTGCCCCGGTTGTTCCAGGCGCAGCTCGTGTGGGCGTGGATCGCCACCTGGCGAGTGCTGTCGGGCTCCGACCGCTCGATGGCGGCGATGTCCTCGGAGACCGAGGGCGGCGACCCGATGCTGCGCTACCTGGACGTCATCGATCAATGGGAGCGGCTGGCCTCGGACTCCGGTGTGGCCGAGCCGCTGGCGGAGTTCGCCGACGTGACGGCCGACGCGCTGCGCGCCCACTTCGGGCTCTCCGGTCAGCGGCTGCCGCTGTACCCGGCCTTCCACTGATCGGCGACTCCGCTAGAGCCAGGTCGCGGGGCTGGTCAGCGCGCTGTCGGTGTGCTCGCCGGTGTTGAGGGTCCCCGCCGACTCGATCAGCAGGATGTGGCACTCCTCGTCGGCCACCGGGCGGTGCCGCACGGTCCTGGGCACCACGTACATCTCGCCCGCCCGGAGGGTGCGCCTGCCGTCCGGCAGGTCGATGTGCAGGGTTCCCCGCACCACGAGGAACAGCTCGTCGGTGTCCGGATGATCGTGCCAGACGAACTCGCCGAGCACCTTGACGAGCTTCACCTCCTGTTCGTTCACCGTGGCGACGATGCGCGGCGACCAGTGTTCGTCGATCAGGGTCAGCTTGTCGGCGAGAGACACCACGGAGTCCATCCGAGTATTGTGGCGGCGCCCACCGACCGATCGCGGACGGGTGTGGCGGCGGCGACCGGTGTCGTGGCCGCCGGGTAGCGTCGCCCTCGTGGCAGACGGTCTGTTCGACGATGGCCTGTTCGGCGCCGAGGTGGCCGACAACGCGGAGCGCGCACTGGCGGACAACGCTCCGCTGCCGGTGCGGATGCGGCCGAGGACGCTCGACGAGGTCGTCGGGCAGGATCACCTGCTCGGCCCCGGTGCCCCGCTGCGCAGGCTGGTGGAGGGCGCGGCGCCCGCGTCGGTACTGCTCTACGGGCCGCCCGGCACCGGGAAGACGACGTTGGCCACCCTGGTGTCCCAGGCGACCGGCCGCCGATTCGTCGCGCTGTCCGCGTTGTCCTCCGGGGTCAAGGAGGTGCGGGCGGTGATCCAGGAGGCGCGGCATCGGCTCGGCCGCTCCGGTGAGTCCACCGTGCTGTTCATCGACGAGGTGCATCGGTTCTCCAAGACCCAGCAGGACGCCCTGCTCGGCGCGGTGGAGGACCGGACCGTGCTGCTGGTGGCCGCCACCACCGAGAACCCCTTCTTCTCGGTGGTCTCTCCGCTGCTGTCCCGGTCGCTGGTGCTCCAGCTGCAGTCGCTCACCGACGAGGCGGTTCGTGCGCTGGTCGACCGCGCGGTCGCGGAGGAACGCGGTCTCGGCGGGCGGCTGCGGCTGGCCGAGGACGCGGCCGAGCATCTGGTCCGACTCGCCTCCGGGGACGCCCGCCGTGCCTTGACGGCCTTGGAGGCGGCGGCGGAGGCGGCCGAGTCCACCGACGCCGAGGTCATCGAGCTGTCGACGGTGGAGGCGACGGTCGACAAGGCCGCCGTCCGTTACGACCGCGACGGGGATCAGCACTTCGACGTGACCAGCGCGTTCATCAAGTCCATCCGAGGCTCGGACGTCGACGCGGCACTGCACTATCTGGCCAGGATGGTGGAGGCGGGGGAGGACCCGCGGTTCATCGCCCGGCGTCTGGTGGTGCACGCCAGCGAGGACGTCGGCATGGCCGATCCCACCGCGCTCGGCGTGGCGGTCGCCGCGGCGCAGGCGGTGGCGCTGATCGGGATGCCGGAGGGCCGCATCGTCCTGGCCCAGGCGACCATCCACCTGGCCACCGCGCCGAAGTCGAACGCGGTCATCACGGCGGTGGACGCCGCCTTGCAGGACGTTCGTTCCGGCGCGGCGGGTCCGGTGCCCGCCCATCTGCGTGACGGGCACTACTCGGGTGCGCGGCAGCTCGGCAACGCGACGGGATACCGCTATCCGCACAACGTGGCCGAGGGGGTCCTTCCGCAGCAGTATCCGCCGGACGCCGTGGTGGGTCGGGACTACTATCAGCCGACGTCCCGGGGCGCGGAACGGGCGTTGGCCGAACGCGTGCCGAGGCTGCGTCGGGTGATCCGCGGCGAGGCGGCCCGCCGGAGTTGAGCACACCGTTCCCGGCGGGACCGCGGCGAAATGCTCCCGCGGACCTGACCAAACCGGAAACGCGGACGCCCTCGTCCGCTTAGGCTCTCGCGTCATGGAACAACCGTGTGACGGGGCGGTCGACGGCTCACGGCAGGCCCGTGACCGGCTGGTCGCCGCCGAGCGGGCGCTCTGGGACGCCGCCGCCGAGTTCGGCTCGGCGCGCCGCGCGCTGCCGCCCGGCCCGGCGGTGGAGTCGGCGACTCCGTTGACCACCGCCTCGGGCAAACCGATGACACTGGCAGGCCTGTTCGACAGCAGGCGCGTCCTCGTGGGCTATCACCTGCGCTTCGACGAGGGGTGGATCAGGCCGTGCCCCGAGTCGGCGCGCTGGGCGGACGGACTGGACGCGCTGGTGCCCCACCTCGAGTCGGACGCCGCCGTGGCGGTGTTCTCGCCTGCCTCGCCCGGCGCGCTCCACGCCGAGGCCGAACGGCGAGGCTGGCGGCGGGCGGCGCTGGTGTCCACCCAGCCGGGCAGGTTGACCGAGGAGCTGGGTCTGCGTCCCGAGGGCGGCCTGCGCACCGCGATCAGCCTGTACCGCTGGTCCGACGACGGCACGCTGCGCCGCAACGTGTTCGCGGCGGACGTGCCCGGCGGCCCCTGGTCCCTGCTGGAGTTGTTCCCGCCCGTCCGGCGGACCGGCGGCGAGCCGGAGCCTGGGGAACCGGTGCGGACCGATGGTCCGCTCGCGGTGGTGTCGCCGGGTGGGCAGGCGGGATCGAGCGCGGACGGTGTCGACGAGGCCGACGCCGTGTGGGGCGAGGTGCTGCGCGACGCGGACTGGGCCATCACACCGCCCGGCTGAGCCGACCCGGACGGGCCGGGTGCCTGCGGTTCTCGCGCCACGCACCCGGCCGCGGCGACGCCGCTCAGACCTCCGTCGGATACACCGCCGCGACATCGTGCAGCGGGTTCGGCAGCTCCCCGTGCGGCGCGATGGCATGACGGTAGGACAGCTCCGCGTAGCCGGTCTGCACCAGCCGATCGCCGTTGAGCGGATAGCGGGCGAACGTGGGACCGAGCAGGCTGCCCTGCACCATCCGGGCGTCCAGTTCGGGGTGCTGATCGCGGAAGGCCTCGATCTCCCCGCGTACCCGCCCCCAGAAGCGCTCCTCGGCGAGTCCGTGCTGTTCCCGCAGCAGTCGGGCCAACGGTCGGAACACGCCGACCAGCAGCGCGTCCACCAGATACTGCCGCAGCACATGCCATGGCTTGCGTGGCAGGACCCGATGATGCGAGTCCGGCTCCGGGCCGCGTTCGGGGACCGGTTCGACGGACACGTTGACGTCGTCGATCAGGTCCTTGACGGCCACCCGGGTCGGCCGCCCCGACTCGTCGAGGATCACCAGCACGTTCTCGCCGTGCGGATTGACGGTGATGCCGTATCGGTAGAGCACCAGCAGCAGCGGTCGCAGCAGCGCGGCGAACAGCGCGGCCGTCCAGCCCTGCGCGTCGAGCCCGGACCGGGCGATGTACTCGCTCACCAGCCCCCGGCCCGTGGCGTCGACGTGCAGGACCGCCGCCAGCGGGACCGCCCGCTCACCGGGACGCAGCGCGGGGTCCACCGACTCCCGCCAGATGCAGCCCAGTGTCTCCAGCCACGTGTAGGGCGCTCCGTCGAGGGTGGACAGCAGCGGATGCTCGATCGTCACGGAGGCGACCTCGCCGAGCAGGATCGCGCCCGTCTCGGCCAGTTCCGCGTCGCCGTCCCACAGCCCGCGCAGCCACTGGGTCACGGTCGGTGCCGCCGAGGTGCAGTGCGGCGGGATGCCGCGCCACACCGCCGTGTTCAGAATGCGCAGCGGCAGCTTCACCTGGAACCGCTCCGAGCGTTCCGCGTTGGACATGGTGCGGATCGCCTGCGTGGGCAGGTACGGATCGGGCGCCGTGCCCAGTTCGATGATGCGGTCGGCGGCCAGCTCGGGGGCCCACAGCGTGCGCACCACGTGGTCGAGCTGCCACGGATGTACGGGCAGCCACACGTACGCGTCCGGATTCACCCCGCGTTCGCGCAGCACCCCGGCGAACGCCGTCCTGGTCTCCTCCCCGAGTTCGTGTTCCCGGACGGCGTGTTCCGAGAGGTCGGGCGTGGCCCGGAACTCGGCGAGTCCACGGTGGACGGCCAGCCACGGCAGGGACAGCCGCCTGCGGGCCTCCGGGGCGTAGCGTGCCTGGTCGTCTGCGGAGAATCCGACCCGGCCCTTGTTCGCGATCAGCCAGGGATGCCCGACCAGGTGACCTTCGAGTTCGGCGTGGCCGAGCTCCGCGAGCGCGGCGACCTCGACGTCGTTCTCGGCGAGGGCGACGTCGGCCGTCAGGGTGGCGGTCAGCTCGGCGAGGTAGTTCGCCGCCGTCTCCGGAGCGACTCCGATGGTGCTCGCGGCGTCGAGCAGGAATCGGGCCGGGTCCCAGGCGGGCATGCCGAGCCGATCTCCGAGGACGCCGGTCACCCGATGCCGGATCGAGTCCGGCAGCACCGTCCAGTCGCCGAACGCCCCGCGCACCGCCTGGAAGGAGTACTCGGCGTCGGCGAGGCGCAGCAGCCACTCGCCGTCGGCGAAGGGCTCCGGCCGTAACAGATCCTCGAAGGCGAGCTCCCCGATCATCTTGGCCAGCAGCCTGGCCGAGGCCAGCCGCCAGGTCTGTGCCCGTGTCGGCACCGCCGTCATCCGTCTCCTCCTGGTGTTCCGAAACTGCTGAACGCCGTGCGCACCGGAAGCCGATAGGCCTCGCGCGACAGCACCGTGTTGAGCACGACCGCGTTGCGCACCGCGCCGAACCCCAGGTCCGGCGCGGAAACCCCGTGTCGATGGAGGTCGGCGTTGGACGTGAAGACACGGCCGCTGATCGACGGGTCGGTCTCGATGGAGTGATCTTCTCGAATCTGGTGCCGCCCCGCGTCGTCGCGGGCCAGGCGATCGGCGATCGGGGCCAGGAAGTCGGTCGGCCGGTGTCGGTAACCGGTGGCGGCCACGACGACGTCGGTCCGGTGCTCGAAGCCCTGCCCGGTGTCCCGATGGACGCAGTCCAGGGTGATTCCGCCGTCGCGAAGCGCCGCGTCCGCCACCGCGACGCCGCTGCGCAGCTCGACGTCGGTGCCGCCGTGGGCGAGCCGCCGGTACAGCGCGTCGTGCAGGTCGTCGATCGTCTCCTGCGAGATCCCCTTGTAATGCCGCCACTGGCCCGCGACCAGGGCGTCACGGGTCCGCTCCGGCAGCGAGGCGAAGTATCGGACGTAGTCCGGAGTCGTCATCTCCAGCACCAGCCTGCTGTAGTCCAGCGGCGCGAAGCTCTCGGTGCGGGTCAGCCAGCTCAGCCGAGGGCCGTGCGCCCCATTGCGGCGCACCAGGTCCAGCATCACCTCGGCTCCGGACTGACCGGAGCCCACCACCGTCACCCGGTCCGCGCGATCGAGGTCGGCCACGCGACGCAGGTAGTCGGCGGAGTGCACGACCCGGTCCCGCCCGAGCGCGGCGAGCTTCGGCGGCAGCCACGGCGCGGTGCCCACGCCGAGCGCCAGATGCCTGGCCGAGAACTCCCTGCGACCGCCGTCGGGCCCGCTGACCGTCACCGCGAATCGGGCCTTCGCGTCGTCCCAGCTCGTCGACTCGACCCGGTGGCCGTGGCGTACCGGCAGCCGCGCGGCGGCCCAGCGCAGATAGTCCTGATACTCCAGTCGAGTCGGGTGGAACCGCTCGCGCACGTAGAACTGGTACAGCCGATCCCGATCGCGCAGGTAGTTCAGGAACGACAGCGAGTGGGTGGGGTCCACCAGCGACACGAGGTCGGCGAGGAAGCCGACCTGGAGGATCGCGTCGTCGAACAGCACGCCGGGGTGCCAACCCCAGTCGGACTCGGAGAGCTGCTCACAGACCACCACACTCACGTCGGGCAGCGGGTCGGCCAGCGCGGCCAGTCCCAGGTTGAACGGGCCGCCGCCCACGGCGAGGACGTCGCACTCCTCGACGCTCATCGACTCGCCCCCAGCCGCGACTCCGCCAGCGGATTGGGCGCCCGGAGGTACACCGACTGGTTGTCCAACGGGGCAAGCACCTCGTCGATTCCCTTCAGCCTCGTCAGCATGTTCGCCTTGCAGGGCAGCGTGTCGGCGTCCAGCCATCGACGCGCCAGCCGGTCGCCGTCCGGGCCCGCCTCGGCGAGGCCGGGCAGCGCGGCCCGCAGCCGGTCGGCCAGCACGCCCAGCAGTTCGCGTTCGTCGGCCAGCCCGTCCACGCCGAGCGCGCCGACCACGGCCAGGGCCTGGTTGCGCAGCAGGTAGTAGGACAGCCGTTCGTCCACGACGGGGTCGTCGACCACCGCCAGCGTGGACGCCGACGCCCGGGAGACACGGAGCAGGTCGGGCAGCCGAGAGGCGGCCAGATAGTAGCCCTGGTTGTCGCGGAAGGCGCCGCCCGCGACCCTGCCGTCCGGGTCCAGCCGCACCAGCGTGTTCTGCTGGTGGCCCTCCAGGCCGATGCCGGTGGCCGCGTACAGGTGCAGCATCGGCACGAGGACCCGGTCGACGTAGTCGGCCGTCCACTCGGCCGCGGCGGCCGAGTTCGGGCCGTCCGAGGCGGCGACGATCTCGCCGAGCATGGACCTGCCCAGGCCGGGCCGGGGCGCCACGAGACCCGCGAGACACCGGAACTCGGTGATGTCGACGGGGGACTCGCGCACCGCCGCCTCCAGCCCCGACACCGCCGGGCCGCCCGCCCTCGCGGGCTCGTCGAGCGCGGCCCAGGCGGGATCACGCAGGACACGGAAGTCGGGATGCGCCGCGAAGGTCGCGTCCGCGAGGCCGCAGGCCAGCAGCCGCTGCACCTCAAGGCCACGCAACAGCTCCGTACGGGTGAACTCGCGTCGGGAGTTCGTCAGCCGCAGCCCCAGGGACAGCTTCAGCATCACCGTCTCGCCGGGGAGATAGACGGTCCGCAGACTCGACGTCGGTCGCCACCGTGGCCCGGCGACGCCCCGATCCCGCAGCGTGCCTGCCGCCAGCAGCGCCTGGATCCTCGGCCGGTGCAGGAGGTCCCGGGCCTGCCAGGGATGGGCGGGCAGCAGTACTCGGTCGGAGTCCGCGGCCAGCCCCGACAGCTCGGCGAACAGCGCGGGCGTGTCGCGCCCCAGCATGCCGGGGCCGTCGATCGCGGCGTCGTGGGAGACGACCGTCGGGTCGGCCTCGAACCAGTGCAGCGCGAAGCCGCCCCGCAGTTCGGGGGCGTAGCGCTCGTCCTCGGCGGCCGAGAGCCCGTCTCGACTCTTGGGCGCGGGGTGCCGCAGGTGTCCCAGCAACAGGGCCTGTTCGGCGGCCAGGAAGCCGTCCTCCTCGTGTTCGCCCTCGGCGTCCTGCCGCCGTCGCACGTCGAGATAGCGCGCCACCCTCGTCAACGATTCCGCCGTCCGCCCGACGAGGTCGGCGACCTCGTCGGCGACGGCAGGCGGCACCGAGGTCGCCGCCTGCCGCGCCGACTCGTCGTCCCAGCCGAGGCGGGCGGCCTCGTCGGCGAGCAGGGCCACCGCCAACACGGGGTCGACAGGTCCCACGTCGACGCCGTCGGCACGAATCAGCCGCACGGCGCCGAACCGATGCCAGTCGGTGGGGGAGCGGTGCGTCACCTCGGTGGCCAGCGCCAGTCCGCTCCGACGCAGCGACACGGTCAGGGGTCCTGCCGTCGCCTCCAGTCCCGTCTCACGCAGCCAGCAGCGCAGCAGCGCCTCGAGGTGGGCGTGCGCGGACGCCGCCGCGGCGTCGCCGTTCGCCAGGGGATCGGGCGGGGTCATCGGGCCTCCTCGATCATCCCGGGCTCGGTCATCTCGGCCTCGGCCATCTCCGCCTCGATCGCGGCGCCCGCCGCCAGCACCTCGGCCAGCACCTCGTTCACCTGATCCGGGGTCGTCCGCGGGTTGAGGAACGTCAGTTTGAGACAGGTCCGCTCCGTGCCGTCCTCGTCGCGGGCCGTCGTCCGGCCGAGCAGGCTCCCGCCGGTCTGGGAGAGCCTCCTGCGGAGCTCGGAGTTGACCCGGTCGGCGTGCTCGCTCCGCGTGGTCTGGAAGCGGAACACCGCGGTGGTCAGCGTGCCGCCGCCGACGAGCCGCAGTCGCGGCTGATCCTCGATCCGTCGCACCGCGTGCCGGGCGAGGTCGTGACAGTCCTCGACCATCGCGCCCAGACCGCCACGGCCGAGGGCGAGCAGCGTCGTGGCGATCTTGACGGCGTCGGGCCGACGAGTCGTCTGGAGCGTCTGGCCGAGCAGGCCGCCGAACCCGGCGGCGGCGTCGTCGGCGGGGTTGAGGTAGGCCACCTCACGGTGCAGCGGCGTGAAGGAGGCGCGGTCGGCGAGCAGCAGGACGCTGGCCGAGGCGGGTTGCCAGCCGAGTTTATGCAGGTCACCGGTGATCGAGTCGGCCAGCTCGATGCCGCGAAGCCGATCGGACAGGCGGTCGGAGAACAGTGTTCCGAAGCCGTATGCGGCGTCGACGTGCAGCCACAGCCCGTGGGCGGAGGTGATCTCGGCGAGTTCGGGCAGCGGGTCGACGCTGCCGAAGTCGGTGGTGCCCGCCGTGGCCACCACCGCGATCGGCGTCTGGTCCGCGGGCAGCTCCCGCAGCATGGCGACGAGTACGTCGGGGCGCAGCCTATGGCGAGCGTCGACCGGGACCGGTCGGACCGCGTCCTCGCCGAGGCCGAGGACGGCGCAGGCCCGGTGCACCGAGAAGTGCGCCAGCTCCGAGCAGAACACCACCGGCCCGGGCAGGCTCGCGACCCCGGAGCGTCGGACGTCGATCCCCCGACGGTTCGCCGCCGCGTCGCGGGCCAGCAGCAGCGCCATCAGGTTGGACAGCGATCCGCCCGGTGTCAGAACCCCGTCGGCCCGGCTTGTGAGCCCCGCCAGCCCTGCCAGCAGTCGGATGAGCCAGCGTTCCACCGCGACGGCGGACGGTCCCGAGTCGTAGGTGTCCAGGGAGGCGTTGCCCAGGGACGCGAACACGTCGGCGGCGACGGCCACCGGTAGCGGCGCGGGCTGGAGATGGGCCAGCGCGCCGGGATGAGCCAGGTTCAGCCCGTGATCGACGAGGACTCCCGTGACCAGACGCAGAGCCCCGGCGGCGCCTAAGCCGTCTTCGGCGAGCCGAGCGGGTCCCAGCGCGGCGGCGACGGCCTCGGCGACCTCGGCGGGCGGCCCGGCGGGCAGGGGGCCCGGCCGGTCGCCGCCGTCCGCGCCGGGGAATCCGACGGTCATCAGGTTGATCACTCGGAGCATGTCGGCTGGTGAGCACGCCGCGAGCGGCGGCGGGTGGCCGAGCGATTCGGGAGGGGCGGACCACAGGGTCTGGGTCACGTGACCTCACAATTCTCGTCTGCTGGTGACCGTAAGGCCACCCTGGGTTAGGTTAGGTTAGGCTAACGAGATTATGGAGGGGAAGGCGTGAGCGCGGTCCGCCGAGTGACGCGCAGCACTCGATCGGCCTGCCCGAGCGAGGTCGACGTGCACCCGGTAACCTGATCGCCGTTCGAAGAACGATCAAGGAACGCGGCCCTGCCCGGAGTCGGCGGGGGATCGCGAGACCTCCCGATCATCGGCAGTCCGCTAGGAGGAGTTCGTGTCGGCAGGCCAGATCGCGGCGCTCGTGGCAGCGGGTGCTTTCGTGCTCCTGGTGCTGCTGTTGGCGGTTCCGTTGCTGAAGCTCGGTCGAACGCTGGACGAGGCCACCATCGCCATTCGCAAGGCGCATGAGAGCTCGGAGCCGCTGTTCACCGAGGCCAACACCACCCTCACCCACGTGAACGCGCAGTTGGAGCGGGTGGACGGCATCACCTCCAACGCCCGCACCGTCAGCGGCAACGTCTCGGCGCTCAGCTCGTTGTTCACCGCGACCCTCGGAGGGCCGCTCGTCAAGCTCGCGGCGCTGTCCTACGGTCTGAGCAAGGCCCTGCGAGGCAGGCGCGGCCGACGTTCCGGCCGCGGTAACGTCGAGTCCCCCCGTGGCGGCCGCCGTCGGGGTCGAGTCAGGGGAGACAGGCGATGAGTCGACTGTTCTGGTTCGGTGCGGGCATCGCGGCGGGGATCGCCGTCAGCCGCAGGATGAACGAGGTCGCCCGGCAGGCGACCCCGGTGGGCATCGCCGCCAACGTCGGCGACGCGCTGCGTGAACTGGCAGGCGCCCTGGGCACCTTCGGCGCCGAGGTGCGTGCCGGGATGAACGAGCGCGAGCGCGAACTGGCCGACGTCGTCGAGATGCGGTCCGGCATCACCGCCCCCGCCGACCCGGCCCGCTCCTGGGTCCCCGGCCAGGGCGTACCCGGCTTCACCCGGCCGGTGCGCACCATCCGCCCCACGCCGGGCACGCTGCACCGACGAGGCGAGATCGCCCCCGGCCCGGCCCCTGCCCCAGACCAGCCTCGGCCCGTGCGCGGTCGAGCGCGCAGGGCGGGAGGCTGACCGACGTCTCGCCGCCGATCTCCACCCGGCGGATCTCCTTCGCGCCGGGTGCGGACACCGACGTCGAGTCGACTCACGGTCGCTCGTCCTCACGAGCCCCTCGCGGCCTCCCGCCGAGACAGCCCCGCCGCCTGCCGTCGAAGGCAGGCTCGCCCTACCTGACGAGGCAGACCTCCGCACACGTCTGGGAAGACCGAGTGGCAGGGTATAGGCGCAGGCGAACGCCCTCGCGGCGCGTTCGTGCCGTCGCCAGACGGCCTGTCGCCGACCCGTGTCGTCGTCTTCGCGAGTGCCCGTGCCGGTCGCCTCAGCAGGACGAGACTTGATTCAGTAAGGGATCACCGTGCAGACACACGACATCCGCCAGCGCTTCCTGTCCCACTTCGAGCGAGCGGGCCACACCGTGGTCCCGAGTGCGTCGCTGCTGCTGGACGACCCGAACCTCCTCTTCGTCAACGCGGGCATGGTGCCGTTCAAGCCGTACTTCCTCGGTGAGGCCTCCGCCCCCTACCCCCGGGCCACCAGCATTCAGAAGTGCGTCCGCACGGGCGACATCGACGAGGTGGGCAAGACCTCCCGGCACAACACGTTCTTCCAGATGGCGGGCAACTTCTCCTTCGGTGACTACTTCAAGGAGACCGCGATCAAGGAGGCCTGGAGTCTGCTCACCACCAGCCAGGCCGACGGCGGCTTCGGGTTCGACCCCGACCGACTCTGGGCCACGGTCTACCACGACGACGACGAGACCGAGACGCTGTGGCGTGAGATCGCGGGCCTGCCCGAGGAGCGCATCCAGCGCAGGGGGATGGCCGACAACTACTGGTCGATGACCGTGCCGGGCCCGTGCGGTCCCTGCTCGGAGATCTACTACGACCGGGGCCCGGAACACGGGCGCGAGGGCGGCCCGATCGTGGACGAGGACCGCTTCCTGGAGATCTGGAACCTGGTCTTCATGCAGAACATCCGGGGGGAGGGCCCCGCCAAGGAGGGCTACCCGATCCTCGGCGAGCTCCCCGCCAAGAACATCGACACCGGGCTGGGCATCGAGCGGGTCGCCTATCTGCTCCAGGGCGTGGACAACGTCTACGAGACCGACCTGGTCCGGCCGGTGATCGCCAAGGCGGAGGAGCTGTCCGGCAGGCGCTACGGCGCCGACGAGACCGCCGACGTCCGGTTCCGCGTCATCGCCGACCACGCGCGCTCCGGCGTGATGCTGATCGCCGACGGCGTCACGCCCGGCAACGAGGCCCGGGGCTACGTCCTGCGCAGGCTGCTGCGCCGCATCGTCCGCTCCGCGCGGCTGCTGGGCGTCAAGGAGCCGGTGCTCGGCGAGTTCACCTCGGTGGTCCGCGACGTCATGTCGCCCGCCTATCCCGAGCTGACCACCGACTACGAGCGCATCGAGTCGGTGATGCGCACCGAGGAGAACGCCTTCCTCGCCACCCTCACCAGCGGTTCCAAGATCTTCGACCTGGCCGCGACGGCGACCCGGGACAGCGGCGCCGTCGTCCTGCCCGGCGACAAGGCCTTCCAGCTCCACGACACCTACGGCTTCCCCATCGACCTCACCCTGGAGATGGCGGCCGAGCAGGGCCTGTCGGTCGACGAGGAGGGCTTCCGCTCGCTGATGGCCGAGCAGCGCGCCCGCGCGAAGTCGGCCGCCGCCTCCCGCCGCACCGGCCACGGCGACAAGTCGGTCTACCGGGACCTGCTGGACCAGGGGGCCACCGAGTTCGTGGGATACGAACGGCTGGAGAGCGAGTCCGTCGTCCGCGGTCTGGTGGCCGAGGGCGCACGGGTCCGCAGCGCCGGCGAGGGCGACATCGTCGAGGTGGTGCTGGACCGCACCCCGTTGTATGCCGAGTCCGGCGGCCAGGAGAGCGATGCGGGGTCCATCCTGGGCGACTCGGTGCGGGCCGAGGTGCTCGACGTGCAGAAGGTGTCCCGCAAGCTGTGGGTGCATCAGGTGCGCGTGCTGGAGGGCGAGCTGGCCGAGGGCTCGGCCGTGCTCGCCAAGGTCGATCCCGAATGGCGGATCGGCGCGCGACAGGGCCACTCCGGGACCCACGTGGTGCACGCCGCGCTGCGCGAGGTGCTCGGCCCGTCCGC
Source organism: Actinoalloteichus hoggarensis (assembly GCF_002234535.1). NCBI lineage: Bacteria > Bacillati > Actinomycetota > Actinomycetes > Pseudonocardiales > Pseudonocardiaceae > Actinoalloteichus > Actinoalloteichus hoggarensis. The sequence goes on from NZ_CP022521.1 coordinate 2,591,099, forward strand.
CCTTCAGAGCGGCTCGTACAACAAGCCCGGCTACCTGCGACTCGACTTCGCCTGGCCCGGCGGTCTCTCCGCCGAGACGCGCAGCGAGATCGAGGAGGTCTCCAACCTCGCGGTCCGACGGGACCTCGGAGTGTCGGTGCTGCACACCTCGATGGCGGGCGCCAGGGAGCTGGGCGCGCTCGCCCTCTTCGGCGAGACCTACGACGAGACCGTGCGAGTGGTCGAGATCGGCGGCGCCTGGTCGCGTGAGCTGTGCGGTGGCACGCACGTCGAGCACTCGTCGCAGATCGGCCCCATCACCCTGCTGGGCGAGTCGTCCATCGGCTCCGGCGTCCGGCGCATCGAGGCCTATGTCGGGATCGAGGCCTTCCGCTACCTGGCGACGGAACGCGCGCTGGTGCAGAACATCGCGGCCATGCTGAAGGTTCCCGACCAGGAGGTGCCCGCGCGGGTGGAGAGCCTGGTGGAACGCCTCCGCCTCGCGGAGAAGGAGCTGGAGCGGGTCCGCGCCGCCGCGCTGCTGTCCTCGGCAGGCGGTCTCGCCGACAGCGCCGCCGACGTCGACGGACTTGCCGTGGTCGCCGCCGCCCTGCCCGCGGGCGTCAGCGGTGGTGACCTGCGGACGCTGGCCCTGGACGTGCGCGGCAGGCTCGGCGAGCGGCCCGGCGTGGTCGCACTGTTCTCCGCCGACGAGGCGGCCGGGAAGGTCTCCTTCCTCGTCACGCTCAACACCGCCGCCCGGGAACGAGGTCTCGCCGCAGGGAAGCTCGTGCCCTCGTTCGCACCCGCCATCGCGGCTCGCGGCGGCGGCAAGCCCGACATGGCCCAGGGCGGCGGGACGAATCCCGCCGGCGTGTCCGAGGCCATCGCCGCGCTCCATCGGGAGCTGGCCGCCGTACCGGCGAGCCGGTGAGCCGACCGAAGCGACGCCAGAAGGCCGGTCGGGGCGACGGTCCCGACCGGCCCGGCGTCGACGATCCGGGCATGGGCCGTCGGATCGGCGTGGACGTGGGCTCGGTGCGAGTCGGGGTGGCGATCAGCGATCCCTCCGCGATCCTCGCCACACCCCTCGGTACCTTGTCCCGTGACGAACGCGGTGATCATGACGTCGACGAGCTCGCGGGGATCGTCGCCGAGCAGGAGGTGGTCGAAGTGGTCATAGGACTGCCGAGGACACTGGCCGCCCGGCACGGCATCGCCGCTCAGACCGCCGAGGCCTACGCGGCCAAGGTCGCCGCCCGCGTCGCCCCCGTGCCGGTCCGACTGGCCGACGAGCGCCTCACGACCGTCACCGCCGCCCGAGTACTCTCCGAGCGCGGTGTTCGCGGCAGACGGCAGCGTGCGGTGGTGGACCAGGCGGCAGCCGTCGAGATCCTGCAGGCCTGGCTCGACGCCAGGTCGGCCGCGCACCGCGCAGCAGCGGCGGATCCAGGAGGAGCCCTGTGAGTGACGACCTCGGCCTGTTCGACGAGGAGGCCGGCGACAGCCGGTCCCGCAAGTCCCGGGACAAGGGACAGGCGGGGAAGGACGACCCGGCGGCTCGCCGCCGTAAGCGGCTGATCACGCTGGTCGGCGGCGCCGTGGTGCTGGCGGTCGTCGCGGCGGGCGCGATCTACGGCGTCCGCGAGATCATGAGCATCGGCGGCTACGAGGACTACGAGGGCGAGGGCAGCGGCAGCGTCGTCATCGAGGTCGCCGACGGTGCCAGCCTGGGGCAGATCGCGCAGACGATGACCGAGGAGGGCGTCGTCGCCAGCCCGAGGGCCTTCACGACCGCCGCCGAGGGCAACCCGGCCTCGACGGGCATCCAGCCGGGCTTCTATCTGCTGCGCAGCGAGATGTCCGGCGCCGCGGCCCTGAACCAGATCCTCGACGAGGACGCCCGGCTCGGCCAGGCCGAGGTGCAGGGCGGCATGCTGCTGCACGACACGATGGCGGGCGACGGGAGCGTGCAGTCGCAGGGCATCATCACGATCCTGTCCGAGGCGAGTTGCGCGGAGCTCGACGGCGAGCAGCAGTGCGTCTCGGCCGACGAGTTGTGGGCCGCCGCCGAGAACACCGATGTCGGCGAACTGAACATCCCGGACTGGGCGGTCGCGGGTGTGACGGCGGCCCCGGAGCAGCGCAGGCGGCTCGAAGGTCTGATCGCCCCCGGCCTCTACCACATCAACCCGAGCTGGAGCGCCGAGGAGCTGCTGAACAGCGTCTTGAGCACCTCGTCCACCCGTCTCCAGGCCGCCGGGATGCCGGAGATCTCCGACGACTCCGGCTTCAGCCCGTACGAGTTCCTCATCGTGGCCTCGCTGATCGAGAAGGAGGGCATCCAGTCCGACTTCCCGTCGATCGCCACGGTGCTCTACAACCGGTTGCGGACCGACCATGAGCTGCGCCTGGACTCGACGGTCAACTACTTCGCCGGAACAGGCAGCATTCGCACCGACGGGAACGTCCGAGCCACGGAGAACCCGTACAACACCTACCTCAACACCGGGCTGCCGCCGACGCCCGTCTCGTCGCCGCACACCCCGGCCCTGGAGGCGGCGGCGAACCCCGTCGACGAGACGTGGGAGTACTTCGTCAAGTGTGAGACCGACGGGACGTCGTGCTTCAACGACACCCTTGAGGAACACGACGCGGACGTCCTCGACGCGGTCGAGCGGGGTGTCTGGTGAGCCGACGGTCCCGAAGGGAGTGGCGATGACGAGGATCGGCCTGGTATCGGCGGCGGGCCGTCGCCTTGTGGTGCTCCGGTGACCGATGACCTCGTCCGCCGCGCCGCCGTCCTCGGCTCCCCGGTGGCGCACTCGCTCTCCCCGGTCCTGCACGGCGCCGCCTACGCGGCTCTGGGCCTGACCGACTGGCGTTACGACCGCGTCGAGTGTGACGCCGAGGCGCTCCCGGCGCTGGTGGCCGGACTGGGCGAGGAGTGGGCCGGGCTGTCGGTGACCATGCCGGGCAAGCGGGCGGCCCTGGCCACGGCCGTCGAGGCCACCGACCGGGCCACGGCGGTCGGCGCGGCGAACACCCTCGTGCCGCTGGCGGGCGGCGGCTGGCGGGCCGACTGCACCGACGTCGAGGGCATCACCGGCGCCCTGCGCGTCGCGGCCGCCTACCGGCCCGCGGCGGGGGACACCGCTCTGGTGCTGGGCGCGGGCGGCACCGCCTCGGCGGCCGTGGTCGCCCTCGCCGATCTCGGCGTCACCTCGGTGCGACTGGCCGTGCGGGCGGTGGCGCGGGCGGGGGAGACCCTGGCCGCCGCCGAGCGGGCCGGTGTCTCGGTGAAGACGGTGAGCCTGGCGGAGTCCGAGGTGGCCGCCGCGGTGAGGGAGTCCGCCGTGCTCGTCTCGACGGTGCCCGCCGGCGCGGCGGATGCGCTGGCCGAGGTTCTCGCGGCGACGCCGCACGTGCTGGACGCCGTGTACCACCCCTGGCCGACCCCGCTGGCCGAGGCGGTCGCCGCGACGGGCGGCAGGCTCGCCACCGGCCTGGACATGCTGCTGCACCAGGCCTTCGGCCAGGTCGAGCAGTTCACCGGGCTGCCCGCGCCGCGCGTGGCGATGCGTGATGCGCTGCGGGCGGCCACCGGCGGCGAGGTCCCGCTGCTGCTGGACTGATGTCGTCGCCGGGCCGGATGCCTGTCGCCGGGCGTCGGATCGTCGCGTGCTGGGCCTGTCGCCTGCTTGGAATGGTGCCTGCGCTGGCCGGTCGCCTGCGCTGGAATGACGCGGTCGTGCTGCCGCCGGTTGTCTCGGTGCGGTTCGGCGGAGCCCGATGACGTCTCTCAAACGCCGACCCGGACGACGTGGCCAAGGTGCTGGAGTGCTACGACGTCGCCCAGTGCGACATCGACCGGCTGTGCGCCCTCGCGGGTCGGTCGGACGAACGCGCCTGGGGGCGCCGTGGGCGCATGTCGTGCCGGACTGGGTGAAGACCTTCATGGGGCTCGAAGGCCTGGCCACGAGCGAGTTCGTCTACGAACCGACGGTGATCCCCGGCCTGTTGCAGACCGAGGATCACGCCCACGCGCTCACCGAGGCCGCAGGCTTCGTCCGTGCTGATCACAACGAGCGGTTCGTCTCCTTTCGATTGGCACGGGCTCGTCGATTGACCGACCCGGAGCCATTGGGGCTTCGTGCGGTCATCGGTGAAGCGGCTCTGCGGCTTGCCGTCGGCACGCCGGAGGTCCGGCAGGAGCAGTACCGCCATCTGCTGAAGATCGCCGAGCTGCCCGACGTCGCGATCCAGGTCGTGTGCCCCGAGGCCGGTCCGCACGCTGCGGCGACGGGTCCGTTCTACATCTTCGATTTCGGGCTGGCGCGCTCGATCGCCTACGCGGAACTACTGGACGGCGCGATGTACATTCAGGACTTCGACCAGGTCCGGACCTATACCATGGCGGCGGAGAGCGCACAGCAGGTCGCGCTGTCACCGGAAGAGTCCGTCGAGTTCATCGGAACGATGATCGATGGAGGTTGACTCGGAGGTCGTCATGTTCGTCCCGGATCTCAGTGCCGCTCGTTGGGTTAAGTCGAGCCGCAGCGCCAATAACGGCGTCTGCGTCGAGATCGCCGCCGGGACAGCCTGGCGAAAGTCCGACCACAGTGCCGACAACGGTGCCTGCGTCGAGATCGCCGGCTCGGTGACCTGGCCGAAGTCCAGCCACAGCGCGCCGACAACGGCACTCGCGTCGAGATCGCCGGCGGGCTGAGATGGGCCGCGATCCGCGACTCGAAGAACCCCGACGGCCCGGCGCTGGTGCTGACCCCCCGCCCAGTTAGCCGCCTTCGTCCGTACGGTGCAGGCGGCTCGCTGAGTCTTCTTCTGGAGCGCGATGTCGATCGAGCAGGTCCGAGGACAGCTCTTGGCGGTGTTCGATCGACTCCCACACGAGGAGCTCGCCGCGATCGGACAGCGCCTCGTCCAGGCACGCGCGGCAGCAGCCGCCGAATGGCACGGCAGCACCAGCCCGCATGCGCACCACGACCAGGAGTGTCTGGCCAGGGTCGGTGATGACCTCGTCGCCGCCGGTCAGAGGCCTCGCCAAGCGGGTGAGCTGCTCCAGCAGTACATGATCAGGCTTTAGGCGCGCCGGGATGAACTCCGTCGAGGAGGTCGTCGCCGCTCTGCGGGCCGCGTTGGAGGAGGTTTCTTCCGGTGAGTTGGCGGCCTGCCGCGAACTCGTCCTGGGTGAGCTGCTTCCGCCGTTGATCGAGGCGTCGGCGGGTTCGACCAGTCCGGAGCTTGACGCTGCTGTGGCTCTGCTTCGGAAGGTGGGTGGAGACCTGGCCCGAGCCTGGGCCCTGCTGGAATCCGCAGGACACCACACCGAGTCCCACACCCAGGCAGTCCTCGGCGCGCCTGCCTGCGGCGGCTCGGCGAAGGACGAGTATCCGTCGCGACCGCAGACGGGGTGCGTCCCGAGTGCATTTCCTGGCAGCCATTTCGCGATCACTGGCGATCGGCAGATCGGGCTGTCTCGCGGGAAGGTGGGAATGAATAGTCGGGCAGGTGGCAAGTTTGGGTTTCGAATTGTTGTGAGCGGGACTCGTCGCGAAATGGGTGAAGCGCAGCCTTCGCGCACCCTGTGTCGACGGGAGGAGGCTCCTGCTCCCGTGCGCGGTCCATTCGAGGAAGGCAGGGCCGCCGACCACAAGGCCGGCGGCCCGACGCTCACTCGTGTCCGGAGTCCGCCGCCACTAACGCGGCGAGTTCCTCCAAGACCGCCTCGGCGCCCTCGCCGTCGGCGGAGAGCACCACCTCGTCGCCGTGCATCGCGCCCAGCGTCATCAACCCGAGCACGCTGGCCGCCGCCACCGGCGTGCCCTCGCCCTTCCTGATGCTCACCGCCACCGGCTGGGCGGCGGCGGCCTTGGCCAGCTGGGCCGCGGGACGGGCGTGCAGGCCCACCACGCTTGCCACCGTCACTCGTCGTTCCGCCATCTTCGTGATCACTCCTTCGTCTCTGCGAGCGGCTTCCGCTCCGACGACGAGCCGGACGCCCCGCCCTCGGTGGCCGTACCCGCGGTCGCCGATGCCTCGGCCGGTGTCGGTCGGGCTGCACCGCCGTCCTGGTCGTCCTCGTCGTCCTCCCGGCCCGGCGTCGCCAGGTTCCACTTCGTGATCACCCAGCGGAAGACGAAGTAGTAGATCGCCGCGAAGACCAGGCCGATCGGGATGATCAGCCAGGGCGCGGTGGCCAGCCCCCAGTTCAACACGTAGTCGATGGCGCCCGCCGAGAAACCGAAGCCGTGGTGGACGCCCAGGGCGTTGGTGACCGCCAACGACAGGCCGGTGAGCACGGCGTGGACCACCAGCAGCGGCCATGCCACGAAGATGAAGGCGTACTCCAGCGGCTCGGTGACGCCGGTCAGGAAGGACGCGAGCGCTCCGGCGAACACCAGACCGCCGACGAGCTTCTTCTTCTCGGGGCGTGCCGTGTGATAGATCGCCAGCGCGGCGGCGGGCAGGGCGAACATGAAGATGGGGAAGAAGCCGGACATGAACGTGCCCGCGGCGGGGTCGCCTGCGAAGAAGCGGTTCAGGTCGCCGGTGACGCCGTCGTAGTCGCCGAAGAGGAACCAGACGACCGAGTTCAGAATGTGGTGCAGGCCGAAGGGCAGCAGGAACCGGTTCAAGGTGCCGTAGACGCCCGCGCCGATGACGGTCGAGCTGGCCACGGCGTCGCCGACCCAGGTCAGTCCCGCGTTGAACCCGGTGAAGATCAGCGCCATCACGATGCCGACCACGATCATGACGAGCGCGGTGATCATCGGCACGAAGCGTCGACCGCCGAAGAAGCCCAGATAGGTCGGCAGCTTGATCCGGTGATACCGCTGCCAGAGATAGGCGGCGATCAGTCCGGCGACGATGCCGCCGAGCACGCCGTAGGGGCCGTTGTTGAAGTTGCGGCCCTCGGTCAGCTCCTCGCCGAGCATCGCCCACAGGACGTTGTGCAGAACGAGGTAGCCCACCACCGCGGACAGCGCGGTGGAGCCGTCGGCCTTCCGAGCCATGCCGATCGCCACACCTACCGCGAACAACAGCGGCAGGTACTGGAACAGCGCGTCGCCACCCTGTCCGACGACCTGTGCGGCCCGGTCGAAGAAGTCACCGGGGATGGCGGCGATCAGCTCGCCCTGCCCCGCGCCGGAGCCGTCGATGTAACCGAGGCGGGACAGCAACGCCGCGGCGGGCAGGACCGCGATCGGCAGCATGAGACTGCGGCCGAATCGTTGGGCCAGCGCGAAACCTCTGCTGTTGCGACCGCGTGCCGCCGTGGTGGCGTCAGCGCTCATGTGCTCCTCCTTGCGCGGAGTGCGGACCTCGGGGCGCGCCCGGCTGGTCCGCTGACATCGTCAACTGGTACTTGTCGCCCCGGTACCAGGACGTGGTGTCCTCGACCGGATGCTCTCCCGCCGCCGAGACACGGCGGAAGACGAGGAGCGGGCTGGATGTCCGCACCTTGAGCAGTCGCGCGGTCGAGGCGTCGGCCTCGGCCGCCCACACGGTCTGCTGCCCGCGATCGAGCAGTACTCCGTAGGTCTGGGCGAGCAGGCTGTACAGCGAGCCCGTCAGGTCGTGATCGAGCAGACCGGGCACCAGGCGAGGGCTGAACCAGCCGTGCTCCAGCGCCAGGGGCGCCCCGTCGGCCAGCCGGAGCCGACACACCCGGTAGGCCGGTTCGCCCGGTTCGAGTCCGAGGGTGACCGACGTGTTCGTCGTGGGCACCTCTTCGCTGCAGGTGAGCAGCGTGCTGGACGCCGTCATGCCGTGCCGGCGGAGTTCCTGCGTGAACGACAGCAGCGGCGGCGTGTCCAGCCGAGGTCTCGCAGTGAAGGTGCCTCTGCCTCGAACACGGGTGAGCAGCCCCGCCGCGACCAGCCGGCCGATCGCCTCGCGGACCGTCAAACGGGAGACGCCGAACCGTTGGGCCAGCTCTCGTTCGGACGGCACGGCCGAGTCCGGCGGCAGTTCGTGCTCCACCAGATCGCGCAGGATCGCGCCGAGCTGGACATGCTTGGGCGTCGGGCCCGCGGCCAGACGGTGTCGCTGGTCCGGTGGGCCGGCGGAGTCGCCACGCTCCCGCATCGAACCCTCCCGCCTCGTCGCGGTCCGACTGCGCGAAGGCGAGAAGTACTCGCCTGTCGACATCGGGGATTGGTACTGTCCGGTCCAGACCACTCTCGTCGTGGAGAATGCTCGCCGCGACCTCGGGTGTCAACCATTCGCAAGGTCACGAGGAAGTCTCGGCAGAGGGCGGATCTGGTCGCGAACCGGGCGACCTTTCGTCGGAGCACGAGCAGGGAGGACGACGTGAGCCAGGACAAGGCCGCGGCGATTCTGGCCGCCATCGGCGGAACGGACAACGTCATCGAGATCGAGCCGTGCATCACCCGGCTCCGCTGCGAACTGACCGATCCCGAGCTCGTCGACGAGCAGGCCCTCCGCCGGATCGGGGTGCACGGAGTCCTGAGATCGGGCGACGCCGTGCAGATCGTCGTCGGACCGGACGCCGACAACCTCGCCAGCGACATCGAGGACCTTCGATGAGCGTCGCCGTGCTCGCCCCCGTCAGCGGCCGCGTGGTGCCGTTGACCGAGGTCGGCGACCCGGTGTTCGCTCAGTCGATCGTCGGCCCCGGCATCGCCGTGGAACCCGCCGACGAGGCGACGGAGGCGGTGGCGCCCGTCGACGGAGTCGTCGCCGCGTTGCATCCGCATGCGTTCGTGGTCACCTCGCCCACCGGCGTGTCGGTGCTGGTCCACCTGGGCATCGACACCGTGCGACTCAAGGGCGAGGGCTTCGCACTTCACGTGGTCAAGGGCGAGACGGTGCGGGCCGGACAACGGCTCGTCGACTGGAGCCCGCCCGCGGTGCGTGCCGCGGGTTTCGCGGCGGTGTGCCCGGTGATCGCGCTCGACGCCGCGCCCGAGGCGCTGCGCATGGCGCGGGACGCGGGCACGGTGTCGGTGGGCGCTGAGCTCTTCAGCTGGTCCGGCGGCTGAGCCGAACAGCCCGCCGCCGTCGGAGCGACACTCGGGCCGGGTGTCGAGGCCGACCCGCGGTTCGCCCGCTCCCGCGTGTATCCGTGTATGGGGGCTGTCGTGTCGTCGCCGAGTTCGCCGACGCGGCGGCCGGGCTTCACCGGATGTCGCGACCGCGATGAGCCGCGCTAGCGGGGCGGATCGTGACACCGAACAGGTGTCGGAGGGTGATCACCCGTTCTGTCGGTGTCGCCACCTGGCCGAGTGATGCGCTCCAGCGTCAAGATCGGGAATCTGGTCCTCATGGATGGGACCTGGTCTTCTCTGTCGGCGGGCGGTGCTCTCGCGGTCGTCGGTGCCGTCGTCGGCGCGTCGTCGGGCGCGGCGGGCGCCCGAGCTCTGCGGAGTATCCGGGCGCCCGCTCCCGTGCCGGTGTACTGGTGTGCCGGCCTGGTCGGTCTGCTGTGGACGATCGCGGCGCTCCGGGCCTCGGCGGGCGCCTTGTCGGGGTGGTGGCTCGCGGTGTCCTGGGCGACGGGTCTGCTGACGGTGCTCGCCGTGGGAGCCGACCTCGCGCACAGGCGACTACCGGATCTGCTCACACTGCGCGCGCCGCCGGTGCTGTTGTCGTTGATCGTCCTCGCGGCCTGGGCCGCCGGCGACGGCGCGGTGGTCGGTCGGGCGCTTCTCGGCGGTCTCGTTCTGACGGCCTGCTACGCCTTCGTTCACTTACTGAGTCCGCAGGCCATGGGTGCGGGCGACGTCAAGCTGGCGATGACGGTCGGGATGGTGTCGGCGGCGGTCTCCTGGCCCGGCTGGCTGCTGACGGTGATCCTCGCGCCGCTGATCACGGGCGTGGCGGGCCTGGTGATCGCGTTCCGGCGGGGTGGCACCGCTCCCGTTCCGCACGGGCCGGGGATGGTGATTCCAGTGTGGCTGCTCGTCACCTTCCGCCCCTGAGCCGTCGGGCGGCTTCCTGCGGTGCGGTCAGCGGCGTGGGTGTCCTGGCCAGGGCCGTCGCCCCTCGCTGAGACGACGTTCCGGGCCGGCCGCGCTCGAGGAGGTCGCCGTCACGATGGCCGCCGCCGAAAGCCTGTGAGGGCACGTGCGGAGTGTCGTGGACGCTGGGCGATGTCGAGGGCGCGCGGCAGACGTCGGTGTCGGCGACCGGCACCTCGCGTGGGCACCGGTACGGCCTCGCGGCACCGGTGTCTCGGAGTGCGTTGGGACGCAGGCGTGCCCGCGCCGGCCGAGAAGCCGCGTGTCGGCCTGCGCCGATCGGGCGTCAGCGGACGCCCTGCACAGCGGGCCGGCAGCATTGCGTAATTTGGAACGAACTCCATCGTCACTTCAGTGTCGACGAAATTCGATCGTGGACGCATCGGGATCGACCGACCGCATTGATCCCTGGCGGATGTGAACGTCGAGAAGGGAGCGGCGCCCGTACCCGCCAAGACCTGACCAGCTCGGCGGACTCCTGCCCATCGGCCGACCCGGTCGCTGGTGATCGGCGAACCTGTGCTGTCCTCGGTGTGGGGCGGCTGGTCACCTGTGCTCGCGATGGCGGATGCCTCCTGACCGGAGACGCCGGTCAGGGACGGCGGCCGATGGCGAGGCGCCCGGGGGGCGCAGCACTCGGAGGTGCTCGCTGATACGGCGGGCTGAGTGCGGGCGGGGTATGGGTCGACGCCCGCTGGTGGCCAGCGGGCGTCGGCGGGTGGTGGCTGTGTGCCTGTGCCGTGCGGGGGCGGGTGTTACTGGAGGGTGATGCCGCGTTCGGCGAGCCACGGCTGGGGGTCGATCTTCTGGCCGTTGACGGCGACCTCGAAGTGAAGGTGAGGCCCGGTGGACTGGCCTCGGTTGCCGATGGTGGCGATCTGCTGGCCTGCGGTCACCTCCTGCCCGACCTCGGCGGTGAAGGTGTCGACGTGGCCGTAGACGGTGATGGTGCCGTCGGGGGCCTGGACGCGGACCCACTGGCCGAAGCCGGTGGCCGGGCCCGCGTTGATGACGGTGCCGTCGGTGGCGGCCACCACGGGCGTGCCGATGGGGTTGGCGATGTCGACGCCGTAGTGGGTGGTACCCCAGCGGGAGCCGAAGCCGGAGGTGAAGGTGCCCTCGGCGGGCTTGACGAAGTCCGGTGCCTCGGCGGCGGCCTGCTCGGCTGCGACGCGGTCGGCCTCGGCCTTGGTGTCGTGGACCAGCTCGGTCAACCCTCTGGCCGGGTTCTCGTAGAACGCGGGCAACGAGGAGGACTGTGTCTGCTCGGCGTGACCGGTGCCGGGGTCGTCCTGGGCGCCCGCCATGGGCTGGCCGCTCAGCAGGAACGCGCCGGTCAACACGGAGGCCAGCACGGCCTTGCCCGCGCCGCGGCCACGGCGGGCCGCGCGAGCGGCGCCGTCGGCGCCGATGATGCTGGTGGTGGGGGTGGTGAACAGCCCGGAGAAACGGGGCATGAACGAACCTTTCCTGATGCGTCTCGGGGGATACGGCCACGGGCCACCAGCGGCCGACCGGGGGATCGGCCCGCCCCGCACGCATCCCTCGTGAATCGAGGGGGGCGGGGTGTCGCTCTTCGTCGTGACCAGACCGTGACGTGCACCAGCGAAGGTAGGCGCCGCTCACCCACCGCAGCCAACATCTGTGACCCGCCACCCACCCCGACCGTCCTGACACCCCGAGATCTCCACTCAGCGTCACCACTCCAGGCCACACCGCCGCTCCGTCACCCACACCTCCGAACACCGCGCATCCCCTTAACCCGCTCCGGCGGTTCTCCAGGCCGGTGACGGTGACACCCGGCCGTCACCACGAGACGTCAATCGCCCCGCCGGTCTCACCGGCACCTCTCGACGGCCGACCCCGCACACAGACACTCCCCGCCAGGCGCGCACGCCCACCGGGGCGCCGGCACCAGACCTGACCCCCTGGACGCCCAAGCGCCCAGGCTCAAGCCCGCGGGGAGAGGGCAGGCATGCAGAGACGTGGGGATCCCAGGCCCGCGGGAGCTGGCCCCCGCTCCGCAGGCCTCCGCTCCGCAGGCGCCCAGGCCTGCAGGCCCCCGTTCCGGCAGGCCCCCGTTCCGGCAGGCCCCCGGTCCCCGCAGGCGCCCGGTCCGGCTGGTGCCCGGTCCGGCTGGTGCCCGGTCCGGCTGGTGCCCGGTCCGGCTGGTGCCCGGTCCGGCTGGTGCCCGGTCCGGCTGGTGCCGAGACATCGCGACATCTCGTGGGGCGGGCCCATGGCGCCCCGGGGCGGCGTGCGACACGGCGGGGCCCGGCCGTCTCCGTCCCGGACGGTGACCTCGCCCGGTCAGGGTGCGGCGGTCGGCGACGTGGGAGGATTCGGCGCGTGTTGCGTTGGATGACCGCAGGTGAGTCGCACGGGCCCGCGCTGGTCGCGGTGATGGAGGGAATGGTGGCGGGGGTCGAGGTGACCACCGCCGACATGACCACGCAGTTGGAGCGTCGCAGGCTCGGCTTCGGCAGAAGCCCCAGGATGGCCTTCGAGGTCGATGAGCTCGAGGTCATCGGGGGCGTGCGGCACGGGATCACGCAGGGCGGCCCGGTCGCGGTCCGGATCGGGAACACCGAGTGGCCGAAGTGGCGGCAGGTGATGGCTGCCGACCCGGTCGACGAGGCGGAGCTGGCGGGCATGGCGCGTAACGCGCCGCTGACGAGGCCGCGGCCCGGGCACGCGGATCTCGCGGGCATGCAGAAGTACGGCTTCGACGAGGCCCGCCCCGTGCTGGAGCGGGCCAGCGCCCGGGAGACGGCGGCGCGGACGGTGCTCGGCACGGTGGCGGCCCGCTTCCTGGACCAGGTGCTGGGTGTCCGGGTGATCAGTCACGTCGTCTCCATCGGAGCCGCGGCCTCCGAGGGGCATCCGGTGCCGCTGCCCGATGACCTGCCCGCGATCGACGAGCATCCGGTGCGGTCCTTCGATCAGGCGGCGGGGGAGGCGATGATGGCCGAGGTCGAGTCCGCCAAGCAGGACGGCGACACCCTCGGCGGGGTCATCGAGGTGTTGGCCTACGGTCTGCCGCCCGGCCTGGGCTCGCACGTGCACTGGGACCGCCGCCTGGACGCTCGGCTCGCCGGCGCGTTGATGGGTGTGCAGGCGATGAAGGGCGTGGAGATCGGCGACGGCTTCACCACGGCTCGTCGCCGGGGCAGCGCGGCGCACGACGAGATCGATCCGGCGGACGGGCCGACCTGGGTGCGGCGCCGGAGCAATCGGGCGGGCGGCCTGGAAGGCGGCATGACCAATGGCGAGCCGCTGCGGGTGCGGGTCGCCATGAAGCCGATCTCGACGGTGCCTCGGGCCCTGGCGACGATGGACGTGTCCACCGGTGAGCCGGCGGTGGCCATCCACCAGCGGTCCGACATCTGCGCGGTGCCTCGGGCCGGGGTGGTGGTCGAGTCCGTCGTCGCCCTGGTGTTGGCGGACGCGGTGTTGGAGAAGTTCGGGGGCGACTCCGTCGCCGAGACCCGCCGCAACGCCGAGGGATATCTGCGGGAACTGGAGGAGCGGCGATGAGCGGAACCAGGCCGATCGTGCTCGTCGGGCCGCCCGGCGCAGGGAAGTCCACCACCGGGCGCCTGCTGGCGGAGCGGCTCGGCGTCGACTTCCTCGACGTCGACGAGTACATCGAGCAGCGGGCCGGGCAGACCGTGGCCGAGATCTTCACGGGCGAGGGCGAGGCGGCCTTTCGCTCCTGGGAGCGGGACGCGGTTCGCCGTTGCCTTGCGGAGCGGTCCGGGGTGCTGGCTCTCGGTGGGGGCGCGGTGCTCGCCGACGACACCAGGGGACTGCTGCGCGGCCACACGGTGGTCTTCCTGAACGTGGGGATGGCGGAGGGCGTTCGGCGCACCGGGCTGTCCACCGCGCGTCCGCTGTTGGCGGGCCTCAATCCGAGGGCGACCTTCAAAGCCCTGCTGGACGCGAGGCTGCCCCTGTATCGCGAGGTGGCCACGGTGGAGATCCCCACCGACCGGCAGGGCCCGAGCGAGGTGGCGGCGGCTGTGCTCGCCGCGCTCGCCGGGGACGACACCCGGGTCGACGCTTCCGTACAATCGGACGCTTCTGCTGCCCGAACGGACTAGTCGCCCGCCTGATCGGGTGACCAGACGGGCGGGGCCTCGGTCACCCGATCAGGCGAGCGTGTGCTGCCGACCGGATGGATTGTCCGCGAGGGCGACAACCCGGCGGGGTCGCGATACGTCGACTTGGTCAACGCCTGCCAGTCGGGCGGGCTGACCGAGAAGAGACGCCATGAACCACCGAGACGGCACGCCGTCCACACTGCTGATCGTCCTGTTTCTCGGCGCCGCGCTGGTCACGGGCTGCACGGCCGGATCACCCGCGGACGCGGGCCCGACCGCCTCAGCAGGCCCGACCGACCCCACCAGCGGCTCGCCGCCGTCACCCGTCGACCCGAGCGGTGACACCGATGAGCTCGACGGTCCGATTCCGTCGTCGGGTACGGAGGGACCGAGTCTGCCGCCCGCGGGCGGTGCCGCGTCGCCGGGGGAGACCGCCGCCGCGGGCGTCCAGGTCGGTGACACGGGCAGCCCGTGTCCGCTGCCGGTCACCCTCACCGCGGCGCGGGACTGGGAGGTCACCGACGTCACCGACCTCCAGCTGGTGTTGCACGGGCTCGTTCCGCTCTGCGAGCTTCACGGTCGTCACGCGGGCGTCTTCGGTTCGATCCGGGTGAACAGTCCGGCGGACCCGGGCCTCGGCGCCGCCGCGGCGCTCGACGCCTACGCCGCCGAAGAGGTGGAGGGCAGGCCCGAGATCGCCGAGGTCCTCGTCGACGGCCGGCCCGCCGTCGAGATGTCCCTGTCGCGGGCGGGCGAATGGAATCGCACGGAGCGCGCCCTGGCCGTCGAGACCGAGGAGGGCACGATCGTGATCACGCTCACCGGGCTCGACCAGGCGGATTTCGAGTCGAGTCTCCCCGCCTACCGGCTGGCGTTGAACACCCTGCGGGTCACCGGCCGACCGGGGTGAGACCGACGGTCGTCGGTGGTGGGATGCTGGTCCGCAGTCCGGGGACACCCAGAAGCCCGGGGACACCCAGAAGCCCGGGGACACCAGACGCCCGACGAGACCACCAGCCTGTGCACCCGGGTCCCCGTGGGGTCCTGCCGCGAGGCGGCCCGGCCCGCGGGTTCGTGCGGCTCGGTTCGCGTCGTCCGCGGGTCCCGCTGTTCGAGACCACGTGCTGAGGAGCGCAATGTCAGATCCGATCCGGATTCGCGTCGCCACCGAGCGTCCCTACGAGGTGGTGATCGGCACCGGCCTGCTCGGCGAACTCGTGGAGACGCTGCGGTCCGCGTCGTCGGTGGCGATCGTGCACCAGCCGACCCTGACCGCCACCGCCGAATCGCTGCGGGACGAACTCGTCGCGGCGGGGCTCGACGCGCATCGCGTGGAGGTCCCCGACGCGGAGGACGGCAAGAGCCTCGCGGTGGCCGGGTTCTGCTGGGAGGTGCTCGGCAAGATCGGCATGGACCGCAACGGGGTCGTCGTGTCCGTCGGCGGCGGTGCGGTGACCGATCTCGCCGGCTTCGTCGCCGCGACGTGGATGCGGGGCGTCCGGGTGGTGCACGTGCCGTCCACGCTGCTGGCGATGGTCGACGCGGCCGTCGGCGGCAAGACCGGCATCAACACCGAGGCGGGCAAGAACCTGGTCGGGGTCTTCCACGAGCCCGCCGCGGTCCTGGTGGATCTCGCGACACTGGAGAGCCTGCCGCGCAACGAACTGCTCGCGGGAATGGCGGAGGTCGTCAAGGCGGGCTTCATCGCGGATCCGGTGATCCTCGACCTCGTCGAGCGGGACGCCGACGCCGCAACCGATCCGGCGGGTCCGGTCCTGGCCGAGCTGGTGCGCAGGGCGATCCAGGTGAAGGCCGACGTCGTGTCGGCCGATCTGCGCGAGTCGAGTCTCCGGGAGATCCTGAACTACGGACACACCCTGGGCCACGCCGTCGAGCGTCGCGAGCGCTACCGCTGGCGCCACGGCGCGGCGGTCTCGGTCGGCATGATGTTCGCCGCCGAGTTGGCCCGGCTGGCGGGCAGGCTCAGCGATGCCGACGTGACCAGGCACCGCGACGTGCTCTCCGCGTTGAGCCTGCCGGTCAGCTATGACCCGGACGCGCTCGCCACGCTGGTCGAGACGATGCGCCGGGACAAGAAGACGCGGTCGGGGGTGCTGCGGTTCGTGGTCTTGGACGGCATCGGCAGGCCGGGACGGCTTGAGGGCCCCGACCCCTCGCTGCTCGCCGCCGCCTACTCGGCGATCAGCGGGGAGCCGACGCGGTCGGGCGGGAGCATCCTGCTGTGAACGTGCTGGTCCTCAACGGCCCCAACCTCGGCAGGCTCGGCCTTCGTGAGCCCGGGGTGTACGGCTCCACCACCTACGCCGAGCTCGTCGCCCTGTGCGAGCGGACCGGCGCCGAACTCGGCCTCCAGGTGACCGTTCGTCAGACCGACCACGAGGGGGAGATGATCGGCTGGCTGCACGAGGCCGCCGACGCGAACACTCCGGTGGTGCTCAACGCGGCGGCCTGGACGCACTACTCCATCGCCGTCCGCGACGCCTGTGCTCAACTGGCCGCGCCGTGGGTGGAGGTGCACATCTCGAACGTGCACCGCAGGGAGGCGTTCCGTGCGCACAGTCACCTGTCGGCGCTGGCGGACGGCGTGATCGTCGGCCTCGGCGTCTCCGGATACCCGCTCGCGCTGCGCTGGCTGGCCGAGCACGCGGCGAGCTGAGGCTCGGGCGATGGTCGAACTGCGCACCGAGCGGCTGACGCTGCTTCCGCTGTCCGAGTGGGCGTGACGATGCTCGCCCCGCTCCTCGCCGGAACCGAGCTTCGATCGGCACCGCAGGTAAGCTCCGGCGACGAGGATTCGGTGCGCCGGCTGCTGCGAGAACGGATCGAATGCTCGGCCCCGGTGGGAATGGGTGACTGGGTCGTCTGCGGGCAGACCGGCGGGGCTCAGCAGCCTGCGTCCCTCATCGACGCTGCCCGACGGGCTGCCCGAGATCGGGTGGCTGCCGGCCGGAGAGCCTCGGGGGCGAGGCATCGCGACCGAGGCCGCGTCGGCGGTGCTGCGACATGCGTTCCATCGGCCGGAACTGCCGTCGGTGTGGTCCCTGCGCGTGCCGGACGACCTCGCGGGCGCGCGGCCGGCCCGACGGCTGGGCTTCGTCGAGGTGGGACGCAGGCTCTCCGACGGGGTCGACCTCACGGTGGCGGTGTGCCGGGCGCCGCCCGCGGGCCTGCTCACCTGGAGGTGTGGGTCGAGGATCTCGACCGTGCGCGGCACAGCCTGGGTTGGCTGCTCGGCGAGCTGGGCTGGGTCGAGTACCAGCGCTGGTCGCGCGGGATCAGCTGGCGCCACGGCGGCACCCACCTGATCGCCGAGCACTCGCCCGCCGTCCGGCCGGGCGGCCACGATCGTCTCCGCCCCGGAATGAATCACCTCGCGCTGCGGGTGCCGGACGCCGAGGAGATGCATCGTCTCGCCGAGCGGGCCGGGACGCGGGGCTGGCGGCTGCTGTTCCCCGAGGTGCATCCCTACGCGGGCGGCCCGATGCACCTCGCCGCCTATCTGGAGGACCCCGACGGCGTCGAGGTCGAGTTGGTGGTCGATCCCGGGCGCACCGCGCGGTAGCCTCCCGCGGTGCTGCCGCCGTCGACCGGCGGCGTCACTCCGACGGTGGAGCGACTGCATCCGCTCGGTCGTTGATCTCTACACTGTCTGGTGCCCGGCGCTCCGTTCTCGGGCCTGCACGGCATCGATCACGATGCCCTCACGGGGAGGTCAGCCTACGGTGCGTGGTTCACCGGTCGGCGGGCGTTCGGCAGCAGCTTCGGTCGTACCGCGCGTCTCGACGTTGCTCTTGGCCCTCGTGGTGCTCGCCGGCTGCACCGGTGCGCAGGGCGCCGATCGGGACGGTGCCGCGGAGCGGTCGGACGGCTGGTTCAGCGGCGGCGACCCGGACGCCGACTCGACGGAGCCCGCCGAGTCGGCCGAACCGGTGCGGCTCGCCGTCGACGGAGTCAGGGGGAGCCCCACGCCGGTCCTCGCGGGCGACCACCGGGCCCCCTACAACTACGGGCCGACCGTGCTGCTCGACGACGGTCGGTATCGAGCCTGGTGGTGCAGCCAGCTCCCGGGCGTCGGCCCGCCCGGCGACGACGTGCTCTACGCCGAGGCGGCCGAGCCGGGCGGGCCTTATGCGACCTCCACGGGATCGCCCGCCGAGGCCGTCTTCACCGGGCTGCCGGGCGCCTTCGACGGCATGCACACCTGCGACCCGTCCGTGCTCAAGGTCGAGGACTCCTACTACCTCTACTACACGGGTGCGGCGGGCGACCACAACGACGGCAACGGCGTCGGCGTCGCGCACAGCTCCGACGGGATCACGTGGTCGAGGCTGGGTGACGGCAAACCGGTGGTCAGCGCGTCCTACGACGTGACGCGGGACAACACCTACGGCGCGGGCCAGCCCGCGGCGGTCTACCTGGACGACTGGTTCTACCTGATGTTCACCGACACGACCGGTGCGGCGGCGGGGTGGAACGGCGCGGGCCAGTTCGTGCTGCGGGCGAGGGACCCGCTGTTCACGGACGGGCTGCAGACGCTCACGGACGCGGGCTTCGTGCCCGCCGCCTCGACCGAGGACACCCGTTCCTTCTCGGTCGTGGACGCCTTCAGCGCCGATCTGATGTGGGTGGACGCCCTGCAGAGCTTCGTGATCGCGCATCAGACCGACTCGGGGACCAGCCTGACCTTCTGGGACCGCGAGTTCCGGGGCAGTCCCTACGAGCGGCTCGTCGTGGAGGGGCCCTGGCGCGAGGGGCCGGGTCTGGTCCGGGAGGGCGGCGGGCACGCTCCGGTGTCGCGGGCGGACCCCTGCGGTCGGGTCCCCTTCGACGTGCTGCGGGCGACCACGGAGGTCACCGCGCCGACCGGTATCGCGCATTTCGGCCTCGACGTGGTGGACGCCGACGGCTGCCGAGACGCCCGGCGCGCGGCGAGCGTGTTGAACGGCTTCGCGGTGCCCGCGTCGGATCGGACGATGGATCTGGTGTTCGGCGGGGAGCGCATCCGCGTCGAGCGACGCTCGGTGGCCGAGAGGCTCGCCGTCGGCGTCCTGGAGGAGCGGGTCCCCGCCGTGGAGGAGCTGCCGATCGTCGCCGAACTCACCGCGGGCCTTCCCGCGGTGCAGGCCGAGGACGAGCCGGTCGGGCTGGTGACGGGCGACCGGCTCTGGGTGGTGGGCGATCAGGAGGTCGCGGAGCTGAACGGCTCTCGGATCACGCGGATCACTCCCCAGGAGTGGGCGGCCCACGACCACGTGCGCGACCTGCGACGCGGGGCGAGCAGGCCTAGCGGCAGGCACGCCGGGGCACGGCGGAGCGCGCCCAACGCGGCTTCCGCGACCGCGCCGATCGGGCGCGGTCGACGACGCGGACGAGCTGAGCGCTGAGCGTTCCTTCGCCGCCGGCAGGGTCTGCGCCGTCGGTCGGGGCGGCATGCACGCTGCGATCTCCGGGGGTCCGCCCTCGATCGCCGCTCGGTACGTCGTACGTCGTGGGGGACGGCGACGTGCGGTGCGGTGATGTGCCTCGGCGGTGACATGCCGGTCCACGCCCGCGCCCGCCGAGCACCGCCGCGCCGCGGCGGAACCCGCGGCGAATGCCGATCTCGAACCCGGCGGGCGTCGCGGAGTCCGGTCGTCTTCCGCCGGCCCCGCTCGTCGGGCCCGGGAGGGGAAGGCGGAGCCGCGGCCGCGTCGTGGCGAGGCCGCCTCGCGACGGTCCCCGCAGGTGTGCAGGCGGGCGTGTCCGTCGTCTGTCTCCGACGCTCGTCGGGACACGGACCCTCGGCCTGATCGCGGGGCCCTCGCCTGCCCGGACCCCGCGATCCGACCGTCCGAGCCCGACGGTCCGCGACGGCTTCGTCCGCCAGGACCGTCGAACGTAGGGCCGGGTCGGCGGCGGACGACGACCGCCTACCGCCTGCCTGCCGCCGCGGCGGCGGCCGCGAGCCGAGGCGGCGTTCGAGCGGCGGCAGCGGGGACCGTGCTCGCCCGCACCCGGCGGGTTCGACCGCCCCCGGCCGTCCGTGCCCGTGGGACCGTGTCCGTCAGTCCGTGCCTGTTGATCCGCGCCCGCCCACTCGCGCCCGCTCGCTCATGCTCCCGCCCGCACTCGTGGTGCCGCGAAGCCGTCACCGGGTCAGTGCCCGGCCGGTCCCGCCGCCATCGCGAGGTCGTAGGCCAGCTGCGGCACGAACTGGCCCGCGGGTGCCGCGCAGCCGTCGGCCTCGCCGGGCAGCTTGACCCACAGGAAGGCGTCGATGGTCGCATCGCCGGTGTCGGTGGTGCTCGGCGTCCCGATGGCCCGGCCTGCCGGATCGCACCACTCCGAGCCCGCCGGTCCGTTGCCGTTACGGCTGGTGTCGATCACCGCGCCGAGTCCGGGCACGCCGGTGGCCGCCAGCACCGCCTTGGCGTAGGCCGTCTCGTCGGCCGTCCAGCGGTAGTTCGACACGTTCGTCGCGATGCCCGCCGCTCCGTCGGCGATCCCCGCCGCGGTGAGCCGGGCGGCCATCTCGGCGGGTGGGTGCCATGCCGAGTGGGAGGCGTCGAGATAGACGTCGGCCTGCGCGGAGCCCGAGGTGAGCGTGGCGACCGTGTGACGGATCGACGCGGTGACCTCGGCCTGTTCGGCCTCGTTCATGCAGGAGTCCATCAGCGCCAGCACGTCAGGCTCGACGACGATCGTCGCGGGGCGGCCGTCGAGCCCCTCGGCGACGCGGTCGACCCACGCCCGGTAGGCGGCGTGGTCGGGCGCGCCGCCGCCGCTGTGATTGCTGCAGTCCCGGTTGGGGATGTTGTAGACGACCATGATCGGCGTCTGCCCCGCGGCCTGGGCCGCGCCGACGAGCTCGTCGACCTGGGCGGTGACGGCAGCCGGGTTGTGCTGGGTGAACCACTGGGCCTGGGGGACGGAGGCGATGCGCTCGCCGATCACGGCGGCGCGCCCGTCGCCGGGGTTCGCCGCCACCCACTGCGCGGCATTGGTCGTCGGGTTGACGTAGAAGGTGTCGTCGGCCTGCTGCGCGGCGGCCGAGGGCGCGATGCCGCCGATCGCCGCCGCGGTCAACAGCGCGCTCAGTGTCGCGCCGACCAGGGTCCTGCTGGTCATGCTCTCTCCTCGTCGTCGGTGGTGCACGGGTCACGTCGGTGGTGCACGGGCCCGATCTCGATGGCTGTGAGCGCTCCCAGACATCACCAGGTTACGATCCGATCTCGCCGGTGGGGCATCCGCTCAGCGGCCGATCCGCTGCGCCGAACGGCGTAATCGCTCCGAGTCGCCGCGTGCGCTCGAGTGTCGAGGCAGCCGAGACGCCGTCCTGCGGCCCCGAGGCCTCTTATGCTGCCTGCCATGCCCGAAACCCACTCTCGCCGCCGCGAGGCGCTGCGTACCCTGCTCCGCACCGCGAACCTGGACGCGATGCTGGTGACCGACCTGCTCAACGTCCGTTACCTCACCGGGTTCACCGGGTCCAACGCCGCGCTGCTGGTGCATGCCGAGGACACCCCGATCGCCGAGACGCGCACCACGTTCTGCACCGACGGGCGCTACCTCACCCAGGCCGGTGCGCAGGTTCCCGACCTGGAGCGCGTGATCGAGCGAGCCTCCGCCACCGCGCTGGCCGCGCGGTCGGGCTCCGAGGCCGCAGCGCATCGCCGCACCGGCTTCGAGAGTCACAAGGTGACCGTCGACGCGCTCGACGTCCTGGCGGGCGCCGCCGAGGGCGTCGACCTGGTGCGGAGCCCGGGTCTGGTGGAACAGCTGCGGCTGATCAAGGACGACGAGGAGGTCGAGGCTCTGCGGATGGCCTGCGCCGCGGCCGACCGGGCATTGGCTGAGCTGCTGGCCGCCGACGGGCTGCGGGCCGGGCGCACCGAGATCGAGGTGGCACGTGACCTCGAGGCGCGGATGCGCGACAACGGCGCCTCCGGGCCGTCGTTCGAGACGATCGTCGCCGCCGGCGCGAACTCCGCCGTACCGCATCACCGGCCGACCGAGAAGGCGCTTCGGGCAGGCGACCTCATCAAGATCGACTTCGGCGCGCTCGTCGACGGCTATCACTCGGACATGACGCGCACGATGGTGCTCGGCCAGCCTGCCGACTGGCAGCAGGAGCTGTATGAGCTGGTCAGGCTCTCGCAGGCGGCGGGTCGGGGCGCGTTGGCCGTCGACGTGGAGGTACGTGAGGTCGACGCCGCCGCGCGTAAGGTCATCGAGGCCGCAGGCCATGGCGAGGACTTCCTGCATGGTCTCGGTCACGGCGTCGGCCTGGAGGTCCATGAGGCTCCGAGCCTGTCCAAGGCAGGTGACGGTAGACTGATCGCCGGTATGGCCGTCACCGTCGAGCCCGGCGTGTACCTGTCCGGTCGGGGTGGCGTCCGCATCGAGGACACCCTCGTCGTTCGTGACGGCGAGCCGGAGCTCCTCACTCTGACTACGAAGGAACTCGTGGTCGTCTGACGTAGTTCGCGTCGCACCGCCGCAGCCGTCGCAGAGCGGCCGCGGCCCGTCCCTGCACCGGCCCGTCTCCTCGGGCCCACTCGACACCAGGAGAGACCACCACAGTGGCGACCACCAACGACCTCAAGAACGGACTGGTTCTCAACCTCGACGGCCAGCTCTGGACCGTCGTGTCGTTCCAGCACGTCAAGCCAGGCAAGGGCGGCGCCTTCGTGCGCACCACGCTGAAGAACGTGCTCTCCGGCAAGGTCGTGGACAAGACCTTCAACGCGGGCGTGAAGGTCGAGACGGCCAACGTCGACAAGCGCGAGATGACCTATCTCTATCTCGACGGGCGCGATTACGTGTTCATGGACAGCGAGACCTACGAGCAGCTTCCGGTGCCCGGCGAGACCGTCGGCGACGCGGCCAAGTTCATGCTGGAGAACCAGACCGTGGTCGTGGCGGTGCACGAGGGCGTCGCGCTCTACGTGGAGCTGCCCGCCTCGGTGGAACTCGTCGTGAAGCACACCGACCCGGGTCTGCAGGGCGACCGCTCCACCGGCGGCACCAAGCCCGCCGAGCTGGAGACCGGCGCCGAGATCAGCGTCCCCCTGTTCCTCAACAGCGGCGACAAGGTCAAGGTCGACACTCGCGACGGGCGCTACCTGGGCCGCGTGAACTCGTAATGGGTTCGCGCAGCAAAGCCCGCAAGCGCGCGGTCGACCTGCTCTATGAGGCCGACGTCCGTTCTGTGGACCCGATCACCCTGCTCGCCGAGCGGGTGGGCGTGCCGGAGCTGGCCCCGGTCAACGAGTACACGGTCACCCTCGTCGAGGGGGTCACCGAGCATCGGCAGCGGATCGACGAGCTGATCTCGGAGTACGCGGAGGGCTGGACCCTGGCCAGGATGCCCCCGGTGGACCGGGCCGTCCTCCGGCTGGGCCTGTTCGAGCTGCTGTGGTCGGACGAGGTGGACGACAAGGTCGCCATCGACGAGGCCGTGGAACTGGCGAAGACGTTGTCCACGGACAACTCGCCGCGGTTCGTCAACGGCATCCTCGACCGACTGGCCAAGATCGCCGATCGGCTGCGTGCGGCGAGCTGACGCCTCGGGGCGCCGTCATGTCGCACATGACGGCGCCCGAGACGCCTTTCAGCGGACGTGCAGCTCACTCCTCCTTGGCGGGTCGCGCCTCAGGAGGAAGGACCCCCCAGTCGATGAGCTGCTCGGTGAGCTCCCCCGGCGACATGTCATAGATGATCGCGAGCGACCGAAGGTCTTCGGTCCTGATCGAGAGCACCTTGCCGTTGTAGTCGCCTCGTTGGCTCTGGATGGTGGCCGCATAGCGAGCCAGCGGACCGACCTTCTCCGCTGGCAGCTGTTGCAGACGTTCCAGATTGATCACGATCTTCGTGGCGGGCTCCGCACCGGACGGCACCCTGCCCTCCGGAAGCAGTTCCGCCACGGGCACGCCGTAGAAGTCGGCCAGTTCAGCGAGCTTCTGGACGGTGACCGCCCGGTCGCCGCGTTCGTACGAACCGACGACGACGGCCTTCCACCGGCCGCCTGACTTCTGCTCGACCCCATGCAGCGACAGCCCTTGTTGCTGGCGGATCGCGCGGAGCTTGGCGCCCAGCGCCTTGGCGTAGTCGCCCATGTGGCGGTTCTCCGTTTCGTTCGCCCCGTCAGCCTCTAGACAGGTCTGCGGGAATGCCCAGATCAATACGCAGAGTAATGTTCGCTTGCCGTCGTCACCAGGTCAAGCCGGTGAGACTGCTACAGCCGGGCGAGTTTCTGACACCACCCGGAAGATTGACAATCGCACACTGCTACCGTCCGAGCCGTCCGAGACCCTCGGACCCCGACGTCCTTTAACGACCCGTCCAGCGAGGCGGGGAAGGAGGTCCAGACCGTGGCGCCACGCTCAGCACGAGCGGGTGCGGCGGGCTCCGGCGAGCGTGAGCTGCTCGTCGAGGCCGATGTCGCACGCACCATCGCCAGGATGGCCCATCAGATCATCGAGAAGACCGCGTTGGACGCGCCCGACGCCCCGCATGTCGTCCTGCTGGGCATCCCGACCCGGGGCGCCCCGCTGGCCAGGCGGTTGAGTGCCAAGATCGCCGAATTCACCGGTGTGACGATTCCCACGGGAACGGTGGACGTCACCCTCTACCGAGACGATCTTCGCCGTCGGCCGGCCCGCCCGTTGGAGCCGACCAGCCTCCCCGCAGGCGGTCTCGACGACGCGCTGGTGGTGCTCGTCGACGACGTCCTGTTCTCCGGTCGGACCGTGCGTGCCGCACTCGACGCCCTGCGCGACCACGGCAGGCCCGCGGCCGTCCAGCTGGCCGTCCTCATCGACCGAGGCCACCGCGAGCTGCCGATCCGCGCCGACTACGTGGGCAAGAACGTGCCGACGGCGCGCAGCGAGGAGGTCTCGGTCCGACTCGCCGAACTCGACGGTGCGGACGCGGTGCTGCTGCGTCGCCCGGACCCGCGCTCCTCGGACACGGCGGACCCGGTCGGCGACGGCCCCTCCGGCGACGAAGCGGCCGGAGACACTCGATGAGACACCTGCTCTCCATCGCCGACCTCGACGCGCAGGCGGCGAACGCCCTGCTCGACACCGCCGACCGGCTGGAGCAGACGCTGCTCGGCAGGCAGGTGCGCAAACTGCCGACCCTGCGGGGGCGGACCGTCGTCACGGTGTTCTACGAGAACTCCACCCGCACCCGGGTCTCCTTCGAGATCGCGGGCAAGTGGATGAGCGCCGATGTGATCAATGTCTCCATCGGTGCCTCGTCGGTGGGCAAGGGCGAGTCGCTGCGCGACACCGCGCTCACCCTGGCCGCCGCCGGTGCGGACTGCGTGGTCGTCCGGCACCCCGCCTCCGGTGCGGCGCACCGGCTGGCCCGGTGGCTGGCCGACACCGGGGTGGCGGTGGTCAACGCCGGGGACGGCACGCACGAGCACCCCACGCAGGCCCTGCTCGACGCCCAGACCCTTCGGCAACGACTGGGCGACCTCGCCGGTCGGCGCGTCGCGGTGGTGGGCGACGTCCTGCACAGCCGCGTCGCACGGTCGAACGTGCTGCTCCTCACCCTGCTGGGGGCGCGCGTCGTGCTGGTCGCCCCGCCGACCCTGCTGCCCAGCGGGGTCGGGTCGTGGCCGGTGGAGGTCAGCCACGACCTCGACGCCGTGCTCGGCGGCGTCGACGCCGTGATGATGCTGCGTGTTCAGGCGGAACGCATGCACGGCGGCTTCTTCCCCACCGCCCGTGAGTACGCCGTGGGCTACGGCCTGAACCAGCGGCGACTGGACCTGCTCCCCGAGCACGCTCCCGTGCTGCATCCGGGGCCCATGCTGCGCGGCATGGAGATCGGCTCCACCGTCGCGGACTCCGAACGCGCGCTGGTCACCGATCAGGTGCGCAACGGGGTTCACCTGCGTATGGCCGTTCTGTACCACCTCCTGGCCGGAGAGGAGGCCGAGTGATGACCTCGACCGAGAGCGAGTCGTCGTCCGTGCTGCTGCGGGGCGTGCGGCCTTACGGAGAGGGCGAGCCCGTCGACCTGCTCGTGGCGGACGGTCGTATCGCGGCCCTCGACACCGCCGTCGACGCGGGGCGGGCCGAGGTGGTCGACGCGACGGGACTCGTCGCGCTGCCTGGCTTCGTCGACCTGCACACCCACCTGCGAGAGCCGGGACGCGAGGACGCCGAGACCATCGACACCGGTTCGGCCTCGGCCGCCCTCGGTGGTTACACCGCCGTGTTCGCCATGGCCAACACCGACCCGGTGGCCGACAACGCGGTACTGGTCGAGCACGTCTGGCGGCGTGGCCGGGAGGTCGGCCTCGTCGACGTCCATCCGGTCGGCGCCGTCACGGTGGGCCTGGCGGGCGAGCGGCTCGCCGAGCTGGGCGGCATGGCCCGTTCGGCTGCGCGAGTCAGGATGTTCTCCGACGACGGAGTGTGCGTCGACGATCCGCTGCTGATGCGTCGTGCGCTGGAGTACTCCTCGGCCCTTGGCGCGGTGATCGCCCAGCATGCCGAGGAGCCCAGACTGACCGTCGGCGCCCAGGCACACGAGGGGGAGCGGGCCGCGTTGCTGGGTCTCGCGGGCTGGCCCGCGGCTGCCGAGGAGTCGATCGTGGCGCGCGACTGTCTCCTGGCCCATCGCACCGGGGGCCGCCTGCACGTGTGCCATGTCTCCACGGCGGGCACCGTCGAGGTGCTGCGCTGGGCGGCCGGGCCGCTGGCCGCGCTCCCCTCCCAGGCGCCCGGCGGCCGTCCCGGTCGGGTGTCCGCCGAGGTGACACCGCATCACCTGCTGCTCACCGACGAGCGGCTGACCACCTACGATCCGGTGAACAAGGTCAATCCGCCGCTGCGTACCGAGGCGGACACCCTGGCCCTGCGAGCGGCCCTCGCCGACGGCGTCATCGACTGTGTCGCCACGGACCACGCCCCGCACGCCCCGCAGGACAAGGACTGTGAGTGGGCCGCGGCCCGACCAGGCATGCTGGGTCTGGAGACCGCGCTGTCCGTCGTGGTCGAGACCATGGTGAACACCGGGCTGCTGGACTGGCGCGGCGTCGCCAGGGTGATGAGCGAGCGTCCGGCCGAACTGGTCGGCCTGCCCGACCACGGCAGACCGATCGCCGTGGGGGAGCCGGCCTCGCTCGTCCTGATCGATCCGGCGGCGCACTGGACGGTGCGCGGCGCGGAGTCGGCCAGTCTGGCCGACAACACCCCCTTCGAGGGGATGCGGCTGCCCGCTCGGGTGGTGGCGACTATGTTGCGCGGGCGTTTCACCGCGCGGGACGGGAAGGTGCTCCGGTGGATCGACTCCTGTTGACACTGGCCTTTGTGGCGTTCTTCGCACTCTGCGCTTGGGGCATGTGGCGTGGTTGGCACCGACGGGCCGCCGACCAGGCGGGCGTGCTGCCCGCGCTGCCGCAGCCCGCGCCCGAGCTGCTCGACGCGCCCGACGTGCTCCCCGCGCTCACCGGGGTCTACATCGGCACCACCTCGGCGGAGAACTGGCAGGCTCGGATCGTCGCGGGTGACTTCGGTCACCGCTCGGCCGGCGCCCTGCGGCTGGTCGACGAGGGCGTGCTGATCGAGCGGGACGGCGCGACCACCCTGTGGCTGCCCGCCCACGCCCTGCGGTCCGCCAGGATCGACAGCAAGTCCGCGGGCAAGGTCGTCCCCGGCGGCGGTCTGCTCGTGCTGACCTGGCAGCACGGCGACTTCGACCTGGACACCTCGTTTCGTGCGGACGACAAGAGCGACTACGAGAAGTGGGTCGCCCGGCTGAGTGAGAAGGCGGCGCCCGAGGGCGCGGCCTCGGCAGCCGAGCAGGCGGTCGACGGCGCATCGGACACGGCGCCCCAGGCCCCGGACAGGACGGAGGCGGGCAGGTGAGCGGACGGTCCCCGGCGAAGCTGGTGCTGGAGGACGGGCGCGTCTTCGTCGGCAGCGCCTACGGCGGCTTGGGGGAGAGCCTCGGTGAGGTGGTCTTCTCGACCGGGATGACCGGCTATCAGGAGACGCTCACCGATCCCTCGTACCACCGGCAGATCGTGGTGCAGACGGCGCCGCAGATCGGCAACACGGGCTGGAACGACGAGGACGACGAGTCCGGCCGCATCTGGGTGGCGGGCTACGTCGTGCGTGATCCCAGCCGGTCGCCCTCCAACTGGCGGTCGCGCCGCACGCTGGCCGAGGAGCTGGCCAGTCAGGGCGTCGTCGGGATCGCCGACGTCGACACGCGCACGCTCACCCGACACATCCGCGAGCGCGGTGCCATGCGGGCGGGCGTGTTCTCCGGAGCCGGCCTCGCCCCCGACGACGAACTGCTGGCCAGGGTTCGGGCGGCCGCGCCGATGACGGGCGCCGACCTGGCGGGCGACGTCAGCACCGCGGCGCCGTACGTCGTTCCGGCGGTCGGAGAGCGGCGGTTCACCGTCGCCGCCGTCGACCTGGGCATCAAGTCCAACACGCCCAGGATGCTGGCCCGGCTCGGCGTCGAGGTCCACGTCCTCCCGGTGAGCTCGTCCTTCGAGGACGTCCTCGCGATCGAGCCCGACGGGATGTTCCTCTCCAACGGCCCGGGCGACCCGGCCACCGCGGACCATCCGGTGGCGCTGACCAGGGCGGCGTTGGAACGTGAGCTGCCGCTGTTCGGCATCTGCTTCGGCAACCAGATCCTCGGCCGTGCCCTGGGCCTGGGCACCTACAAGCTCCCGTACGGGCACCGAGGCATCAACATCCCGGTCGTCGACGCCGTCACCGGCCGAGTGGCCATCACCGCGCAGAACCACGGGTTCGCGGTGGCGGGGGAGCCCGGCGCCCGGTTCGACACCGACTTCGGTGCCGCCATGGTGAGCCACCACTGCCCCAACGACGGGTCGGTGGAGGGGCTGCGGTGCGTGGACGCCCCGGCCTTCAGCGTGCAGTACCACCCCGAGGCCGCCGCGGGTCCGCATGACGCCGCCGGCCTGTTCGACGACTTCGTCGACCTGATGTCCACCCGCTCCGTCTCCGTGTCGAGACGTTGACCACGGGCCCCCGGGACGCTCCACGGTGCCTCCCGGGGGCGTGTCGGGCCCCTTCCCGCGATGTCGAGCCTGCGACGCGGCAGGCGTCGGCGCCGTCCCCCGGTGTCGGCGACGCGATCGTGCCGTCGGCCTACCGTGCCGACTCGGTGCGCCGCCGCTGTTCGCGGTCGCCCGCCGACGAATCGCGGCCCGCGGCGGTGGGCGCCGCGGGCGTGCACCGTGTCCAAGAGCGTTCAAGTCTTCCGCGACGGATTCCGTCGCCTGGTGAGTGAGGGAATTCATGCCGAAACGGACTGACATAGGACATGTGATGGTGATCGGCTCCGGGCCGATCGTCATCGGTCAGGCCTGCGAGTTCGACTACTCCGGCACCCAGGCCTGTCGGGTGCTCCGTGAGGAGGGCCTGCGGGTCAGCCTCGTCAACTCCAATCCGGCGACGATCATGACCGACCCCGAGTTCGCCGACGCCACCTACATCGAGCCGATCACCCCGGAGTTCGTCGAGAAGGTGATCGCCGCGGAGCGACCGGACGCCCTGCTGGCGACCCTCGGCGGTCAGACGGCGTTGAACACGGCCGTCGCCCTGCATGAACGCGGGGTGCTGGAGCGGTACGGGGTCGAACTGATCGGTGCCGACATCGACGCGATCCAGCGTGGTGAGGATCGCCAGCTCTTCAAGGACATCGTCCGCTCGGTGGGCGGTGAGGTGCCCGGCAGCCGGGTGTGCCGTTCCATGGAGGAGGTGCGTGAGGCGGTCGGCGAGCTGGGTCTGCCGGTGGTGATCCGCCCCAGCTTCACCATGGGCGGTCTCGGCTCCGGCATGGCCCACACCACCGAGGAGCTCGAGCGGCTCGCCTCCACCGGCCTCGCCGAGAGCCCGGTCACCGAGGTCCTCATCGAGGAGAGCGTGCTCGGGTGGAAGGAGTACGAACTCGAGCTGATGCGCGATCACCGCGACAACGTGGTGGTCGTCTGCTCCATCGAGAACATCGATCCGATGGGCGTGCACACCGGCGACTCGGTGACCGTCGCGCCCGCGATGACGCTGACCGACCGGGAGTACCAGGAGCTGCGTGACCTGGGCATCGCGGTGCTGCGGGCCGTCGGCGTGGAGACGGGCGGCTGCAACATCCAGTTCGCGGTCAACCCGCGCACCGGCAGGCTCGTCGTCATCGAGATGAACCCGAGGGTCTCGAGGTCCTCCGCGCTGGCGTCGAAGGCGACCGGCTTCCCGATCGCCAAGATCGCCGCCAAGCTCGCCGTGGGCTACACCCTCGACGAGATCCGCAACGACATCACCGGCGAGACGCCCGCCAGCTTCGAGCCGACCCTGGACTACGTCGTGGTGAAGGTGCCGCGGTTCGCCTTCGAGAAGTTCCCGGGCGCCGACCCCACGTTGACCACGACGATGAAGAGCGTCGGCGAGGGCATGTCGATGGGCCGCAGCTTCAGCGAGGCCCTCGGCAAGGCGCTGCGCTCCATGGAGACGAAGTCCCTGAGCTTCTGGACCCGGCCGGACGCGCCGGAGGCCACCCTGGAGTCGACGCTCGCCGCCCTGCGTTCCGCGCACGACGGCGGCCTCTACACGATCGAGCGGGCGCTGCGGCTGGGCGCCACGGTCGAGCAGGTGCACGAGGTCTCCGGTGTCGACCCGTGGTTCATCGATCAGATCCTGGCGCTGGTGGAGCTGCGGCGAGAGGTGCTCGACGCTCCGGTGCTCGACGAGGGCCTGCTTCGCTCCGCGAAGCGGGCGGGGTTCTCGGATCGTCAGCTTGCCGCACTGCGGCCCGAACTGGCCGGTGAGGACGGTGTCCGGGCGCTGCGGCACCGCCTCGGAGTCCGACCGGTCTACAAGACCGTCGACACCTGCGCCGCCGAGTTCGCCGCGAGCACCCCGTATCACTACTCGGCCTATGAGGTCGATCCGGCTGCCGAGTCGGAGGTCACCGAGCAGCGCGACCGGCCCAAGGTGATCATCCTGGGCTCCGGGCCGAACCGGATCGGTCAGGGCATCGAGTTCGACTACTCGTGCGTGCACGCGGCGATGGCGCTGCGCGAGGCGGGCATGGAGACCGTGATGGTCAACTGCAACCCGGAGACCGTCTCCACCGACTACGACACCTCCGACCGGCTCTACTTCGAACCGCTCACCTTCGAGGACGTCCTGGAGGTGGTGCACGCGGAGCAGGCCTCCGGCACCGTGGTGGGCGTCGTGGTCCAGCTCGGCGGCCAGACACCGCTGGGGCTGGCCCGCAGGCTCGCCGAGGCGGGCGTGCCGGTCGTCGGCACCGCGCCCGAGGCCATCGATCTCGCCGAGGACCGCGGCGCCTTCGGCGAGCTGCTGGACGCGGCGGGCCTGCCCGCCCCGAGGTACGGCACCGCCACCTCCTTCGAGGGAGCGCGGCGCGTGGCCGAGGAGATCGGCTACCCCGTCCTGGTGCGGCCGTCGTTCGTCCTGGGCGGCCGGGGCATGGAGATCGTGTACGACGAGACGACGCTGGCCGACTACATCGCCAGGGCCACCGAGGTGACGCCGGAGCACCCGGTGCTGGTCGACCGCTTCCTGGACGACGCGATCGAGATCGACGTCGACGCCCTGTGCGACGGCGTCGACGTCTACCTCGGCGGTGTCATGGAGCACATCGAGGAGGCGGGCATCCACTCCGGCGACTCCTCCTGCACCCTGCCGCCGATCACGCTGGGCCGCACCGATCTGGAGCAGGTCCGCAGGCACACCGAGGCGATCGCCAAGGGCATCGGGGTGCGCGGGCTGCTCAACGTGCAGTACGCGCTCAAGGACGACGTGCTCTACGTGCTGGAGGCCAACCCGAGGGCCTCGCGGACGGTGCCCTTCGTGTCCAAGGCGACGGGTGTGCCGTTGGCGAAGGCCGCCGCCAGGATCATGCTCGGCGCCACCATCGCCGAGCTTCGTGCGGAGGGCATGCTGCCGCGCGAGGGCGACGGCGGCGAGCTGCCCGCCGACGCGCCGGTCGCGGTGAAGGAGGCGGTGCTGCCCTTCCACCGTTTCCGCACGCCGGAGGGGCAGGGCGTCGACTCGCTTCTCGGCCCGGAGATGAAGTCCACGGGCGAGGTGATGGGCATCGACGTCGCGTTCGGCCCGGCCTTCGCCAAGTCTCAGGCCGCCTCCTACGGTTCGCTGCCGACCTCGGGACGGGTGTTCGTCTCGGTCGCCAACCGCGACAAGCGGTCGATGGTGTTCCCGGTGAAACGACTCGCCGATCTCGGTTTCGAGGTGCTGGCGACCGCGGGGACGGCGGAGATGCTGCGTCGCAACGGCATCCGCTGCACGGTCGCCCGCAAGCACTTCGAGGGGCCGGGCAACATCGTCGACGAGATCAGGGCGGGCACCGTTCAGCTGGTGATCAACACGCCCTACGGCAACCCGGGACCTCGGGTCGACGGCTACGAGATCCGCACGGCCGCCGTGGCCAGGGACATCCCGTGCGTGACCACGGTGCAGGGCGCGGCCGCGGCGGTGCAGGGCATCGAGGCCTCCATCCGTGACGACATCGGCGTACGCAGCCTCCAGGACCTCCAGGCGGCACTGCGGAAGGGACGCGAATGATCACCACCTTCGGCGACCGGCTGAGCGCCGCGATGGCGGCCAGAGGCCCGCTCTGCGTCGGTGTGGACCCGCACCCGGCGCTGCTCACCGCCTGGGGACTGTCCGACGACCTGGCGGGCCTGCGGAGCTTCGCCGCGACCTGCGTGACGGCGCTGGCGGGCGAGGTCGCCCTGCTGAAGCCGCAGTCGGCCCTCTTCGAGGCACACGGCTCCGGGGGAGTGGCCGTCCTGGAGCGGTTGATCGCCGACGCGCGGGCCGCGGGCACCCTGGTGCTGGTGGACGCCAAACGCGGCGACATCGGCTCGACGATGACCGCCTACGCCAGGGCCTATCTGACCGAGGGCTCCCCGCTGGCCGGGGACGCGGTGACCCTGTCGCCCTATCTGGGCTTCGGCTCACTGGAGCCCGCGCTGGAGATCGCCCGGGCCACCGGCCGAGGGGTGTTCGTGCTCGCCAGGACCTCCAACCCGGAGGGTGCGTCGGTGCAGGACGCCCTGGTGTCCGACGAGAAGGGGACGCGCAGCGTCGCGCAACGGGTGGTCGACGCCGCGGCCCAGCTCAACGTGGGGGCTCCCCGACTGGGCGACGTGGGTCTGGTGGTCGGGGGCAACCTGCCGAGCCTCAAGCTCGATCTGAGCGGCCTCAACGGGCCGGTTCTGGCACCCGGTTTCGGTGCGCAGGGCGGAACGGTGGCCGACCTGCGTCGGCTGTTCGGCCCAGCCCTGCCGGGCGTGCTGCCGACGAGCTCGCGAGACGTCCTGCGGCACGGCCCGGACGTGGCCGCGCTGCGGCAGGCCGTGCGGGGGCTGCGGGCGGAGCTGGCGTCGGCCCCGGCCGGCGGCTGAGGGTTCCAGGACGCTTCGCGAGTCGGGGGTGGCGGGTTCCGCGGCGGCGAGTCCGGTGAATGGAGCCCGTCGACCTCGGTCGCGATGCCGTGGCCGACGCCTCGCGGTCGGTCCCCGCGTCGGCAGGCACCGCGTCGGCGGGCACCTCATCGATCGACTCGGGGTCGGCGTGCCCCGGAATCGGGCCCGTGCGTCGACCGGTCCCGACGTCGGTCGGCTCCGGCGTCGATCGACCTGCGCCGGCCCGTCCTGCGCGCGCCGTCTCGGCGCACCGATCGAAGCCCGGTCGACGTCGGGTTCACGGTGGTTCTCGGATCCGGTCGAGCCGCTGACCGTCGGCGTCCGCACATCGCCTCCGTGACGACGCGACGTGCCTCCCGGCCGGCCGTCGGGACCGTCGCCCCCGCATCCCGCGACCCGAGGGCGGCGGGCCGAGTGAGGCCGGTCCGTCCGACCCGGCCGACTCGCCCGGAACGGCGCGATTCCGGCTCCGTCGTGCGGCGGGCGCCCGACCGGTGGTCGGGACGACGGGGCGGTGCCGACCGGACGCGCCCGGCCTTCCGAGCGATTTCGAGCACCGTCGCCGGTGACCGGGCAGCCCCGGCGGCCCGATTCTCGTAAGGAGGGAGACGGCCGGGACTCGCGCCGATCGCCACGCCGTCCGGTCGGGTACCGAGCCCGGGGCGTCGCGGGCGGCGCGACGCGGACAGGACGACGCCCCGGCCTGCCCGCATCGGTCTGGCCAGCGACTTCGGTGTTCTCGGTACGTCCATCATGATCATCTTAACGCGCGATCGGGTTCCATCGATCGAGAGTGCTTCCGGCTTGATCGGCACCCTGGGTAATGAGCGCTCTACGCATGGCGGTAGCTTGTGCGCCCGCGCCACCGAAGGCGAACGCCCAGGTGAGAATCGCCTGGGTAGGCCGGACCCGTGTTGTGCCGCGTCAGACGCGGTCGGTACGGTCGCGGCACCGATCCAGAGGAACCCACACCACGGAGGAGATCGTGGCCCTTCCCCAGCTGACCGAGGAGCAGCGGGCCGCAGCATTGGAGAAAGCGGCTGCTGCCCGCCGCGCCAGGGCGGAGTTGAAAGAGCGCCTGAAGCGCGGTGGCACCACTTTGAAGCAGGTGCTCACCGACGCGGAAGCCGACGAGGTCCTGGGCAAGATGAAGGTGTCCGCACTGCTGGAAGCGCTTCCGGGAGTCGGCAAAGTCCGGGCCCAGCAGATCATGGAACGCTTGGAAATCGCGTCCAGTCGTCGTCTGCGTGGATTGGGTGATCGGCAGCGCAAGGCGCTGCTCGCCGAATTCAGCAGCGAGTGAGTGATTCATCAAGGAGGGGCCGGCTGGTGGTACTGGCCGGCCCCTCCGGTGTCGGCAAGAGCAGTGTGGTGGCCCGGCTCCGGGAGCTCATCCCCGATCTGTGGTTCAGCGTCTCGATGACCACCAGGGCGCCCCGCCCTGGCGAGGTCGACGGCCGGGACTACCACTTCGTCGCCGCGGAGCGGTTCGACCAGGCGATCGCCGACGGCGATCTGCTGGAGTGGGCCGAGATCCACGGCGGCACGCACCGATCCGGCACCCCTCGCAAGCCCGTGGAGGAGCGGCTGGCCCTCGGACGTCCGGCTCTGGTCGAACTGGATCTACAGGGCGCCAGAAGCCTTCGGGAAGCGCTTCCCGAAGCCCTCACCGTCTTCATCGCCCCGCCGAGCTGGGACGCGCTGGTGTCCCGACTCGTCGGCCGAGGCACCGAACCGGACGACGTCGTACGGCGGAGGCTGGAGACCGCGCGACGCGAACTCGCCGCTCAGGGCGAGTTCGACGTGGTCGTGGTGAACGAGGACGTCGAACATGCCGCGGAACAGTTGCTAACCTTGTTGACCGGGCCCGATCCGCGCGCAGCACGGCGGAACGGTGCCACGAGTCCGTCAAGCAGATCCCAGGAGTCAACCACGTGATCACCCCTGCCGAACTGGGCGCGCTGGGCGCGCCGCCGAGCACCGCTCTGGAGGGCATCACCAACCCTCCCATCGACGATCTGCTGGAGCAGGTCAGCTCCAAGTACGCCCTGGTGGTCTTCGCGGCGAAGCGCGCTCGGCAGATCAACGACTACTACGCCCAACTCGGCGAGGGCCTGCTGGAGTACGTCGGCCCGCTGGTCGAGCCCGGCCCGAGGGAGAAGCCGCTGTCGATCGCGCTGCGCGAGATCCACGCCGGAGTGCTCGAGCACACCGAGGGCGAGTGACCACACCGTCGTCTTCGCGGGCGGCGGAGTCCCGTTCGCCCGAGGTCGTGCTCGGGGTGGGCGGCGGCATCGCCGCCTACAAGGCGTGCGAGGTGCTGCGGCGCCTCACCGAGTCCGGTCACCTGGTTCGGGTCGTGCCGACCGCGTCGGCTCTGCGCTTCGTCGGCTCGGCGACCTTCGAGGCGCTCTCCGGGCGGCCGGTGCACACGGACGTCTTCACCGACGTCCCCGAGGTTCCGCACGTCCGACTGGGGCAGACCGCCGACCTGGTCGTGGTGGCGCCCGCCACGGCCGATCTGATCGCCAAGGCAGCCAACGGACTGGCCGACGACCTGCTCACCAACACGCTGCTCACCGCGCGGTGCCCGGTGCTGCTGGTTCCCGCGATGCACACCGAGATGTGGGAGCATCCCGCCACCAGGGCCAACGTCGCGACGCTTCGCGCGCGAGGCGTGGTGGTCGCCGAGCCCGCCAGCGGCAGGCTGACCGGCGCCGACACCGGCCGAGGCAGACTGCCGGATCCGGCCGAGATCGTCGAGCTGGCGCGGCTGCTGCTCGCCCGACGCGACGCGCTGCCGCGGGATCTCGACGGTCGCCGCGTGCTGATCTCGGCGGGCGGCACCCGCGAACCCCTGGACCCGGTGCGCTTCCTGGGCAATCGATCCTCCGGCAGACAGGGGTACGCCCTGGCGAGGGTGGCCGCCCAGCGTGGCGCGGAGGTGACCCTGGTGGCCGCGAACGCCGACCTGCCGGACCCGGCGGGCGTGCACGTCGTACGGGTGGGCAGCGCCGCCGAGCTGCGCGCGCAGATGCTGCGGCTCGCCGACGAGTCGGACGTGGTCGTCATGTCCGCCGCGGTCGCGGACTTCCGACCGGTCAACCGGGCCGAGCACAAGATGAAGAAGGGCGCCGCGGACCCCGACGCGCTCGAGCTGACCCGCAATCCGGACATCCTCGTCGAGCTGGTGGCAGGCCGTCGCCCCGGTGTCGTCGTCGTGGGCTTCGCCGCGGAGACCGGCGACGTCAGCGGCGATGTTCTGCATCACGGCAGGGAGAAGCTGCGCCGCAAGGGCTGTGACCTCCTGGTGCTCAACGAGGTGGGCGAGGGCCGGGCGTTCGAGACCGAGGACAACGAGGGCTGGCTCCTCTATGCCGACGGGCGAGAGCAGACGTTGCCGAGGGCGGCGAAATCGGAACTCGCGTCCATGGTGTGGGACGGAGTCTCCGCCCTGCTTCACGCTTGAGAATCCCTACGACGCCGATGGATACGCTGATCGCAACTCGAAGCGCCCGGTGAACTGGCGAACCGGGGCCGGAAGCGGATGGAGAGTCACGTGAGTCAGCACGCCCGCAGGTTGTTCACCTCTGAATCCGTGACGGAGGGACACCCCGACAAGATCTGCGACGCGATCAGCGATTCCATCCTGGACGCGCTGTTGAGCAGGGATCCGCGTTCGAGAGTCGCCGTCGAGACGATGGTCACCACCGGACAGGTGCACGTGGCGGGCGAGGTGACCACCGACGCCTACGCCGACATCCCGACGATCGTCCGCGAGGTCATCCTCGACATCGGCTACGACTCGTCCGCGAAGGGCTTCGACGGCCATTCGTGCGGGGTCAACGTCGCCATCGGCGCCCAGTCACCCGACATCGCCCAAGGCGTCGACACGGCACACGAGAGCCGGGTCGAGGGCTCGGAGGACGAGATCGCCCGGCAGGGCGCAGGCGACCAGGGGCTGATGTTCGGTTACGCCTGCTCGGACACTCCGGAGCTCATGCCGCTGCCCATCGCCCTGGCCCACCGCCTGTCGCGGCGGTTGACGGCCGTGCGGAAGAACGGCGAACTGCCCTACCTGCGTCCGGACGGCAAGACGCAGGTCACCATCGAGTACGCGGGCGACCAGCCGGTGCGGCTCGACACGGTCGTCGTCTCCACCCAGCACGCGGCCGACATCGACCTGGACCGCATGCTCGGCGTCGACGTCCGCTCCAAGGTCGTCGACCCGGAGATCGCCGACCTCGGTCTCGACGTCTCCGACGTCCGGCTCCTGGTCAACCCCACCGGTCGCTTCGTCATCGGCGGCCCGATGGGCGATGCGGGCCTGACCGGTCGGAAGATCATCGTCGACACCTACGGCGGCATGTCCCGTCACGGCGGCGGCGCGTTCTCCGGCAAGGACCCGTCCAAGGTCGACCGGTCGGCCGCCTACGCCATGCGGTGGGTCGCCAAGAACGTGGTCGCGGCGGGACTCGCGTCCAGGGTGGAGGTGCAGGTCGCCTACGCCATCGGCAAGGCGGCGCCGGTCGGCCTGTTCGTCGAGACCTTCGGCACCGAGACGGTCGATCCGCTGAAGATCCAGGCGGCGATCGCCGAGGTGTTCGACCTGCGGCCCGGCGCCATCATCCGCGACCTCGACCTGCTGCGGCCGATCTACGCGCAGACGTCGGCCTACGGTCACTTCGGTCGGACCGACTGCGACCTGCCCTGGGAGCGCACCGACCGGGCTGAGGCCCTGCGCTCCATCGCGGGGTCCTGACGACCCACCGGACGGCGTCCCGCAGCAGCACGTTCCAGCTCGATCGCACGACGCGATCTCGAGAAGCCGACACGGCGCTCGCCTCGATCTCGACGAGGTGGGCGCCGTTCGTCGTCTCCGGCGGCGTCTGCCGAGCATCGTGGGCCGTATCGGAGCACCGCGCCGAGCTGTGGTCACCTGCCGAACCCGTCGGCGGCCGGCCCACGGCGGGCTGACGTCGGCCGATCTCGACATGTCATCGAGCTGCGGTGTCCTTCGATGTGACGCACACCCTGGCCGGTACCGGTGTCGCGAGGCACGCCGGGACGGCGTCGCCACGGTGTGTGAGAAGCCTGAGAGTCGGCCGCGTAGCGACGCGGAGAACGAGGATTCGACGGCGGTTCGAGGTCTGGAGTCGTATGGCGAGGTGATCGGTCGGGCACGAGTCTCCGCGACGCCGAGCCCGTAGACCTTCCGGTCCGGCCGCCGGCTCCCTGCCTGCGGCGGCCCCGCGTGCTCGCCGAGGCCCGCGCCATCCGTAGAACCAGGTCAGAGCGATCGGAGTGCCTGC
This sequence comes from Actinoalloteichus hoggarensis, assembly GCF_002234535.1. Classification (NCBI taxonomy): domain Bacteria; kingdom Bacillati; phylum Actinomycetota; class Actinomycetes; order Pseudonocardiales; family Pseudonocardiaceae; genus Actinoalloteichus; species Actinoalloteichus hoggarensis. Next base: position 2,629,974 of record NZ_CP022521.1, read on the forward strand.
CTGAGGCGGTCTCCGGCCCGCCAGGAGAAGGACCAAGGATGGTGCGGGCTCGGTCCTCAGCTCGCCTCGGCCTTGCGCAGGTCAGCCTGGTGTTCAGCCCAGCGGTGCAGAAGTTTCGGCAGCTCGCCGCGAATGAACTCCAGGAACTCGTGTGTCTCTCGGAGACGTCGTCCGGCGGGAGTGCTCGGTCCCATGATCGCCATGCCGTCTCGCGCGTTCTCCTGCCACGTCAGCAGCCATTCGCTGCGTCGGGTGAGGAGCTCGGCCCACATGTCGTCGTCGACCCGATAGTGGTCCCGGCGTTGTCCGGGCTCTCGTTCGCGGATGACCATGCGGCTCTCGGTGAGGTGCTTGACCGCGCCCGAGATCGCGGGTGCTCCCGCGTTCAGCATGGCGGCCAGCTCGGCGGCCGTGCGTCGACCATCGTCGGCGATCAGGATCGCCGCGAACGCCCGCGCCGCCATTCGGGGAATCCCGCTGGCGGAGAAGCCGAGGGCGAGGCGTTCCAAGAGGCGGGCGACCTTGACGGGGTCGCGCTCTTCCGGTGTATGCGGTGGTCCGGTGTTGTGCAGGGTGTCGGGATTCATCCGCCGATGTTATCCAGTTCGAACACTTCACGAAATTCGCGAAGATGGAGTAGTGTGATCATCGGGCGACGCGATGAGGGCGATCCCGCTCTCCGTCGCCGCGGAGATGGAGTTCTCGATGACCGAAGACGCCGCCTTACCCGCCACGGTGACCCTGCCCACGGCACGGAATCACCCCTTCGACCCGCCGGCCGAGCTGATGCGGCTCCGGGGCGAACGACCGATGCACCCGATGGCCTTCCCCGACGGTCATCAGGGCTGGCTGGTCACCGACTACACCTTGATCCGCTCCGTACTGGCGGACCCGAGGTTCAGCGCCCGCCAGGAGCTGCGACACGTCCCCTTCGAACACGCACTGGGCAAGACGCAGCCGCCGCCCGCGGAGCCGGGCTCGTTCATCCGGATGGACGCTCCGGAGCACACCCGATACCGCAGCGAACTGACCGCGCAGTTCACCGTGCGGCGGATGCGCGCGCTGGAGCCGAGGATCATCGAGATCGTCGAGTCGCACGCCGAGTCGATGCGTGCGTCGGGGCCTCCCGCGGACCTGGTGTCCTCGTTCGCCCTCCCGATCCCCTCACTGGTGATCTGCGAGCTGCTCGGCGTGCCCTACGACCGGCGGGCCGTCTTCCAGGGCGCGACCCGTGACCTGCTGCTTCTGGACACGACCCCGCAGGACTTCGCCGCCGCGTTCGCGAGCATCGAGGGCTTCCTGACGGAACTGATCACCGCCAAGCGCGCCGACCCGACCGACGACATCCTCGGCGGGCTGATCAGCGACACCGAGTTCACCGATCAGGAACTGCGCAACATCGCTCTCGTGCTGCTGGTCGCCGGACACGAGACCACCGCGAACATGCTCGGCCTCGGCGCCATGGCGCTGCTGAGCAACCCGGATCAGCTGGCGCTGTTGCGCGCCGATCCGACGTTGATCGACGGCGCGGTCGAGGAGCTGCTGCGTTACCTGTCGATCATCCAGTTCGGCACGATGCGCGCCGCGTTGGAGGACGTCGAACTCGGCGGCGAGACCGTCACCGCGGGGCAGACGTTGATCCTCTCGATCCCGGCGGCCAACCGCGACCCCGAACGGTTCGACGACCCGGAGCGGCTCGACGTGACCCGAAGCTCGACCAGGCATCTCTCCTTCGGACACGGCATCCACCAGTGCCTTGGCCAGCAGCTTGCCAGGGTGGAGATGCGAGTCGGATTCGGTACGCTGCTGCGCGAGTTCCCCGACCTGCGGTTCGCGGTGGAGCCGCACGAGGTGCCGCTGCGCACCGACATGGCCATCTACGGCGTGCACAGCCTGCCGGTGACCTGGTAAGGAGACGGCGTCGATGAGGGTCGAGGTCGACAGGGATCGTTGCGTCGGGGCAGGCATGTGCGTCCTGACCTGTCCCGAGGTGTTCGATCAGGACGAGGAACAGGGTCGGGTCCTGTTGCTGGCGGCCGCTCCCGGTCCGGAGCGGCGGCCCGCCGTGACGGAGGCCGCGGAGGTCTGCCCGTCCGGGGCGATCACCGTCCATCCCGACGGAACGAGGGCACCGGCAGACACGCCGGGGCGGGCCTGACGACGAGTGCCTCGTCGTCAGCCGCGATCCCGCGTCGTACCGTGCGGGCCGCGACTCGCCGACGCGGATGGTCTCCACGGTCGAGGCGGCCTGCCCGGCGGTCGGCCTGCGTCGCCACGGGGCACGGGATCGCACGCTGCGAGCTGAACCAGGTCCGCACGGTGCCGAATCCGTCGCGCGGACCCAGGTCGCCGTTCCCGGACAGGCTCCGGCCCGGCGATCACGTCGGTGAGGCGGTCGCCGCGGGCGTGGGCCGTCCGTCGGGTCTGCTCGGCACGGCGGCGGGCGCGGGGACACGGCGCCCCGCGCCCGTCGTCCGCCCCGCCCCTCGACGACGGTGTGCCGCGCCGGACGTCCGTCGTGGCGGCGCGGCAGGCTGCCGAGACCGTGCCTCGGCGGAATCCGTCATTCCGCGACCCTCGCCGGGAGGGCGGTGCCGGATCTCGTCCGCCGTCGACCGACGGCGGACCCCGCACCGTCGAGGATCCACGTGCCTGCGGCGGCGCGCTGACGGGCGATCCTCGATACCTTGCACCTGCCCGTCGACGCGACGATTCGACTTCGATCGATGCGTCGGCGGGCACACCGCGCCGCTCGAGCCGCCGCCGACATCGTCGAAGGCCACGCACCGCGGCAGGTTCGTCCTCCCCGGGCCATACGCCCGAACACGAGCCGGTCCACCGCTCGCGATGACCATCGCGAGGAGTGGGGCGGCTTCGAGACGCTCGACGTCTGCCGTCGTCTCCGGATCGGTCGCCTCCGCGCGCCGGACGACACCGCCTCGCCGCGGTCGGCGGCTACGGCTTGCCGGGTCTGTCCGGGCAGGCACGGTCGATGGCGGTCGACGAGCACTCGGCCGCGACCGATCGGGCACGGCGCGGCGAGACCGCTCGCAGACTCGGCTCGGCGAGGCGTCCCCGGCATCCCGCCGTCGTTCCGGAACCGGATCGTGGCGCCGCGAAGCCCCACACGATGTGCTCTGCCCGGGTGGGCGCCGTCCGCGATACGGGCGTGGCAGGGACCCGGAGTCCGGTCGGCCGGCAGGCGGTCCTCGCACCGGTACTGCCAACACCGCGTCGGAGTCGCCGACGCCCGACAGCTCGGATACCACGGCCGAACCCGCCCTGACCCGGCTGCCTGGTCGACGTCGAGGCCGCCGAGAACGACCAGCGGTGCCGTGCCCGCGTACGTCATCGGCACATCGTGTCGAGGCAGGCGTGCGTCGCCGACGGCTCGATCCACGATCGCGGAGCGACCGTCGCCCGGCGGCCCGGGAACGGGCACCGGCACGAAGATCAGTGAGGCAGCACGGACATGGTCCGTCGGGTCTGGTAGACCCGACGCCATGGCACGGTCGACGACTCCGCGACGCGGGGAATGGCAGCGAGCATCGACCGACTCGGTCGCCAGGGTGTGCGTGAACCTTCCGCTCGCCCATCTCGACCACACCTTCGACTACCGCGTACCCGCTCATCTCGACGAGCAGGCCCGACCCGGCGTCCGGGTCCGCCTGCGCTTCGCGGGACAGGTCGTCGACGGCTACCTGCTCGATCGAACCGAGGAGTCCGACTTCGACGGGAAGCTGCTGTGGATCGACAAGGTCATCTCGGCGGAGCCCGTGCTCAGCCCCGAGGTCGCGACGCTGGCCAGAGCCGTCGCGGACCGCTACGCGGGCACCTTGACCGACGTCCTCCGGCTCGCCATCCCGCCACGGCACGCGGCCGTCGAGAAGGAGGAGAGCCCACCCGCCCCCGAGGTGCCCCCGCGCCCCGACGCCGCGGGCTGGCGGCGGTATCAGCACGGCGAACAGCTCATCGGCGCACTGCACGCCGGGAAGCCCGCACGAGCCGTCTGGCAGCCGCTGCCCGGTGAGGACTGGCCCCTCCGACTCGCCGAGGCGGCCGTCTCGGTCGCCGCGACCGGTCGAGGCACCGTCATCGTGGTGCCCGACCAGCGAGACGTCGTCCGCGTGACCGCCGCCTGCACGGCGCTCTGCGGAGCGGATCAGGTCGTCGCGCTGTCGGCGGGACTCGGCCCGGCCAAGCGCTACCGCCGCTGGCTGGCGGTGCGGCGCGGAACGGCACGCATCGTGGTCGGCACCAGATCGTCGGCCTTCGCCCCGGTCGCCGACCCCGGTCTCTTCATCGTCTGGGACGACGGTGACGACGTGCACTCCGATCCGCACGCGCCCTACCCGCACACCCGCGAGGTGCTGGGCCTGCGGGCCCAGCTCGTCGATGCCGGGATGATCGTCGCAGGCTTCCCCCGGACCGCGGAGGCACAGCTGTTGGTGGAGACCCGTTGGGCCCACGAGGTCATCGCCACCAGAGCCGCGGTGCGTGCAAGCGCCCCGCGAGTCGTCGCCGTCGGGGCCAGCGCCGAGCAGGAGGCACGTGACCCCGCGGCACGCAGTGCCCGGCTGCCCGGCATCGCCTTCGAGGCGGCGAGAGCCGCGCTGTCCGCGGGCGCCCCCGTGCTGGTCCAGGTCCCTCGGCGTGGCTACGTTCCGACGCTGGCCTGCGGGCAGTGCCGGTCCCGAGCCCGGTGTCGACGCTGTGCGGGTCCGCTGGCGCTGCCGGGTTCGTCCGACGGGGAGCCCCGACCGGCCGCCTGCCGCTGGTGCGGGGCCACCGAGGCGGGTTTCCGGTGTCCGGACTGCGGGTCGCGCAGGCTGCGCGCCGTCGTCGTGGGGGCAGGGCGTACCGCGGAAGAACTCGGACGGGCGTTCCCCGGTGTCGTCGTCCGAACCTCGGGCGGCGCGGCCGTGCTCGACACGATCCCGGCAGGGCCCGCGCTCGTGGTCTGCACGCCGGGAGCGGAACCGCTGGCACCCTGCGGGTACGGCGCCGCGTTGCTGCTGGACGGCTGGGCGCTGCTGACCAGGCCCGACCTGCGCGCGGAGGAGGAGGCACTCCGCCGATGGCTGTCGGCCGCCGCCCTGGTGCGGTCCGCCGAGGACGGCGGCCGGGTCGTCGTCATGGCCGAGTCCGCTCTGCCGCCGGTCCAGGCGCTCGTCTGGTGGGATCCGGTCCGGCACGCGACCGCCGAACTCGCGGGCCGACGAGAACTGGGCTTTCCACCCGCGGCACGGATGGCGGTGCTTGACGCCGTCCCACAGGCCGTGGAACAGGTACAGGGGCTGCTTCGACTCCCCGAGGGGACCGAAGTGCTCGGACCGGTGCCGCTGCGCGAGGTGGACGCCGACGGAGCGTCTGGGCGAGAACGGCTGCTGCTGCGGGCCCCCCGCGGCCAGGGACGTGCCCTGGCCGCCTCGGTCGCCGAGGCGATGGCCATCCGCACCGCTCGCAGAGAACCGGATGTCATCCGTGTCCGAGTCGACCCCCTCGACCTCGTCTGAGCGTCGGTCCCTCGGCGGGGACGGGCGTGGTGGCAGGGGAGCCGGTCCTGTCCCGGGCCGCCCGGCGCGACTCCGCTCCGCGGACTCGAGCGTGCCGGGGCAGCCGAGACGCCGAGGAATACGGTGCCCTCCTCACAGGGCCCGGCGCGGGCGGGGAGACAGGACCGGGGGCGAGCCCGCGCCTACGGAGGCCTTCGAGGCACCGACCGAGGGCCTCCACACCTGGACCCGTGTTCCCGCCGGACTACACGTCGTCATCGTCACGCGGTCGGCGCGGCGGCCTCCCGCCGGAACAACGCACAGAACATGGCGTCGGTGCCATGGCGATGAGGCCACAGCTGGACACCTGGTCCGTCGCCCAGGGCGGGCACGTCCGGAAAGAACGGCCTGGCATCGAGCTGAACCACGCCCGGAAGTCGTGCTGCCTGCCGCGCCACCTCGACCGTCTCGGACAGGTGCGGCGAGCACACCACGTAGGCCACCACCCCGCCCGGACGCACCAGCTCGAACGCCGCTCGAAGCAGCTCGCCCTGCAACCGGGCCAACTCCGCGACGTCCGACGGCCTGCGTCGCCACCGAGCCTCCGGCCTGCGCCGCAACGCGCCGAGCCCGGTGCACGGAGCATCGACCAGAACGCGATCGAAGCCGCCGGCAGGCAGCCCGCTGTCTCGGCCGTCGCCGACGTGCACGGTGACCGGCAGCTCGCGCACCAGCGAACGGATCAGGTCGGCCCGGTGCGCGGCGGGCTCCACGGCGTCCAGCGTGCCGCCGTCGAGACTGACCAACGCGCCCAGCAGGGCGGCCTTCCCCCCCGGTCCGGCACACAGATCGAGCCATCGAAGATCCGAACCCTCGGCCGGCGGCCGGGTCAACGCCAAGGCCGCGAGCTGACTGCCCTCGTCCTGCACGCCCGCGAGTCGTTCCCGGACCGGTTCCAGATCCGCTGGATCGCCGGCACCGGCCTCAAGCCGGACGCCGTAGGGTGAATACGGGGCCTCGTCGCCGCCCGTGACGGCGGCGAGCTCAGCCGAGCTGATCTCGCCGGGGCGGGCCACCAGGTGCACCGCAGGTCTCGCGTCGTCGGCGGCCAGCGCCTCGGCGAGCTCGTCGCGGGCATCGCCGAGCGCCGCGGCGAAGGCCTCCGCCACCCACCTCGGATGGGCATGACGCAGCGCCAGATGTCCGATCGGATCGGATGTCGCGTCGGGGGCGAGAAGTTCCACCCACTCGTCCTCGGTTCGTTCCGAGACCCGACGCAGCACCGCGTTGGCGAAGCCCGCCGCGCCGCTGCCCGCTCGACCACGAACCAGCTCCACCGTGGCCGACACGGCCGCATGAGTCGGAATCCGGGTGCGCAGCAGCTGATAGCACCCCAGCCGCAGGGCATCGAGGACGACACCGTCGATCTCGTCGACCGGCCGGTCACTGCAGTCGCCGAGCACCGTGTCCAACAGACCGAAGGCCCGACAGGCACCGTAGGTCAGCTCGGTGGCCAGCCCCGCGTCTCGGGTCGTCAGCCGCCGATCCCGCAGCAGTCTCGGCAGGACCAGATTCGCGTAGGCGTCCTTCTCCCGTACCGCCGTGAGGGTGTCCAACGCGGCATCCCGGGCGGCGTCCTGAGTGGGCGGGCGACGAGGGCCCTGCCTGCCTCGCGGCGGCCCGGAAGGCCCTCCGCGACGGTCTCTTCTCGCGGGTGACGGGCTCATCGCAGCTCCTCGCCTTCGTCCATGCGTACGCCTCGTGCCCAGTCGGTCGCCGCCATCCGCCGTTTCCCCTGCGCCTGTACATCGCCCAGCGCCACCGGGTCGGTCGCCGTCCCGACCAGCACCCGCTTGCGCTCGACCAGGATGCGACCCGGAGGCAGCGGCTCGTCGACCACCACCGGAAGCACCGGTCCGAGCTTGAGCCGCTCGCCGCGGAACAGCGCCCACGGGCCCGGGTCGGGCGTCAACGCCCTGGCGGCACGGTCGACCGCCAGCGCAGGCTGCGAGAAGTCCAGCCGGGCGTCCTCCACGGTGATCTTCGCGGCGTAACTGACGCCGTCGGACGGCTGCTCCTGCGCCGACACGGTGCCGTCCTCGATGCCGTCGAGAGTCGCGCTCAGCAGCCGCGCTCCCGATTCGGCGAGCCTGCCCAGCAGGTCGCCCGCCGTGTCGCGCCTGCCGATCCGCTCGGTGACCACGCCGAACACCGGCCCCGCGTCGAGCTCCTTGACGATGCGGAACGTGCTCGCCCCGGTGATCTCGTCACCCGCGCGGATCGACGCCTGGACCGGCGCCGCCCCGCGCCAGGCAGGCAGCAGTGAGAAGTGCAGGTTGATCCAGCCGTGCCGGGGGACGGCCCTGGCGGCCTTCGGCAGCATGGCGCCGTAGGCGACGACCGGGGCGCAGTCCGGTTCCAGCTCCGTCAGTCGTTCCAGGAACTCGGGATCACCGGCCTTCGTCGGCGTCAACACCTCGATGCCGTGTTCCTCCGCCAGCGCGGCCACGGGCGAGCGCAGCAGCCGACGGCCTCGGCCCGCGGGCGCGTCCGGTCTGGTCACCACCGCCACGATCTCGTGGCGTGCCGAATCGATCAGGGTGCGCAGTGCCGGGAGCGCGGGCTCCGGGGTGCCCGCGAAGACGAGTCGCATGGTCGGTCAGTACCTCCGTGCCAGTGCGGGCGAGGACTCCTCCGCGGAGAGGTCCTCACCGTCGAACCAGGCAGTCTGTCGGATGTCCCGCATCACACGGGCGGCCCTCTCCGAGGAGAGTCGATCGATGTAGAGGACACCGTCGAGATGATCCAGCTCGTGTTGCAGGCACCGTGCCAGCAGCCCCTCGCCCTGAATCTGGATCTTCTCGCCGTGCATGTTCCAGCCGGTCGCCAAGACACGATCAGCCCGCCTGCACGGGCTGCTCATACCGGGAACGGACAGGCAGCCCTCCGGCTCCTCGTCGAGATCGTGCCCCAGCAGCCGCACCGTGGGATTGACCAGGTGCCCGGCGTGTCCCGCACAGTGATAGGCGAAGACGCGAAGGCTCACGCCGATCTGCGGCGCGGCGACCCCCGCACCGCCCTGCTGCTCCATGGTGTCCCAGAGATCCTGGACGAGGCCGCGGAGCGCCTTGTCGAAGTCGACGACCTCCCGAGCTCTGGCGCGGAGCACCGGATCACCGAAGAACGTGATGGGCTGGACGGACACGAGGCTCCTCGTCCCAGGGGGACACTCGCCGGGTCGTTGGTCGCCGAGAGTCTAGCCGGCGGCCGCCGAGCACCCGGTGTGGTGCGAGCGGCGAACGGACCCCCACAGGCGCCGCTTCGGCACGGCCGTCGTCGGGCATCACCGCTGCCGTCGATGATGTTCGCCTCCTCAGCAGGATCGCCGTGATGCTCGCCCGCGCCCGCGGTTCGACACCGCGCGATGCCCGCAGGCGCCACGGTGCTCGTCGACGGTCTCGCGCTCGCCGCCGGACGCCCTCTCAGCGCCCTGATGCGGGACGAGGGCATCACTGAGGTCCGGGCATCCGGGACTCGAGCCGCCGATCGGATTCGCCGGCGGGCAGCACGCCACCCGGCCGTCGAACAGTCTCGGCCCGAGAGAGGCACCTCGAATCCGACGGCGAGCGGCCCTCGACACGCCCCCAGTCCCACGACCGCATGCAACATCGTGTCGTCTTCGGCGACTAGTGACCGTGACCTTGCACTTGAACCCGGAGGAGACCGCTGTGGCGAAGAGCCCGCCGTCCGCAGCCGCGGGAGAGGCGCCGTTACCGGACGAGCAGGCTTCTTACGCCACACTCGCCGACCCGGCTTTGTGGCAGCGTGCGGCCGAGGGCGACCATGCGGCCTTCGGTGCGTTGTTCGAGCGCCATTCCGAGGCAGTGTGGAACCACGCCTATCGACTGACCGCATCCTGGAGCACCGCCGAGGATCTGACCTCGTCGGTCTTCCTCACCGCATGGCGGCGACGCGGCGACATGCGCCTGACCCGACAGAGCGCCCTGCCGTGGCTGTTCACCGTCGCAGGCAACCTCGCCCGTACCGAGTTCCGTAGCAGCAGCCGACTGCGCCGGGCACTGAGTCGGCTCGGCGGCGATCGGGAACCGGTCACCGACCACGCTGAGCGTTTCGATGACCAGCTGGCGGGCGAGGATCGGCTGCGGCGCGTCCTGGCCGCCGTCGACCGGTTGCCGCAGGCGGAACGAGAGGCTGTCCAGCTCTGTCTGCTGGGCGAGCTGTCGATCACCGATGCGGCCGAGGCGCTCGGCGTCGCCGAGGTCTCCGTCCGCTCCCGAATCTCCCGTGCCCGCTCTCGGCTGCGCACGCTCTTCGACCTGGAGACACGATGAACGACGAATTCGATCTTCCACCGCGTCGTGAACTTCCCCAGGAGATCCGTGATCGGATGAGGTTTCGGCTGCGCCGAGACATCGGCGAGCCCCGTCCCACCGAGTCGGGCGCACGCCGCCTCCGGGTACCGGTCCTCGTCGCGGCCTCGGTGGGGCTGCTCGCGATGGCGGCGGTGGTGACGACGAACGCGCTCGTCGGCGATGGGGACGGCCTGGCCGGTCCTGCGCCGTCCTCCGACGTGGACCGGCCTGGCGAACCCGTCGGCGACGAGCCGATCGATCGGTGTGGTGCGGCCGTCGCCGAGGCGGGGGCGGCCGGGCAGTTCCCGGATACTGGCTCGTGGTCGATCGCCAAGAGCCTGTTCGACGAGCAGGTCCTGGTGATCGAGGCCGACGACCAGCGCTTCTTCTGTCACGTGACCGCACGGTGGGCACACGTGAGCGATCCTGCGGCGTGGGCCGCCGAACCCACGGACGGCCGCGAGGTGGCCAGTCTCGAGGTGACGGGAACGGGAAGCATCCTCGGGCGGATACCGGAGGAGTACGGCGGAGAGTTCCCCTACGGTCTCTATTTCGAGGTGGCGGACGGGCGCGGGTTCGTCTCGGTCGACGTCTTGGCCGAAGACGGGGTGTTCTTCGCCCAGGGGCACGGCGACCGGACCTTCGCCGAGGACCACCTGCCCTCGGCGGAGTTCTATCGCACGGGCCCCGCCCCCGATCATGCGCGGATCTCGCTGGGCGACCTCCCTCCGATCACGCCGTTTCTGGTGGAAGTGGAGGACCGGCCGGATGCGATGGAGGAATGGGAGAACGAGCCGACCGATCCCGGCCCCGAGGAACCGGGCGGCCCCGAGGACGAGGAATGGGCCGGCACGGCGCCGGGACAGGGCGTGGCGGAGAACGAGTGGCTGCGCCAGTGTCTGGAGGACTCCGCGTCCACGAGCCCTGAGGTGTGGCGAGCTGGTCCGGTCTTCTCCGTCTATCCGGAATCCGGCGAGATCCCGAGGATGCTCGTCGCCAGGACCAGGGCCGCGATGGGCCTCTGCTGGCTCAACGCGGCGACTCCGGCACCCGGCGCCACGAGCAGTCTGTGGGCCACCAGGCATGTCCCGGAAGACGTGACCGAGACGACTCCGGTGATGGGTGAGTTCATCGAGGGCGGCGAGGCCCAGGCCGTCTGGGGGGTGGTCCCCGAGGACGTGAGCCGTCTGGTGATCGTCCTGGCCGACGACACCGAGGTGGATGCCGTGATCGAGGCGGGCATGTACGGCGCACGTCTCCCGATGGGCAGCGCGTGGGAGGGCGACACCGCGTCCTTCCGTGCCTACGACGCCGAGGGAGCCGTGATCGACGAGGGAGACTTCGTCTTGGAGTGGTGACGGTCGCGGTCGCCTACGGTGGGACGGGTGACGGACGGCGACCTCGGCGGGCTGCCCCCGCTCGACAGACTGCGGATCAGTGGTGGCAGGCCCGTCGTGCTGGACGGCGGGCTCGCCACCGAGCTGGAACGCCGAGGACACGACCTCTCGGGTGCGCTGTGGTCGGCACGCCTCCTGCGAGACGCTCCCGAGGAGATCGTCGCCGCACACCGGGCCTATTTCCTGGCCGGTGCGGAGATCGCCGTCACGGCCAGCTACCAGGCGACCCTGCCCGGCCTGGCGGCGGCTGGTGTCGATCGATCGGAGGCGGTCGGCCTGCTGTCCGCCAGCGTCGCGCTCGCTCGTCGAGCCCGTGACGAGGTGTCGGCGGAGGGGGAAGCCCTCTCGACCGAGAGGTTCCGCCGAGGCGGCGGTCCCCCCGAGCCGTCCTGGACGGACTCGACCTTCGGCGCGGCCGACACCAGGAGGCACGGGACCGGCGCCTCGTCGAGGGCGGTCGAGGGGGCGGGAACGCAGGCAGAAGCGCGACGGCCGGGCCCGCCGGCGGCTCGCGGGGCCATGGCTAGGCGACGGCTCCTGATCGCCGCGTCGATCGGCCCCTACGGCGCGTACCTGGCCGACGGGTCGGAATACCGAGGGCGATACGGCCTGACGGTGGACCGGCTTCGAGCCTTCCACCGGCCCCGACTGGAGATCCTGGCCGAGGCGGAGCCGGACCTGCTCGCCATCGAGACCATTCCCGACGTCGACGAGGCGGCGGCCGTGCTCGCCGAACTCGACGGATCGGGGCTTCGCGCCTGGTTGACCTTCAGCTCCACCGGGATGCGGACGAGGGCCGGGCAGCCCCTCGCCGAGGCGTTCGCGATGGTGCGAGGCCGCGATGACGTCGTCGCGGTGGGCGTGAACTGCTCCAGTCCGGTCGGCCTCGCCGACGTGGTGGGGTCGGCGGCCGAGTGCAGCGGGAAGCCGGTGGTCGTCTACCCCGACGGCGGCGAGATGTGGGACCCCTCCGCCGGGGCTTGGACCGGGCCCGGCCGATTTCGACCCGACGACGTCCATGAGTGGATCGCGGCGGGCGCTCGACTGGTGGGGGGATGCTGTCGCGTCGGACCCTCGCAGATCGCGGCGCTCGCCGCCGAGGTCGATCGGGGCACGTGATCCGGCGGGTTCCCCGTCCGGCGGGAAGGACGCACACCATCCGGTGTCGCGCCCGGTCGCGGTCCGGCGGAGCGGGCCCGTCTCCGCGTCGGCCTCGGCCCGGCCGGAGAGGGCGGCGAGCCGTGGGCCTGAGGGGCGTCCGGTTCCGGCCGGTGGCCGGGCCGTCGCGCCGGGCGCGGGGCCGTTCGTGCCAGGGAGACGCCCACGCGAGACGAGGTGCGACGGAGCGGGCGTAGGCCGTGCCGACGGGCTCAGCGGTGTCCGGGCACCACGTCGTGCCCCGTTGTGGGCGGTCGCCCGTCGCGGCGGCTGTGTCGCGGCGACCGACGGCGCATGGGCGGTCGACCGCGCGGGCCCCGAGGACATCGGGTGGCGGGCATCGGCAGGGTCGTCGCGCGGTGTGCTGCGGGCGACGGAGGAGGCCTCGTCGCCTGTCGTCGCGCGGCGTCTGCGAACGGCACCCGGCCCGGCGTGCCCGCCTCGGGGGCCCGGCGGCCCGAGGCCGAGGAGGCATCCGACGACGAGCGCGAGGAGACGCCGTGCCGTGTCCGGCCCGGTCCGCGTCGCGATTCCGAACGCCGTGCCGACCGGGCGGGGCAGGCGAACAGCGCGGCGCGACCGTGTGTGCGAGGAGCGCTCACCGATGGACGCCGGGAGCGCCGCCGTGGAGCAGGAGTCGACGTGGCGGAGGATGCCGTATGAAGTCATGATCAGATGATCGAACAGTTGTTCGACATCGGCAAGATATCGATCGAGTGGACCTCACGAGAGCCGTTGACGGGCAGCCGCTCGACGGAGACCGCGCATCGCGAGATCCTGGCCGGTGGCGTCGAACCTCGGGGCACGAAGGCGGCGATCCCCACGGCCCGACGGGGAGTCGCGTCGGCGCGGGCACACCGAGACGCCGTGGTCGACGCCGTGAGCGGGCCGATCGTCCGACGGGCTCGTGTCGAGCACTCCGGAATCCGGCGAAGACGCGCGTCCGGAGGCACGACGCCCGGACACGGCGGTGTCGGTCCCCGGGGCACATCGCGACGGGATCGTGCCGAGCGGCATCGGCGAGCCCGCTCCTCGCCTCTCCCTCCGTCCGGTGTCCGGCAGGCGACCCCGCGGCCGTCTCTTAGACTCCGATGCGTGTCCGTCGCACCAGAGCCAGCCCAGAACCCAGGAAAGCTTCAGACCTCAGGGAAGCTCCAGACCTCGGGGCAGGCGCAGGCCTCCTCCGTCGATCGCCGACCCATGATCGCTCCGTCGATCCTGTCCGCCGACTTCGCGCGCCTGGCCGAGGAGGCCGCCTCGGTCGGCCCGGCCGACGGTCGCCCCGGCGCGGACTGGCTTCACGTCGACGTCATGGACAACCACTTCGTACCGAACCTCACGCTCGGGCTGCCCGTGGTGCAGGCACTCCGAGCGGCCACCGACATCCCGCTGGACTGCCATCTCATGATCGAGGACCCGGACCGCTGGGCGGTCGGCTACGCCGAGGCGGGCGCGCATAACGTCACCGTGCACGCCGAGGCCGCCGCGGACCTGCTCGGCATCGCTCGGGACCTGCGTGCGGCCGGTTCTCGCGCGGGGCTCTCGATCAAGCCGAACACCCCGCTGGAGCCTTATCTCGACGTGCTGCGCCACTACGACACGCTGCTGGTGATGTCGGTGGAGCCGGGCTTCGGCGGACAGTCCTTCATCCCGGAGACTCTCGCCAAGGTGCGTCAGGCACGGCATCTGGTCGACACCGGCCACCTGCGGCTTCTCGTGGAGATCGACGGCGGTGTCAACGCGCAGACGATCGAGGCGGCCGCCGAGGCGGGAGTCGACTGCTTCGTCGCGGGTTCGGCCGTGTACTCCGCCGTCGACGCGGGCGAGGCGGTGGAGCATCTGCGGTCCCGAGCCGTCGCGGCCGCGAGCGCCGTGCACCGAACCGCGGGCTGAGGCTCGCGCGAACCGACCGTGGGCGTGACGCGGTGCCCGGGCCGGTGCGACGGGCGTACTCGCGACCGCCCGAGTCCGGCCTGCGGCTGTTCCCGCTGGTCGGCGCCACACCCGGGCGCCGCCGGATCGAGGCCCGCGTCGGAGGAGTGGAGCGGTGAGACGTCGGACACAGGACTGTCGAAAGCCTCCGGGGTCGGCCGCGACGAAGGACCGCCCGATCGACCTGCGGCGGACGTCTCGGCGGGCCCGACGATCATGATCTCCCAGCAGGAGACCAGCACACCCGAGGTAGGAGACGATCCCACGACGGTGGGAGACTCCGACTGCGGGTGCAGTAGCCGCACACACCTGGTTCGACGTCGTCGCCGACGCGCGTTCGAACGGTCGTTCACTCGTCATGGAGGTCACCAGTGTTCACCGGCATCGTGGAGGAACTGGGCGAGGTTCGGGAGGTGACTCGTCTGCCCGACGCCGCCCGACTGACGGTCGCCGCCGCCGCGGCGGTCTCCGACGCCCGACACGGCGACTCGATCGCGGTCAACGGCGTCTGCCTGACCGTGGTCGACGTGCTCGACGGCGCCTTCACCGCCGACGTGATGTCGGAGACACTGCTCCGCAGCAACCTCGACGGCGTCGAACGCGGCGACGTGGTCAACATCGAACGGGCCCTGGCCGTGAGCGCCCGGCTCGGCGGCCACATCGTGCAGGGCCATGTCGACGGCGTGGGCACCGTGCTCGAGCGCAGCCCCGCCGAGCACTGGGAACTCGTGCGGATCGCACTGCCCTCGGCCCTGGCCCGCTACGTGGTGGAGAAGGGCTCGATCGCCGTCGACGGCATCTCTTTGACCGTGAGCGCCGTCGACGCGGACTCGTTCACGGTCAGCCTGATCCCGACCACCCTGGAACTCACCACACTGGGCCGGCGAGCGCCGGGCGGCCGGGTCAATCTGGAGGTCGACGTGCTGGCCAAGTACGTAGAGAAGCTGACCGCGCACGCCGCTCGCCCCGTGTCGCCGAGCCCGGTCACGACGGAGGTGACGCGATGAGCGAGGAACATCCGGAGTCCGGGCCCGATCTGGCGTTGATCGAACGGGCGATCGCCGACATCGCCGCAGGGAGACCGGTGGTCGTCGTCGACGACGAGGACCGGGAGAACGAGGGCGATCTGATCTTCGCCGCGGCGAAGGCCACCCCGGAGCTGGTGGCCTTCATGGTGCGACACACCTCGGGCTACCTGTGCGTCCCCCTCACGGAGGAGGACTGCGTGCGGTTGGACCTGCCGCCGATGTACCACAGCAATCAGGATCGGCGGGGTACCGCGTACGCGGTGACGGTGGACGCCAGGGACGGCGTGACCACCGGAATCTCCGCCGCCGACCGCAGTCACACCATTCGGCTGCTGGCCGACCCCGAATCCACGGCCGCCGACCTGCTGCGCCCCGGGCATGTGGTGCCGCTGCGAGCCAAGGAGGGCGGGGTGCTTCGCAGGCCGGGGCACACCGAGGCCGCCGTCGACCTGGCCAGGATGGCAGGCCTGCATCCGGCAGGCGTGCTGTGCGAGATCGTCAGCCAGAAGGACGAGGGCGAGATGGCGCGGCGGGAGGAGCTGGAGGTGTTCGCCGCGGAGCACGACCTCGCGTTGATCAGCATCGCCGACCTCGTCGCGTACCGGCGCCGGTTCGAGAAGCAGGTGGAGCGGGTCGCCGAGGCTCGTATCCCCACTCCCCACGGCAGCTTCCGTGCCTACGGGTACGACAGCATGTTGGACGGCATCGAGCACATCGCCTTGGTCTTCGGTGAGATCGGCGACGGGGAGGACGTCCTGGTCAGGGTGCACTCCGAGTGCCTCACGGGCGACGTCTTCGGCTCGCTGCGCTGCGACTGCGGTCCGCAGCTCGACGCGGCGCTGGCCGCGGTCGCCGAGGAGGGGCGCGGAGTGGTGCTCTACATGCGTGGGCATGAGGGCCGGGGAATCGGTCTGATCCACAAGCTGCAGGCCTACCAGCTTCAGGACGCGGGCGCGGACACGGTCGACGCGAACCTGGCGCTCGGACTCCCCGCCGACGCCAGGGACTACGGCACCGGAGCACAGATCCTGGTGGATCTCGGCGTGCGGTCCATGCGACTGCTCTCCAACAACCCGGAGAAGCGGATCGGCCTGGAGGGCTACGGGCTGCGGGTCACCGGTCGCATGGCGCTGCCGATCCGCCCGAACCCGGAGAATCTGCGGTACCTGCGGACCAAGCGCGACCGGATGGGGCACGAACTGGGCGACCTCGGTGAGGCGGGCAGACGCGCCCACGACGCGTCGGCGAAGCGAGCCGACACCGCGGGCCGGACCGATTACAGCGGTGAAGCGGGAGCGACGTCATGAGTGGACGGGGACGACCGAGCATCGACGTTCCTTCGGCGAAGGGGCTGCGGGTGGCGATAGCCGCCACCCGCTGGCACGCGAAGATCGTCGACACGATGGTCGAGCGGGCGGTGGCGGCCTCCATCGACGCGGGCGGTCCGGCTCCGAAGGTCGTGCGGGTCGCGGGCGCGGTGGAGCTGCCGGTGGTCTGCCAGCAGTTGGCGCGGGACCACGATGTGGTCGTGGCGTTGGGCGTCGTGATCCGCGGCGGGACACCGCATTTCGAGTACGTCTGCGACGCGGTCACCGCGGGACTCACCAGGGTGGCGCTCGACGAGTCGACCCCGGTGGGGAACGGTGTGCTGACCTGCGACGACGAACAGCAGGCCCTGGACAGGTGCGGCCTGCCGGATTCGACGGAGGACAAGGGGAGCGAGGCGACCGTCGCGGCGCTGGCCACGGCCGCGCTGCTGCGGGAGCTACGCCGTGAGTCGAATGGGAGTGCGGGATGAGCGAGTCGATCACCACGGCGGAGTCGCGACCGGTGCTGGTCGTCCGCCCGCGCAGGGTCCGCTGGGTGGCGATCGGCGCCGCGGCGGTGCTGATGGTCGTGTTCGGCGTGGTCGCGGTGCTGTTGCGTGACACGCCGACGGGGGTGTATTTCCGTCTGGCGGATCAGATCGCGATGGCGGGTCTCGGCATTCTGCTGGGTTGTGGCGCGCTGGTGTTCGCCCGTCCTCGGCTGGTCGTCGACGCCGAGGGCGTCACCGTCCGCAACTTCATCAGCACCCGGCGTCTGGAGTGGGCGCTGATCCTGGACGTCACCTTCCCCGACGGCACACCGTGGGCACGGTTGGAGCTGCCCGAGGACGAGTACGAGTCCGTGATGGCCATCCAGGCCGCCGACGGACAGCACGCCGTCCGGGCGATACGGGAGCTGCGCAGGCTGTACTACGAGTACAGCCCGCACGCGCGCTGACCGGCTCGCTGCGCCCGTTCCGTGGTCGTGCGGCGGACGCTCTCGATCGCGGGTGACGAACGGTGAGTCACTGTCGACGCGGCGGGCCGTCCGGTGCCTCGCCAGGGAGGAGAACGGCCGATCAGGCGCCTCGATCGGCGCAGTGGCATCCCCGCTTCGGGCGCAGCGCCTGCCACACCGTGCGATCGGGTCGATCACGCGCTGCGCCGCGAGGGTGAGCCGATGCTGCCGTCTCGGTGGTGTGTGCGCCGTTCTCTCGGCATGGAGGATTCGCTGCGCTAGGTTGCCGGTTGGTCGTGCACAGTCGCACAGGAGGCGGCATGCAGGTCGTCGGAACACAACGTGCGAAGCAGTTGTCCAGCACCGCGGGCTCGTGGTTTCGGCAACGGCTCCTCGAGGCGGGCCAGGGCAGCGGCCTGGCCGGCCTGGGCTACTTCGAGATCCCCGTCCCGATGCCGAACGGCGATCAGCAGGAGGCCCACGCGGTCCTGCTGACGCCCGCGATGCTCATCGTCGTCGAGCTCCGGTCCCTGCCCTGGTATCGCGGCGGCAGGCTTCGCGCCGAGACGAGCGGCTCCTGGACGGTGGACGGGATGGACGCCGGCCTGGCCACCGAGCAGGACGTGAATCCGGGGGAACGGGTCACCCGCCTGGTCTTCGCGCTGCGCGAGCATCTGCGGTCGCACGGTGTTCGAGACGACGCCGTCGCGGGACTGGTCTGCGTGGCGGGCCCCGATCTGAAGGTCAAACAGGACCGCGCGAGCGGACGACTGGGCAACTACATGGTCTGCGCGGGGGATCACGACTCCATCCGCCGGACGGTGATCCGGCTGGACCGGGGAGGACGACGGTGGAGCACCTCGGACGTCCGAGCCGTGTTGTCGGCGCTGCACCTGGCCTACGACGTCCCCAGCCATGAGCAGCTCGCCCAGGAGTCCTTCACCGAGCACTCCATTCCGGAGCCGAGGCGCGGCCGCGAGGATGGCTCGCCTGCGGACCCGGACGGCGCCGTGGACGCCTCCGACCCTCCGAAGGGCAGGTTCCGAGCTCGCCAGAGCTTCAAACCCGAGACCCTGGTCATCCCGGCCTTCGTGGTCCCCGTCGTCCTCGCGGTGGTGTTCCTGGTGCTGCTGCTGTTGTGGCTGGGCCGGGGCATCGGCGACCTCGTCTCCGGGGTCGGCGGCGATGCGGAGGAGGACGGCGCGCGCCCGGCCGTCGACCGCGAACACCGTCCGCTCTCGTCGTCGGATTCCGGTCCGTTCCTCGCCTCGGCGTGGCAGACGCGGATCGGGGAGCTTCCGCCCGGCGCAAGCCCGGCCGTCGTGACGTGGCCTGTCATCGATCCTGTGGCCTCCTCCGCCGAAGGTTCCGCCGTCGGGGACACGGTCCGGGCTCTGGCGGGACCCGCGGGCTTCGGCGCCCGCTGACCCTGCTCACGCTCGGCGGCGGATCGGCCGTACCGACGCCCGCACACCGAGCAGGGCCCCTGCGGTGCCGTCCCGGCAGCCGCCGCGGCGGCCGAGGAGACGGCGGGCGTCGCTCGGTCCTTCTCGTCGTCACCCGTCTCGACACCGGGATTCGCGGGACGATCGGCACGATCTCCTGCCGGGAGTGGCGGCGGTGTCGGAGCGCCGCCGTAGGGTTGGGCGGGTGGCAGACCCCTCGACGTATCGCCCCGCAACGGGTGCCATCCCGGACGAGCCGGGCGTCTATCGCTTCCGTGACGACACCGACCGGGTGATCTATGTCGGGAAGGCGAAGAGCCTGCGTTCGCGGCTCTCCTCCTACTTCGCCGACCTGGCCACTCTGCACCCTCGCACGCGACAGATGGTCACCACCGCGTCGTCGGTCTCGTGGACGGTCGTCGGCACCGAGGTCGAGGCGCTTCAGCTCGAGTACTCCTGGATCAAGGAGTACGATCCGCGGTTCAACGTCCGTTACCGAGACGACAAGTCATACCCGGTGCTGGCGGTCACGCTGGGCGAGGAGTTCCCCCGGCTGTTCGTCTACCGAGGGCCGCGCCGCAGAGGCGTGCGGTACTTCGGTCCTTACGCCCATGCGTGGGCGATCCGGGAGACCCTGGACCTGCTTCTTCGGGTCTTCCCGGCCCGGACCTGTTCGAACGGGGTGTTCCGTCGGCATCAGCAGATCGGACGGCCGTGTCTGCTCGGCTACATCGGCAAGTGCGCCGCGCCCTGCGTCGGGCGGGTCGACGCCGAGGAGCACCGGACCATCGTCGACGACTTCTGCGATTTCCTCGCCGGTCGGACGGACTCCCTGGTCCGCAGGCTGGATCGTGAGATGCAGGAGGCCGCCGCGGAGCTGGAGTTCGAGCGGGCCGCAAGGCTTCGCGACGACCTCGGGGCGCTGCGACGGGCCATGGAGAAGCAGGCCGTGGTGCTGGGTGACGGCACCGATGCCGACGTGATCGCCTTCGCACAGGACGAGCTGGAGGCCGCGGTCCAGATCTTCCATGTCCGGGGCGGACGGGTACGCGGGCAGCGCGGCTGGGTCATCGACAAGACCGCCGAGCCCGACTCGGCCGAGGCCCCGAGCCGTCCCGACGCGGACCCCGGATCGGATCGGATCGAGACCGAGACCGAGACCGAACCCGGAGTGGACTCCGACGCGGCCGACGACGCCGAGGACCGGCAGCCGGGCGCGGCAGACTCGATCTCCCCGATCCTGGTCGGTCGCTTCCTCAGCCAGTTCTACGGTGAGCAGGCGAGCCTCGCCGAGCAGGCCGACGGCGGCGGCAGTCCCGTGCCGCGCGAGGTGCTGGTGCCCCGGCTCCCCGAGGACGGCGAGGCGATGACGGAATGGCTCTCGCGACTGCGCGGCGGACGGGTCAGCCTCCGGGTGCCGCGCCGCGGGGACAAGCGGGCCCTGATGAGCACCGTCGCGCGCAACGCCGTGGAGGCGTTCGCTCAGCACAAGATGCGGCGGGCCGGCGACCTGACCGCGCGTTCCAAGGCCTTGCAGGAGCTTCAAGAGGCGCTTGCCCTGGACAGCGCTCCGCTGCGGATCGAGTGCGTCGACGTGAGTCACGTGCAGGGCAGCGACGTGGTGGCTTCGCTGGTGGTCTTCGAGGACGGTCTGCCCCGCAAGTCCGACTATCGGCGTTTCGCGATCCGAGAGGGCGCCGAGGGCGGTGACGTCGGGTCCATCGCCGAGGTCGTCCGTCGACGCTTCGCCCGCCACCGCGCGGAGACCACGAGCGGTGCGGGGGCCACGGCCGAGACCGCGGATCAACGGGACGACGCCGGGGCCGCACCCGTCGGAGGCCCGGCCGACGAGACCGACGCCTCCTCCGGAGACACGACCGGTGGACGTGCCGCGGACGATCTCGCCCTCGATCTCGACACGCCGTCCGCTCGGCCGGGCATCGACCCCGAGACCGGCAGGCCGAAGCGATTCGCCTATCCGCCCAACCTGCTCGTGGTGGACGGCGCCGGACCGCAGGCCGCCGCGGCCGCCGAGGAGCTCGACCAGGCGGGGGTCACCGACGTGGCGGTGATCGGGCTCGCCAAGCGACTGGAGGAGGTCTGGCTCCCCGGCGAGGCCGACCCCGTGATCCTGCCGCGCACCAGCGAAGCCCTCTACCTGTTGCAACGGGTGCGGGACGAGGCGCATCGCTTCGCCATCGGCTATCACCGACAGAAGCGTTCCCGGCGGATGACCGCCTCGGTACTCGACGACATCCCCGGACTCGGCCGGACCCGGCGGTCCGCCTTGCTGAAACACTTCGGTTCGCTCCGCAGATTGAGGGCTGCGGACGTGGCGGAGATCAGCCTTGTTCCCGGCGTCGGACGGCGTACCGCGGAGGCGGTGCACCAGGCGTTGAACGGGACCGGGGGTGGGAGCAGCACATCGAACGGGGAACAGGAGGGGACGTGACGAGCGCACCCGAGAACCAGGGGTCGCAGGACAAGGCGGGCATCGAGGTGGCGGTGGTCACCGGGCTGTCGGGCGCGGGGCGGAGCACCGCGGCCAAGTGCCTGGAGGATCTCGGCTGGTTCGTGGTGGACAACCTGCCGCCGGAGCTCATCTCGACCATGGTGGAGCTCGGCGCCCGGTCGAGTTCCGTGATCACCAGGGTCGCCGTCGTGATGGACGTGCGGAGCAGGGCGTTCACCGAGGACCTTGCCTCGGTGATCAAGGATCTGGACGCCAGGGGTTACAAGCCCAGGGTGCTGTTCCTCGAGGCCACCGACGCGGTGTTGATCCGCCGGTTCGAGGCGGTCCGGCGGGGCCATCCGTTGCAGGGCGACGGGCGGCTCGCCGACGGCATCGGGGCCGAGCGCGCGCTGCTGTCGCGGCTGCGCGAGGAGGCCGACCTGGTGCTGGACACGACCGGGCTCTCGGTGCATCAGCTTCGCGGCAAGATCGAAGACGCCTTCGGCTCGGAGGCGAGCACGAGGACGCGGGTCACGGTGTTGTCGTTCGGCTACAAGTACGGCCTTCCGATGGACGCCGACCTGGTGATGGACGTGCGATTCCTGCCCAATCCGTTCTGGATCCCGGAGCTGAGGGACCAGACGGGGCAGGATTCCGACGTCAGCAACTACGTCCTCTCCCAGGAGGGGGCCGAGGAGTTCCTACACCGCTATCACGAACTGTTGCGACTGGTCAGCGCCGGATACCGGCGGGAGGGCAAGCGATACCTGACGCTGGCGTTGGGCTGTACGGGCGGCAAGCACCGCAGTGTCGCGCTGTCAGAGGAGTTGTCCCGTCGTCTCTCCAGCGAGGATCGGCTGACCGTGAAGGTCGTGCACCGGGATCTGGGACGCGAGTGACGACACGGCGTGCGGGGACGCTGGACTCGCCGACACCGCGGCACGGCGGGCTGCGGGCGGTCGCGTTGGGCGGCGGGCACGGACTTCAGATCACGCTCGCCGCCCTGCGTCGCCTCGCGGTGCGACCGACCGCCGTGGTCACCGTCGCCGACGACGGGGGGTCGTCCGGGCGGCTGCGTCGCGAGCTGGGGCTGCTGCCCCCGGGCGATCTGCGCAAGGCCCTCGCGGCCCTGGCCACGCACGACGCGCCGGGAATGCGGTGGAGCGAGGTCTTCGAGCACCGGTTCGGGGGTCACGGCGCGCTGGCGGGTCACGCGGTCGGGAACCTGCTGCTCGCCGGGCTGCTCGAGGTGGTCGGCGATCCGGTCGTCGCGCTGGACCAGGCCGGACTGCTCCTGGGGGCGAGCGGTCGGGTGCTTCCGATGTCCACCGAGCCGCTGGACATCGAGGCCGACGTGGCGGGCCTGGACGAGGACCCCGCCGTGATCCGCCGCATTCGCGGTCAGGTCGCCGTCGCGACTACCCCCGGACGAGTGAAAAGAGTCCGGTTGCACAACGCGACGGGCCCCACCAGGACACCTCGGGCCACCCCGGAGGCGGTCGACGCCGTGCTGGACGCGGACGTCGTGTTGCTGGGTCCGGGATCATGGTTTACCAGCGTGTTGCCTCATCTGCTGGTGCCCGAGCTGCACGAGGCGCTGGTTCGGACGGCCGCCAGGAAGGTCGTCGTGCTCAATCTCGTGCCCCAGCCGGGTGAGACGGCCGGGTTCTCACCGGAACAACACCTGCACGTACTCTCCGAACACGCCCCCCGACTACGGGTGGACGCGGTGGTCGCCGACGTGGACTCGGTGCCGACTCCGGATCGGCTGCGCAGAGCGGCCGAATCACTGGGCGGCACGGCGCTTCTTCGTCGGGTCGCCGTCGTCGGCGCACCTGAGCGGCACGATCCCGAGGCCCTGGCGGCGGCCCTGGCCGAGGCGTTCGCCACTGCGGGGGCGCAGGGTCGGGACGCGGAGTCCGGCCGCCGCGGTGTGGCGCGGCGAGCCGAGGGAGAGGAGGACTGATCGTGGCGATGACCGCGTCGGTCAAAGACGAGCTGAGCAGGCTGACGGTGACCAAGACGTGTTGTCGTCGGGCCGAGGTCTCCTCGTTGTTGCGTTTCGCGGGGGGCCTGCACATCGTGGGCGGGAAGGTCGTCGTCGAGGCGGAGCTGGACACGGGTTCGGTGGCCCGGCGACTGCGCAAGGAGATCCACGACCTCTTCGGCTATACCGCCGAGGTACACGTGATCACGTCCGGCGGGCTGCGCAAGGGCAGCCACTACGTGGCGCGAGTCGCCGCGGACGGCGAGGGGCTCGCCCGTCAGACGGGGCTGCTCGATCCCAGGGGCAGGCCGGTGCGGGGGCTGCCCGCCCACGTCGTCTCCGGCGGAGTCTGTGATGCGGAGGCCGCGCTGCGCGGGGCCTTCCTCGCGCACGGCTCGCTGACCGAGCCGGGTCGCTCGTCCGCCATGGAGGTGACCTGCCCCGGACCCGAGGCGGCGTTGGCGCTCGTCGGCGCGGCACGCAGACTCGGCGTGCAGGCCCGGTCCAGGGAGGTGCGCGGCGCCGACCGCGTGGTGGTCCGCGACGGCGATGCCATCGGGGCGCTGCTCACCAGGCTCGGCGCGCATTCCAGCGTGCTGGCGTGGGAGGAGCGCCGGATGCGTCGAGAGGTGCGGGCGACCGCGAACCGCCTGGCGAACTTCGACGACGCCAACCTGCGGCGCTCGGCGCGAGCGGCCGTCTCGGCGGCGGCCAAGGTCGAGCGTGCCCTGGAGCTGCTCGGCCCCGAGACTCCCGAGCACCTGCTCGCGGCGGGCCGACTGCGGCTGGCACATCGGCAGGCGTCGCTGGAGGAGCTGGGGCAGCTCGCCGATCCCCAGATGACGAAGGACGCGGTGGCGGGGCGGATCCGCAGACTGCTGGCGATGGCGGACAAGCGGGCACGCGATCTCGGCGTGCCCGACACCGACGCCGCGGTGACTGCCGAGATGCTGGAGGCGGAGGTCTGACCACGGGTGGCCGCGGGGCGGCGGCGTCCCCGTGTGCTGTGCGGCATGATCGGAGCGAACGGGCAGGTCGGACGGCATCGTCCGCGGGCGGGCGGCGGGCCGTCGAATGGTCGTCGGGTCGTCACCGGGCGAGCATGAAGATGGTCGGCCGGCGAGCTGCCCGCTCCGCCCCGTCGTCCGGTCTCGTGCCGCACCGCGACGGGCGGGCGGCTGCTCGCCGAGGCGCGCCGCCGTCACTCGACGGCCGGGCCCGCGGCGGGTCGGCGGTGCCGCACCAGACTCGATGTTCGAGGGGGGTGGGCGGCGGGCAGGCGCTCCGGTTACCGTGTGCTGGCTCGATCAAGAGAGACATCAGGTCGTGATGACCTGTGCTTCTCGTCGGGCGATAGGGTGGCGGCTGGCAGCGTGGCCATTCGTGTGTAACTCACCGGCAATCAATCGTTCGAGTATCTGAGGAGACGCACCGTGACGGTTCGTGTAGGCGTCAACGGCTTCGGTCGCATCGGGCGCAACTTCTGGCGCGCAGTCAACGCATCCGGTCTGGACGTCGAGATCGTCGCCGTCAACGACCTGACCGACATCGCCACCCTGGCTCACCTGCTGAAGTACGACAGCGTGCTGGGCACCCTGAACGAAGAGGTCACCGCCGACGGTGACTCGATCAAGGTGGGCGGCAAGTCGATCAAGGCGCTGGCCGAGCGCGACCCGGCCGCACTGCCGTGGGGCGAGCTGGGCGTCGACGTCGTCATCGAGTCCACCGGCCGCTTCACCAAGGCCGAGGACGCGCGCAAGCACATCGAGGCGGGCGCGAAGAAGGTCATCATCTCCGCCCCGGCCAAGGGCGAGGACCTCACCGTGGTGCTCGGCGTCAACGACGACAAGTACGACGGCAGCCAGGTCGTGCTGTCCAACGCCTCCTGCACCACCAACTGCGTGGCGCCGATGGCGAAGGTGCTCCATGAGGCGTTCGGCATCGTCAAGGGCCTGATGACGACGGTGCACGCCTACACCAACGACCAGGTCATCCTCGACTTCCCGCACAAGGACCTGCGTCGGGCCCGTGCCGCCGCGACCAACATCATCCCCACCACCACCGGTGCCGCGAAGGCGACCGCGCTGGTGCTGCCCGAGCTCAAGGGCAAGCTGGACGGCATGGCCATGCGGGTCCCGGTGCCGGACGGCTCGGTGACGGACCTGACCGTGGAGCTGTCGCGCCCGGTGACCAAGGCCGAGGTGAACGCGGCGTTCAAGGCCGCCGCGGACGGTGCGCTCAAGAACGTGCTCGTCTACACCGAGGACCCGATCGTCTCCAGCGACATCGTCGGCTCCCCCGCTTCCTGCACCTTCGACTCGTCGCTGACCCAGACGGCGGGCCCGGACGAGGCGGACACCACGGTGAAGGTCGTCGGCTGGTACGACAACGAGTGGGGCTACTCCAGCAGGCTCGCGGACCTCGCCGCGCTGGTCGGCGCCAAGCTGTCCTGATCAGGAAGAGGTCGGTCGGAGTGACGACGTCAGAGTCCCCTGACGGGGGCGTCGCGACAGTTCATGACCTGCTGGCCGAGGGTGTTCGAGGTCGGCGCGTGCTCGTGCGCGCCGACCTGAACGTCCCCCTCGACGGGCAGCGGATCACCGACGACGGCCGGGTGCGTGCTTCGCTGCCCACGCTGTCGGCGCTGGTCGCGGCGGGCGCCCGAGTGGTGATCGCCGCACACCTCGGCAGGCCCAAGGGCGTGCCCGAGGAGAAGTTCTCCCTGGCCCCGGTGGCCGCGCGGCTCGGCGAGCTGCTCGGTGTCGAGGTCGCCGCCGCACAGGACGTGGTGGGCCCCTCCGCGAAGGCGGTGGTGGGCGGCCTGGCCGACGGCGCGGTGGCCCTGTTGGAGAACGTGCGCTTCGACCCGAGGGAGACGAGCAAGGACGAGGCCGAGCGCGGCGCACTGGCTCGCGAGCTGGCCGACCTCGTCGGACCCGACGGCGCCTTCGTCTCGGACGGCTTCGGCGTCGTCCACCGTAAGCAGGCCTCGGTGTACGACGTGGCTCGGCTGCTCCCGCACTACGCGGGCGAGCTGGTCCTCGCCGAGGTGACGGTGCTGCGCAGACTGACCGAGGAGCCCGCCAGGCCGTACGCGGTGGTGTTGGGCGGGGCGAAGGTCTCGGACAAGCTGGCGGTCATCGAGAACCTGCTGACCAAGGTCGACCGGCTGCTCATCGGCGGCGGCATGGCGTACACCTTCCTCAAGGCCCGCGGGCACGAGGTCGGCAGGTCGCTGTTGCAGACCGACCAGCTGGAGGCCGTGCGCGGCTTCATCGCCGAGGCCGAGCGACGCGGCGTCGAGCTGGTGCTGCCGGTCGACGTGCTGGCGGCCACCGAGTTCGCCCCCGACGCCGACGTCGAGGTGGTGTCCTCCGACGCCATCCCGGCCGATCGGGAGGGTCTGGACATCGGGCCTCGTACGCGGGAGCTGTTCGCCGACCGGCTGGCCGACGCGGCCACCGTGTTCTGGAACGGACCCGTCGGAGTCTTCGAGTTCGCCGCCTTCGCGGAGGGCACCAGAGCGGTCGCCACGGCGTTGGTGGAGGGCAAGGCCTTCAGCGTGGTCGGCGGCGGTGACTCCGCGGCGGCGGTCCGGGCACTCGGGCTGCCCGAGGACGGTTTCTCGCACATCTCCACCGGTGGTGGGGCGTCCCTGGAGTTCCTGGAGGGCAAGGTCCTTCCCGGCGTCGCGGTCCTGGAGGACTGAAGGCAGATGGCTGTACGTCAACCGCTCATCGCGGGCAACTGGAAGATGAACCTCAATCACTTCGAGGGCATCTCCCTGACGCAGAAGATCGCGTTCTCGCTGCCCGAGAAGTACTTCGCCAAGGTCGAGGTGGCGGTGATCCCGCCGTTCACCGACATTCGCAGCGTGCAGACGCTGATCGACGGCGACAAGCTGCTGCTCAAGCATGGCGCGCAGGATCTCTCGCCGCACGAGTCCGGTGCTTACACCGGCGAGGTGTCCGGCGCGATGCTCGCCAAGCTGGGCTGCACCTACGTGATCGTGGGGCACTCGGAGCGGCGGCAGTACCACGCCGAGGACGACGACCTGGTCAACAAGAAGGTGCGGGCCGCGCTCAAGCACGGCCTGACGCCGATCCTGTGCGTCGGTGAGCCGCTGGAGGTTCGTGAGGCGGGGGGGCACGTCGCGCACGGCCGCGCCCAGCTCATCGCGGCTCTCAAGGGACTCAAGGCCGAACAGGTCGCTCAGGTCGTGGTGGCCTACGAGCCGGTGTGGGCCATCGGCACGGGTCGCGTCGCCACGCCCGCCGACGCCCAGGAGGTGTGCGGCGAGCTTCGGGCCGCCATCACCGAGAAGTACGGTGCCGAGGTCGGCGGAACGGTCCGGGTCCTCTACGGTGGTTCCGTCAAGTCCGGGAACATCGGTGAGCTGATCGCGCAGGCCGATGTGGACGGTGCCCTGGTGGGCGGCGCCAGCCTGGACGGCGACGAGTTCGCTAAGCTCTGCGCGCTCGCAGCGGGCGGACCGCTGCCCTGAGCTAGCCGGGCGTACCACCCGCGGTCACCGACCCGGTACCCTTTGATGCCTACCGCCACAACGCGAGGGTGAGATGAGACTCTTCCTGCACGTCATGCTGGTGATCTCCAGCCTGGCTCTGATCCTGCTCGTCCTGCTGCACAAGGGTCGCGGGGGCGGCTTGTCGTCGTTGTTCGGCGGCGGGATGCAGTCGACCTTGTCCGGATCTAACGTCGCGGAGAAGAATCTCGACCGGATCACGTATTTCACGGCCGCGATCTGGGTCATCTGCATCGTGGCGGTGGGTCTGCTGGTCCGGATCGACGCTTGATCCGCGACGAGCACGTGTCGGTCTCCCCGATCGGCATGTAGGGCTACCACGGTGTGGGGTGTTGAGCGTCGATGGCTGGTGGTAACGCGATCAGAGGCACGCGAGTCGGCGCGGGCCCGATAGGCGAGTCGGAGCGAGGGGAGTCGGCGCCTCGGCGTCGAGTCTCCTACTGGTGTGCGAACGGCCACGAGGTGCGGCCCTCGTTCGCGGTCGACGCGGACGAGCCGGAGTTCTGGGACTGTCCGCGCTGCGGGTGCCCCGCAGGTCGTGACGAGGAACAGCCTCCGGCACCGCCGCGCAACGAGCCGTACAAGACGCACCTTGCGTACGTGAAGGAACGGCGCAGCGACTCCGACGGCAAGGCGATCCTCGACGAGGCGCTCAAGCGACTGCGCGAGCGCCGAGGCGAGTAGGCGCTTCGGGCGTCACCTCGGTGTGAACGGCACCTCATCCGTCTCCGCGACGGGTGAGGTGCCGTTCTGCTGTGCGGGGGACGGTCGTCGGTCGGTCGTCGCGACGGCCACCAGGATCGTCTCCGCGGTGACCGCGGCCTTCCGAGCGCGCGTTGGTCGTCGTCCGGACTGCGGGCCGCCGGTCGACTGGCGGCCTCGGTCGGCAGCCCTGGTCGGCGGCGCCGTCGATTCCGACGTGCGGCCGGGACGACGGGAGCCCCTGCCCGCACCGTCGCTCCACGCCGCGCCACGCAGCGTCGGACGAGGCGCCCTCGGACGAGTGCGTCAGCGCAGTGTCCCGCTGCTGCCGGAGTCGATCAACGTCCGCAGCTCCTCGGGCAGCTGGTGTCGCACCTTGTCCATCACGCCCTCGGTCGCCTCACCGGTCACCTCCAGCACCACGCGCGAGCGGTAGACGGCGTCCGGCTCGTGCATGTGGCCGCGCTGGGCGACGCGGCGGATGAACTCCGCCAGATCGAACCGCTCGCCCGTGCCGAGTCCGCCCATGACCTCGGTGCGGCGCAGGTGCTCGGCGATCTCCGTGGGCAGCTGGTCGGCCAGGTGGTCGGCGGCCTGCTCCGGCACCCGCTCGCCGAGTGTCTCCAGGGCGGCCCTGGTCGCCGTCTCCGCCTCGCCTCGGCTGGACAGCCGTGCCCGTGCCTGCACCTGGCCGATGAACTCGTCATGTCTCATGCCGTCGCTCCTTTCCGGGTCTCCTCCGCCGTACCCGCCAGGGCCGTCGGCTACACCGACGCTGGTGGGAGCCGCGACCCTGCCCGCTCATCCCGCACGGTGGCCGCGCTGCCGTCGCGGAGCGCGCAGCGGTCTCACTCGGCGTCGGCAGGCTGCTCGCGGGCGAGCACCCGGCGGAGTGCCCTGGTCAGTTCCTCGCTCGGCTGATCGGGCAGCGTGTTCCGTCGCCAGGCGATGAACTGATCCGGCCGCACCAGCAGTGCTCCGTCCTCGGCGATTCCCGCGATACCCGGCCATCGGCGGGTGGGATCGCCCGGGCTCGTCGCGACCTCGAGCTGGTGTGTCGTCATGGGCAGACCGAGACGGGCCGAAGCCTGCTCCGCCGCCTGGAGCCATGGCGAGCCCGCAGGGCCGGTGAGGAGGGTGAACTCGGATCGGACCAGGTCGAGTGTCGAGCGTCGCGGTCCGGCGCTCTCCAACCAGGCGTGCGGCAGGCGCGAGCCCGGGGCCCCGTCGAGGTTGAGCTCGGCGTGTTCCCACGAGGGCGGTTCGGGTCGCGCGTCGACCACCGCGGTCGAGTCGTAGCGGTACCCGAGGTGCACGACCGACGCGTTCGCGGCGCCTGCCTCCGCGCGGGCGGCGGCGGCTTGTGGGCCCTGCTCCCAGTGCAGTCGCGGCTCGTGCAGCCGCAGCAGGGACTGTTCCAACGCGAATGCCGCGACCGGTCGCCGCTCCGTCTGGTAGGTCGCCACCAGGGCGCTGCCCGCGCGGCCGTCGAGCACGGCTGCCAGCTTCCAGGCCAGGTTGTGCGCGTCGGCGATGCCGGTGTTCAAGCCGAACGCCCCGACCGGCGGCACCGCATGCGCCGCGTCTCCGATCAGGAGGACCCGACCCTCCCCGAAACGGTCGGCGAGCAGGCCGCGCGGTTGCCACGGG
This sequence comes from Actinoalloteichus hoggarensis, assembly GCF_002234535.1. Taxonomy (NCBI): domain Bacteria; kingdom Bacillati; phylum Actinomycetota; class Actinomycetes; order Pseudonocardiales; family Pseudonocardiaceae; genus Actinoalloteichus; species Actinoalloteichus hoggarensis. The sequence continues at coordinate 2,660,401 of NZ_CP022521.1, forward strand.
AGGATGCTCAGCACCGCCACGTCGAGGTCACGACTGCCCACTGCGGCGCGGACCAGCTCGCGGCATCGTCGTGGTGTGAACCGCGCCGCCCCGCTTTCAGTCGGCTCGGCGGCGGTGTGAAAGATCCAGGTCGTCGCTCCGTCGACGGTGACCAGCATTCCGGTCGCCTCCGGAGTCGTGATGTCGCAGGCGGCGAATCGCTGGCCTGCATGCTCGACGGAGTGGGCGCACGGGTCTCGGACACGGCGGGAGAGACCACGACACCGCCATCGGCGTGAACAGGGCGGGTCCACCCCGATCATTCCGGACGGTGTCGTCGACAGGCGCCGTCAGGGCGGTGTGACGGCGCGGTCGGCCGCACCGCCGGCGCGGAAGCTTTTCGTCGAACCCGGTCGTCGAGCCTGGCCGGGTACGAAGCGACCCCGGACGGCCGTCGGGGGCGGCCCGTGAGCGGACCACCCCCGACGCACCGGTCACAGCGTGTTCAGCGCGGCGGGCCGCCGTCCGGCAGGGCCGCCGCGGCGGAGTCCACGATCCACAGCGTGCGCTGCCTGCCCCGCGCGCCCGCGGCGGGCACCGCGACCTCGTCGGCGTCCCGCAGCGCCGCCGAGACCGCCTCGGCCTTGCCCGCTCCCGTCGTGATCAGCCACACCTGCGCCGAGGCGCGAATGGCGGGCAGCGTCAGGGAGATCCGGGTGGGCGGCGGCTTCGGGCAGTCTCGCACCGCGACGACGCCGAGCCGCCGCTCGTGCACGGCGGGGGAGTCGGGGAAGATCGAGGCGGTGTGTCCCTCCTCGCCGACTCCCAGCAGACAGACGTCGAACGCGGGCACCGACTCGCCCTCGCGCCGGCCGACCGCCCCCGCCAGGACCTCGGCGTAGGCGGCCGCCGCGGCGTCCGGATCATCGCCGAGGGGGCCGTCCGAGGCGGCCATCGGGTGCACCCTGGCCGGATCGATCGGGAGATGGTCGAGCAGGGCCTCCCGAGCGAGCGTCTCGTTGCGCTCGGGGTCCCCGGCGGGCAGGAATCGTTCGTCGCCCCAGTAGAAGTCGACCGCCGACCAGTCCACGGCGTCCCGAGCCAACGAGGTGCGCAACGCGGCCAGCACCGCTCCGCCGGTGCGCCCCCCGGTGAGGACGAGGGACGCCCGGCCCCGTTCGGCCTGCGCGTCCACCAACACCGTGAGCAGCCGCGCCGCGACGGCGTCGGCCAGCAGCTCTCCAGTCTGGTGGACGACCAGCTCAGCCCTGCTCACCCGCGGTGTCCTCTCCGTTCTTGGCGCGACTCCTGCTGCGGGCCGCCGCCGTCGACCCTCGCCTGCTGGGCTTGGGCTCGGCCGTCCGGCGGCTGCGCGTGGTGCCCGTGCCCGCCACCGGAGAGGTCGCCGCCGGGGCGGCCGCCGCCGTCCTCGCCGTCGTCTTGCCTCCTGCCCGGCCCGCCGACTTGCCCGCCGTGGCCGTCTTCGTCCGGGTACGGCTGCCTGTGCCGCGCCTGCTCGTCGACGCCCCCGCCGAACCGCCCTCCACCTTCGGCAGCGCCTGCAGGGTCTGGGAGTAGATCTCGTCCGGGTCCAGCCTGCGCAGCTCCTCGATCAGGCAGTCCCGGATCGAGCGGCGGTGCAGGGTGAGCCGCCGGTCGGGCTGGCCCGGCTGGGTGAGCGTGGCGAACTGACCGTTGGGCCGCTCCAGCACGATCTGACCGGAGCGCCGCTGAAGCACCACCGAGACGATGCCCTGGCCGTCCTGGGCGCGGACCCGGGTCACCGGCACGCCCAACGCCGAGGCCAGCCAGGCGGCCAGCAGCGTCGTGGACGGCGAGTCGGCCCGGCCGGTGACCGTCGCCGACTCCACCTTCTCGTGCGGCGGCAGGTCCAGCGCCGTGGCCAGCAGCGCCCGCCACGACGTCAGCCGGGTCCAGGCCAGATCCGTGTCGCCGTCGGCGTAGACGGCGGCCCGATGCTCCAGGGCCTTGACCGGATTGCGTTCCGACTTCGCGTCGGTGATCCGCCGATGCGCCAGTCGGCCGATCGGGTCCTCGGCGGGCACCTTCGGCGTCTCGTACGGCCACCAGGCGACGACGGGTGCGTCCGGCAGCAGCAGCGGCACGAGGCAGCTGGCGCCCTCGTCGGCCAGCGGGCCGTAGAGCCGCAGCATGATCACCTCACTGGCCCCCGCGTCGCCCCCGATCCGGATCTGGGCGTCCAGCCGGGCCGCCGCCCGGCGGGCACCCTTGGCGATGAGCACGACCCGGCAGGGGTGCTCCCGGCTCGCCTCGTTCGCCGCCGCGATGGCCTCCTCGGCCTGCGCCCCGTCATCGGTGATGATGGCGAGGGTGAGGACCCGGCCGAGCGCGACGGCGCCGCCGGTCTCCCGCAGTTCGACGAGCTTCTTGTTGACCTTGGACGTGGTTGTCGAGGGCAGGTCGATGATCACGGCCGCCTCCAGTGCCTTCCTGTTCTCGCGAGCATTCGATCAGCGGAGGGCGGACCCCACGTGCCCGCCGCGTAGGGCTCGGGAACGCCCTCGGCGTGCCAGGACGCGAGCACCGGGTCGAGGATCCGCCAGGACAGCTCGACCTCTTCGTTCATCGGGAACAGCGAGGGCTCGCCCAGCAGCACGTCGAGCAGCAGCCGCTCGTAGGCCTCGGGGGAGTCCTCGGTGAAGGCGTGCCCGTAGCCGAAGTCCATCGTCACGTCGCGGATCTGCATCGCGGTGCCCGGCACCTTCGATCCGAAGCGCATCGTCACGCCCTCGTCGGGCTGGACCCTGATGACCAGCGCGTTCTCGCCCAGCTCCTCCGTCGCCGTGGCGTCGAACGGCAGGTGGGGCGCCCGCTTGAACACCACGGCGATCTCGGTCACCCGTCTGCCCAGCCGCTTGCCGCTGCGCAGGTAGAACGGCACCCCGGCCCAGCGCCGTGTGTTGACCTCCATGGTCATCGCCGCATAGGTCTCGGTCACCGAGTCGGAGGCGAAGCCGCCCTCGTCCAGCAGACCGGGCACCTTCTGCCCGCCCTGCCAGCCGCCCGTGTACTGCCCTCGGGCGGTCGTCTCGGTGAACGGCGCCATCGGGCGGGTGGCGGCCAGCACCTTCACCTTCTCCGTGCGCAGCGCCTTGGGATGGAAGGAGACCGGCTCCTCCATGGCGGTCAGCGCCAAGAGCTGGAGAAGGTGGTTCTGGATGACGTCGCGCGCCGCGCCGATCCCGTCGTAGTAGCCGGCCCGCCCGCCGAGGCCGATGTCCTCGGCCATGGTGATCTGCACGTGGTCGACGTAGTGCGCGTTCCACAGCGGCTCGAAGAGCTGGTTGGCGAAGCGCAGGGCGAGGATGTTCTGCACCGTCTCCTTGCCGAGGTAGTGATCGATGCGGAACACCGACTCCTCGGGGAAGACCTCGTTGACGATCCGGTTCAGGTCCTGCGCGCTGTGCAGGTCGTGGCCGAACGGCTTCTCGATCACCACCCGCCGCCATTGATCGGTGCCCGTCGTCGCGGTCGAGAGTCCCGAGCGGGCCAGCTGCCTGCACACCAGCGGGAAGGCCTTCGGCGGCACGGAGAGGTAGAAGGCGTGGTTACCGCCGGTGCCGCGCACCTCGTCCAGCTCACGGACCGTCTCGGCGAGGCGGTCGAAGGCCTCGTCGTCGTCGAAGCTGCCCTGGACGAAGCGCAGACCCTCGGCGAGCCGGTCCCAGACGTCCTGCCGGAACGGCGTCCTGGCGTGCTCCCGCACGGCATCGTGGACGACCTTGGAGAAGTCCTCGCCGTTCCAGTCCCGTCGGGCGAAGCCGGTGAGCGCGAAGCCCGGTGGAAGCAGACCCCGATTGGCGAGGTCGTAGATCGCGGGCATCAGCTTCCGGCGGGACAGGTCGCCGGTGACCCCGAAGATCACCAGGCCGCAGGGACCCGCGATACGCGGCAGCCGCTTGTCCCGATCGTCCCGCAGCGGGTTGCGCCATTGCTTCCGGGTGACGCTCACCGGCTCACTCCCTGCACCGTCTGCGCCAAGCGGGCGATGCCCGCGAGCCGGTCGGTCAGGTGCAGCCGCAGCACCGGCCTGTCCCGGTCGGCCAGCACCGTCGCATCGCCGAGGGCCTGGGCGAGTTGCAGCGTGGCCAGGCTGTAGGGCCGACCCGGAACCGGGAGGTCCTCCTCCGCGACGCCGGTGATCTGGAGGAACGCGCCGTTCTGATGCCCGCCCTTGTGGTACTGGCCGGTGGAGTGCAGGAAGCGCGGGCCCCAGCCGAACGTGGTCTGCACCCCGGTGTTCCTGGCCAGTTCGCGACGCAGCACCGCCGCCGAGGCATCCTGCTCGCGGTCCAGGTAGGCCTGGAGCGACAGATAGCCCTTCTCGGGTACCGCCGCCACGAACGCCCCGATCAGCTCGTCCAGGCCCGCGCCCTCCGGCGGCCGCCAGGACCCCGTGACATACGCCTCGACCGGCCCGTCGACCAGCAGCGGCGTCGGCGCCGTCGCCCCGGAGGGCGAGTCCAGCAGCGATCGGGCGGCGACCTTGGCCGCCTCCACGTCGGGCTGGTCGAACGGATTGATGCCCAGCAGCCTGCCCGCGATCGCGGTGGCGTACTCCCAGAGCAGGAAGGACGCCCCCAGCGAACCCGACACCGTCACCGTCGCCGCGGCGTCCGGCGAACCCAGGGCTACCGTCGTGGCGTCGTCGCCCGCGTCCACGAAGTTCGGCGCGGACACGCCCTCCACCACCACCGGAAGGAGCCCGGTGCCGTCCTTGCCGGTCGACTCCGCGATGAGCTGCTCGGCCCAGTCGGCGAAGCCGGGCAGCCCGGAGTCGTTGTCGGCGAACACGACCTTCTCCGCGCCGCGGGCCAGCGCCGCGCCCAGGGCGCCCGCCAGCAGCAGCGCCGGATTGTCCCGCTCGTCGGCCGCCAGCACCGGGGCGGCCGAGGCGGCCTCCGCCAGCAGCTTCTCGACGTCGGCACCCGCCAGCCCGGCGGGCACCAGTCCGAAGGCGGTGAGCGCCGAGTAGCGGCCGCCCACGTGGGGGTCGGCCCGGAAGACGTGCCGGTAGCCCGCCGCACGGGCCGCCGTCTCCAGCGGCGACTCCGGGTCGGTGACCACGACGATCCGCGAGGCGGCCGCGATGCCCGCCGCCTCGAAGGCGTGCTCGAAGATCCGCCGATGACTGTCGGTCTCCACGGTGGAGCCCGACTTGGAGGACACGACCAGCACGGTGCGGGACAGGTCGCCCGCCAGCGCGTCGGCCACCTGGCCGGGGTCGGTGGTGTCCAGCACCGTCAGCGGGACGCCCGCGGCGGCGGTGATCACCTCGGGCGCCAGTGAGGAGCCGCCCATCCCGGCCAGCACCACCCGGTCGACGCCCTCGGCATGCAGTTCACCGCGCAGCGCGGCGATCTCGCCGAGCAGCGGCCGGGAGGTCTTGGGCAGGGTCGTCCAGGCCAGTCGCACGGCTGCCTCGGACTCGGCGTCGGCTCCCCACAGCGTCGGATTGCCTGCCGTCAGCTCCCCGGCCACGGCCTCCGCCGCGAGGCGGTCGGCGAGTTCGCCGGCCTCCTGCGCCCACGGCCCGTCGCCGATCACGACCGACAGGGCCGTGTTGTCCACCTCGGTCATCGAGTGCTGTCCTTCGCCTTCGTCAACTGAGCGGCCACGGTCTCCAGGAGTTCTTCCCACGACTTCTCGAACTTGGTCACGCCCTCGTTCTCCAACACGACGTAGACGTCGTCGATGTCCACGCCCTCCCGGGTCAGGGCGTCGAACACCTCCTGGGAAGCCGAGCCGGTGCCCCGCACGGTGTCCCCTGCCACCGTCGCGTGGTCGGCGGCGGCGAGCAGGGTCTTCTCCGGCATGGTGTTGACCACGCCCGACGTCACCAGCTCGTCGACGTAGCGGGTGTCGGAGTAGGCCGGGTCCTTCACCCCGGTCGACGCCCACAGCGGGCGCTGGGGGCGCGCGCCCGCCTCGGCCAGCGCCTGCCAGCGTTCGGAGGAGAAGACCTCCTCGTAGGCGGCGAAGGCGAGCCGGGCGTTGGCGATGGCGGCCTTGCCGCGCAGCGCCTCGGCCGCCGGGGTGCCCAGCGCGTCGAGCCGCTTGTCGACCTCGCTGTCCACCCGCGACACGAAGAACGAGGCCACCGAGGTGATGGAGCGCAGGTCGTGGCCGTTGGCCTTCGCCTGCTCCAGCCCTTCGAGGAAGGCGTCCATGACCTCGCGGTAGCGGTCGACCGAGAAGATCAGCGTCACGTTCACGCTGATCCCGTTGGCCAGGGTGCGGGTGATCGCCGGGACGCCCTCGACGGTGGCGGGGATCTTGATGAAGAGGTTGGGCCGGTCGACCGCCTGCCACAGCGCGGTCGCCTCCGCCTCGGTGGCCGTGCTGTCGTGGGCCAGCCGCGGGTCGACCTCGAGGGAGACGCGGCCGTCGACGCGGTCGGTGGCCTCCCACGTCGGCCGGAACACGTCGCAGGCGCGTCGGACGTCGGCGGTGGTGATCTCGTGGACGGCCGTCTCCACCGACGCGCCGCGGGCCGCCAGCTCGGCGACCTGCTCGTCGTAGGCGGTGCCCTTCGCGAGCGCGGCGGCGAAGATCGTCGGGTTCGTCGTGACGCCGACGAGGTGACGATCTCGGATGAGCGTGTCGAGATTGCCGGAGTCCATCCGCTCGCGGGACAGGTCGTCGAGCCAGATCGACACCCCCGCCTCGGACAACGCGGCCAGCGGATCGTTGCTGCTCATCACTTCTCCTCGGCTCGGGTCAGGGTGACGCGGGCGGCGGCGAGCACGGAGTCGGTGGTGAAGCCGAACTCGCGGAACAGGGTCTGGTAGTCGGCGGAGGCGCCGAAGTGCTCGATCGAGACGATCACGCCGTCGGAACCGGCGAAGCGGTACCACGGCTGCGCGATGCCCGCCTCGATCACCACGCGTGCGTGCAGCGAGGGCGGCAGGACGCTCTCGCGGTAGTCCAGGTCCTGAGCCTCGAACCACTCGACCGACGGCATCGACACCACGCGGGTCGGCACGCCCTCGGCCTGGAGGACCTCCCTGGCCTCCACGGCGATCTGCACCTCGGAGCCGGTGGCGATGAGGACCAGGCGCGGATCGCCGCCCTCGGCCTCGGCCAGCACGTAACCGCCTCGGCTGACGCCCTCGGTGGAGGTGCCCGCGAGGATCGGCAGGTTCTGCCTGCTCAGCGCGAGTCCGATCGGGCCGTCGGGGCGTTCCATGATCGCTCGCCAGGCGGCCGAGGTCTCGTTGGCGTCGGCGGGTCGCACCACGGTCAGGCCGGGGATCGCCCGGAGCGCGGCGAGGTGCTCGATCGGCTGGTGGGTCGGTCCGTCCTCGCCGAGCCCGATCGAGTCGTGCGTCCAGACGTAGACGGCAGGCGCCTTCATCAGCGCCGCCAGGCGTACGGCGGGGCGCATGTAGTCGCTGAACACCAGGAAGGTGCCGCCGTAGGGCCGTGTCGGGCCGTGCAGCGCGATGCCGTTGAGGATGGCGCCCATGGCGTGCTCGCGGACGCCGAAGTGCAGCGTGCGGCCGTAGGGGTGCGCGCTGAACTCCTTGGTGGAGATGCTCTCCGGGCCGAAGGAGTCGGCGCCCTTCATCGTCGTGTTGTTGCTCTCCGCGAGGTCGGCCGAGCCGCCCCACAGCTCGGGCAGGGCCTCGGCCAGCGCGGCGAGGGTCTCGCCGGAGGCCTTGCGCGTCGCGATGCCCTTGGGATCGGGCTCCCAGCTGGGCAGCTGGTCCGTCCAGCCCTCGGGCAGCCGTCGCGCGGTGAGCCGCTCCAGCAGCGCCTTGCGCTCCGGCTCGCGTGCGGCCCAGGCGTCGAAGTCCTTCTTCCACTCGGCGTGGGCCCGGGCGCCGCGATCCATCACCGCGCGGGCATGGGCAAGCACGTCGTCGTCGACCTGGAAGGACCGCTCGGGATCGAAGTCCAGGATGCGCTTGATCTCGGCGACCTCGTCCTCACCGAGGGCGGCGCCGTGGGCCTTGCCGGTGTTGGCCTTGTTCGGGGCCGGGAATCCGATGACCGTGCGCAGCAGGACCAGTGACGGTCTGCCGGTCTCGGCCTTGGCCGCCTCCAATGCCGCGAGGATGTCCGTGACGTTCTCGCCGCCGTTGACCACCTGGACGTGCCAGCCGTAGGCCTCGTACCGCTTGGCGGTGTCCTCGGACAACGCGATGGCGGTGTCGTCCTCGATGGAGATCTTGTTGTCGTCGTAGATCACGACGAGGTTGCCGAGCTGCTGGTGACCGGCGAGGGAGGAGGCCTCGGAGGTGACGCCCTCCTCGATGTCGCCGTCCGAGGCGATCACGAAGATCTGGTGGTCGAACGGGCTCTGTCCGACCTCGGGCGTCGGGTCGAACAGACCGCGTTCCCGGCGGGCGGCCATCGCCATGCCGACCGCGGAGGCCAGTCCCTGTCCCAACGGCCCGGTGGTGATCTCGACCCCGGGGGTGTGCCGGTGCTCGGGGTGCCCCGGCGTGTGGGACCCCCACTTGCGGAGTGCCTTCAGGTCGTCCAGCTCCAGTCCGTAACCGGACAGGAAGAGCTGGATGTAGAGGGTCAGGCTGCTGTGGCCCGCGGACAGCACGAAGCGGTCCCGGCCGATCCAGTCCGCATCGGACGGATCGTGACGCATCACGCGCTGGAAGAGCGCGTAGGCGACCGGTGCCAGGCTCATCGCGGTGCCGGGATGCCCGTTCCCCGTGCGCTGCACCGCATCGGCGGCCAGCACTCGAACGGTGTCGACCGCGCGCCGGTCCGCCTCCGTCCAGTCGGCGGGCAGCTGGGGCGTGGTCAGGCGGCTCAGATCGTCGCTCACGGACAAGGAATCTGCTCCTGTTTCGCTCGTCAAGCGGGCTGTACCGGAGGCCACCCGAGTACCTCAGCACTTCCTGGGAATCCTGCCTCCGCTCACGCAGCCCTTCGTCCGCCGACCAGCCTAGTCGGGCTGGACGCGAACGCAGGATGCCGTGCCGGGCCCGCCGTGGCGGTCTTGGTCACGATCGTCCGAGGTTCTGCCCTCGACGGCGTCCTCCTCGCGTGTGCTCCGGGTGTCTCCCGGTCTTCGTCCGCCGTGCTCGCTGATCTCGAGCGTGGTGCGGTCGCCGCCGTCTCCGCCGGCCGCTCGGTCGGGCCGGGGGAAGCGGAATGCCAGTTCAGGACGTCGCGTCGGTGCGGGAGCCAACCCGGTGGGCGGGGCGATCAGGTAGCGCGGCTACCATTCGAGCGGCCCGGTTGTCCAGGGCCGCGAACCACGCTGCTAAGGAGTCTCCATGTCGTCGGCGAGCACTGCGGGAGTCACCCGGTGAGCACCGTCGCCACCGAGAATCCGACCCGGTCGATCGGGTCCGTGCTGCGGGCCTACGTCGCGCTCACCAAGCCGAGGGTCGTCGAGCAGCTCCTCGTCACCACGATCCCGGCGATGCTGCTGGCCCAGCGCGGTGTGCCGTCGTTGTGGCTGGTGCTGGCGACCCTGGTCGGCGGCACGATGGCCGCCGCCAGCGCGAACGCCTTGAACTGCGTCATCGACGCGGACATCGACGCCGTGATGAAGCGCACGAGCACCCGGCCGCTGGTGCGGTCTCAGGTGTCGCCGCGCAATGCGCTGATCTTCGCCGTCACGCTCGGCCTCGGCTCGTTCGGCTTCCTGTGGCTCACCACGAACCTGCTGGCCGCCGTGCTCGCCGTGGCCACGATCCTGTTCTACGTCCTGGTGTACACGATGGTGCTGAAGCGCCGTACGGCGCAGAACATCATCTGGGGCGGCGCGGCGGGCTGCATGCCGGTGGTGATCGGCTGGTCGGCCGTCACGGGCACGGTGGAGTGGCCTGCCCTGGTGATGTTCGGCGTCATCTTCTTCTGGACGCCGCCGCACACCTGGGCGCTGGCGATGCGCTTCCGTGAGGACTACAAGCGGGCGGGCGTGCCGATGCTGCCCGCCGTGGCGCCTGCGGAGTACGTGTCCCGCCAGATCGTGGTCTTCAGCTGGGTGATGGTCGTCTGGACCCTGCTTCTGGTTCCCGCGGCGAGCTGGATCTATCTCGTGCTGGCCGTCGTGGCGGGCGCGTGGTTCCTGATCTCGGCTCATCGGCTGCACCTCGGTGTGCGGCGTGGCGTCGAGGTGCGGCCGATGCGCCTGTTCCACCTGTCCAACACCTATCTGATGGCGTTGTTCGTCGGACTCGCCGTCGACTCGGTGATCGGCTGGCCTGCCTTCGGCTGGACGTTCGCCTTCTGAGTCGCGACCGGCTCGCCCGGTTCGTCGGGGGCGGGGTTCCACGCCCACCGGGCGGCGGCGGCGTCGGCCAGGAGTTCGGCCCACCTGTGTACGCCGACGACCGAGGGGTGGAAGCCGTCGGCGGCGAAGAACCCCGCTCCGGTGATCACCGCGGGCGTGACGCGGATGTGGTGCCCCTCGGCCGATCGGATCGCCGCGGCGTATCCCCGGTCCAGCAGTCCGGCGTAGGCGGCCAGTAACGTCCGCAGCGGCTGTGGCAGGGCGGGGAACCTGCTGAACGGCGGGATTCCCGTCGCCAGCAGCGGCACGTCACCGAGCCGCCGCCGCACGTCGTCGACCAGCGCCGTGATGTCGCGCCGCCAGGTCGCGGGCGAGCGGAGGGCGGTGACGTCGTTGACGCCGAGGGCGAGCACCACCAGGTCCGGTCGCCATCCGGGGTCGTCCAGCTCGGGGAGCAGTTCGGCGTGTGCCAGGCGGGCCGTGGCGCCCAAGCGGGCCGCGAGCCGCCAGTGGACGTCGCGACCCGTGCGGGCGGCGATCGATTCGGCGAGTCTCGGCGCGAGTGAGTCTCGGATGTCCGCCACGCCGACGCCTGCCCCGGTGGAGTCGCCGAGCAGGGCCATCCGCAGGGGCGGGCCCGCGCCCGGTGCGCGTCCTCGGCGCGGACCGGCGGCCTCCGGCAGGCGGGGGACCTCCCGTCGGATGCGGCGGCCCTGGCTCACGGCGGCCCCCAGCCCTACGGCCGCCGTCGTCCCCGCCAGGAGACCCAGCGTTCGTGCTCTCATCGACTTCTCTCCTTTATTCATCATTGGATTAATCGGTCATGAATGCGTCGATGATCATAGTGATGCTCGGTGTGCCGGTGAGTTCGAGCTCTCCCCGCGGTCGCCCGCTCGTCTCGGCGTTCGGTCTCGGCGCCCGACTCCACGCGGCGGGGCGGTCCGCGGCGGCGAACGCGCTCGGAGGGTCACCGCCGGTCCATCGGAACTTAGCGTGACTAAAGGTTCCCCCGTCTGGCCGCAGAATCCGGCTGCGACGCTGCCTAGCCTGTGACTGGCTACTCACCCGGATCTCACCTCGGCGGCCCGCGCCGGGGTCGCGCGCCGGGCAGGTGGAGGTCTTCCATGCGTGTGCGGCATCTCGAGACCGGACGACGGGCGGTGGTCGTGACCACCATGGCGGCCCTGCTGGCCTCCTCGGCGGCTCCGGCCGCCCAGGCGACGGCCGTCGACGACGTCGGAACGGCGGGATTGGTCGGGATCGAGCCGATCGACCCGCGGAGCTGGGTCAACCCGGAGGACATGACCTGGGAGGACTACCGGCCGGTGCCCGGTACCACGTGGGCAGATCCGTCGCTGACACCGACCGAGCAGACCTTTCGGGGTGCGCTCGTCCTCGCCGACTACCCCGACCAGGACTTCGTGGTCACCCAGCCCGCCGGGTCGACGGTGTTCGGCAACCCGGACGCGCTCGCCGCCGACGTCCCGCGCGCGGAGGTCGCCGAGTTCTACGAGGCCTTCCTCAACGTCCCCGGCGAGCTGAATCGGGGGCACACGATCAACGAGTACTGGATGGAGGACTCCCGAGGCCGGTTCGGCGTGGAGCTGACCGGGTTCGGGCCCTACCGGCTGCCGGGGCAGTCCTTCGAGTACGGCATCGACATGCAGGGTCCCGAGTTCTGCCCGGGCGGCCACCGCTGTGACCGCGACCTGCGGACCGACGCGGGCGCCGCCTGGCGGGCCGACGTGGGGGAGCAGGTCTCCGAGGAGTTCGACTTCGTCTTCTTCCTCAGCGCGGGCCAGGACGAGTCGTCCACCTGGCAGGAGTTCGGCGAGATGATGTTCGAGGACCGCGAGGACGTCCCCGACGAGTTCGGGCCGCCGGACCCGGATATGCCCAACTGGTCGGACACCCGCTACGTCGACTGGACCTCGTGGCGGGCGGCGGCGGGCATCTGGCCCAACGCCAGGGCGGGCTCGTCGACGCAGGCGGAGAGCTCCGGGCAGGGTGTCTACGCCCACGAGCTGAGCCACATCCTGGGCATCGGCGACAACTACAACAACCCCTTCGCCGATCCGCCGATCCGGTCCTACAGCGGACTGTGGGACATGATGAGTCGAGGAACCTTCAACGGTCCCGGCGGCACCCACACCCGATGGCTGATCCCGCCGACCGCGGGCAGCGCCATGGGCGCTCACCACATGCTGCGCAACAAGCTTCAACTCGGCCTGATCGACGAGTCCGAGGTGCTGCGCGTCACCGAGGACGACCTCGCCGAGGACGGCCTGATCCTGGCGGAGGTCACCGCGCGCGCCGTCGAGCCCACCGGCAAGGCGGTGACCGGGCTGAACGTGGTGCTTCCCGATGGTGACCTGGCACCGCCCTGCGATCAGCGGGCCGACCCGCTGTGCGACGGCGGCGGCTACCAGAACTACACGCTGGAGGTCGTCGACCGGATGGGCAGCGACTCCTTCGCCCCGGACAGCGGTGTGCTGCTGGCCAAGACGAAGGACCAGGATCGGGCCCCCTTCATCTGGGTCGTCGACGCCGAACCCGAGGACATCGGGTTGGTGGACTTCTACCGCCCCGACGGCACGCCCGCGATGGTCACGGTCGGCGATCCCCGTCAGCTCGCCGACGCGCTGTTCAAGGCGGGCACCGGGTCCGGCAGCCTCGCCGAGCACGTCGACGAGGCCAACCGGCTGCACTTCTACGTTCTCGACCTGCACCGCGACGACGACGGCGTGCTGTCTTACACCGTCGCCGTGCGATCGCTGGACGGGGACGGCCCACACCGCAGGGGGCTCTCCCTGCGGCCGTCGCGTGCCGCACACGCCGAGGACGGGATCGCCCGCTGCTCGTTCCCGCTGCGCAACACCGGCGAGGCGGCGGCCGAGCACGGCGGGGACGTCTACCGGCTCGGCGCGGACGTCGGGAGCGTCGGCTGGTCGGTGCACCTGCCCAGCGAGCTGACCTCGGCCGTACCGGGGGAGACCGTCGACGTTCCGGTGCTCGCGATCGCCGAGCGGGACGCCGACCGGACCGCCGAGGTCACGCTCACCGCGGTGTCCGAGAGCGATCCTGAGCAGAGTCAGACCGCGCGCTGTCGGGTGATCCGCGCCCGGTGAGCCGTGCTGACGGACCGCTCCGCCGCCGGGACGCGGGCAGGCCGGGTCCGGCCTGTCGTCGCCCGGCCCGGCTTCCCGTCCTCCTGCTTGCACTCGGCGCCGTCGTCGGATGCGGGTCCGGGGACGATCCGGGCACCTCGGGAAGGTCGGAGCCGGCCGCGGGTGTGGAACTGACGGTGCGGGTGCTGCTGCGTGACGGCGTGTTCCGGGTGCCCGGCGCCGAGTGCTCGGGGACGGCGTCGATGGCCGACCTGCACGCGACCGCCCCGTACCGGCTCCTCGACGAGGACGATCGGCTGCTGGCCGAGGGAGAGCTGCCCGCGGGGCGCGCCGTCACGGCGATGGCGGCGGAGCTGGACGCCGCACTGGACGAGGACGTCGCACCCCGCAGGCCCACCTTCTGCGAGGTGACGATGACGGTGACCGCGCCGCCGTCGAGCGGCTACCGGCTCGCCGTCGCCGACCGCGAACCGCTGCCGCTGACCGCCGCCGAGGACGACCAGTGGACCACGGCACTGCCGTGACGCGTCGCGTGATCCGGGTACGACGCGGCGGGGGTGCGGATCTCCGCCCGCATCAGATGACGGCCCCGCCCGACGGTCGGCGTGCCCCGATTCCCTGAGGCTCCGACGTCCGGACCGGTCCGTGGTCCGCTCGGACCGGCCGAATCGGACGCCCGCCCCTCGACGCAGAGAGGACGCACCCCGTGAGATCGCCGATCGATCGATCGATCCGAGCACGGTCGGCGCGCCGTACGGCCGCCGTCACCGGCCCCGCTGCCACCCCGGCGGACGGCGGTCCGCCGATCAGCCGCCCCCGACGGGCAGACCGCCTCCTCGTCATGCTGGTCGCCGCGCTGGTCGCCGCCTCGGCTTGTGACGCGCGGGCGGCGTGGACGGACGGCCCGCCCGGCGGCGGCGAGCGGCTGCCCGGCCCTGTCGCGCAGGACGTCGACTATGCGGAGCCCGTCTCGGCGCCCGCCGCGCCCGACCTCGCGTTGGCCCTGCTCGACGGCACCCGAGTGAGTCTGGCGGAGTTGTGGGCCGAGCGTCCCGTGGTGCTGGTCTTCTTCAGCTCGTGGTGCGCGACCTGCGCCGATCAGCAGCGGACGTTGTCGGACCTGACGGCGGCCCACGGCGACGCGGTGACCTTCCTCGGGATCGCGGGGCGCGACGAGTCCGACGCCGTCATGGACTTCCTCGTCGACCACGAGGTGCCCTATCCCGTCGCGATGGACGCCGATCACACGGCCGCGCGGCACTACGCGGCAGAGGAGCCGCCGTTGATCGCGGTGATCGACCGAGGCGGCGGGCTGCTGCGCGGCTTCCCCGGCGGCGTGGCCGACGCGGCGACGGCCGAGGAGCTCGACGCGACGCTGACGGCCCTGTACCGCCGGGACTGAGGGGGGACGAGTCGGAGCCGCGCGGCCGACTCGTCCTGTGATCCGAGCCCGACGCTCGTCGCCCTGATCCAGGCGGCGCCGCGGTCGAAGCGAGGTCCGGAGCCATCGGGATCGAACCGCCGCCCCTCCGGATCGGGACCGACTGCGTTCCGAGTACGGCTCGGATCACCGGTCCCTCGAGTGCGAGCGAGCGGAACCGGCGCCGGACCGAGAACATCCGGTCGACGCCCCGCTCCGTCGTCGGGGTTCCGCAAAGGCGGACTCCGCGGATTCGATCGGCCGCCTTCTACTCCGTCGATCATCTCGTCGTCTGCCCGACCGCCGCGCCGGATTCCGTACGACCGTGTGGCCCGAGGGCGATTCCGCGAGGTCACGTCCTCGGCGGAGGCCCGCGTTCTCCGCTGCCGGTGCGGTGCCGACGTCCGACCCGCCGTACCGAGCCCTCGCCGCGAACGGCGGATCAGGCGCGGTGCGCCACGCTCCGTCGGCCGGGCACCGACGACGGGCGAGCAAGAACGTTAGAGTGTCCGACCATGCGCAGACTTGCCCCGATCGGGCTTTCCCTGGTGTCCCTGGTCATGGTGGCCGCCTGTACCTCGGCGGAGGAGCCTGCCGACCCCGAGCGCACCGACGACGTCCAGACTCCGACGACGAGAGTGGTCCCCGAGGACTCCACCGACGCCGCCGCCGACCTGCCGCCGTGCACCGTCGACGACGTCGAGGTCGCCGGGGCGTTCGGCGAGGCCCCGGAGGTGACGCTGACCGAGCCGTGCGGTGCCCCCGCCGAGCTGATCGTCGCGGAGCTGGAGCCGGGTGAGGAGCCCGCCGTGGCCGAGGGCGACACGGCGCTGATGGACTACCAGCTCACGCTGGCGTCCACCGGCGAGATCGCGGACTCGTCCTACCAGCGCGGCGAGCCCTTCGCCGTGGAGAACGTCGGTCAGGCTCAGGTCATCCAGGGCTGGAACGAGGGCCTCGTCGGTCTGACGACCGGCAGCCGCAACCTGCTGATCATCCCGCCGGAGCTGGCCTACGGTACGTCGGAGGAGAGCAACCATCAGCTGGCAGGCGAGACGCTGATCTTCGTCGTCGACGTCGTGGAGACCGAGCCCGCCGCCTGAGGCGTGCCGGGCACGATCGAACCGCGAACGACCCCGCCGGTCCGGTGGATCGGCGGGGTCGTCGCATGTCCGGCGTCAGGGCAGCAGGAGCAGTTTCCCGGTGGTGCCCCGGCTCGCCAGCGCGGTGTGCGCCGCCGCCGCGTCGGCCAACGGGTACTCGTGGCCGACGCGGACGCGCAGCGAGCCCGCCAGCACCGCGTCGAACAGCTCGCCCGCGCGCCAGGCCAGTTCGCCCGGCGCGGCCAGGTAGTGCACGAGCGAAGGTCGGGTCACGTACAGGCCGCCACTGGAGTTGAGGCGTTGCAGGTCCACGGGCGGCACCTGGCCGCTCGATCCGCCGAGCAGCACCATCAGGCCCCGGCGCCGCAGCACCTTCAGGCCGCCGTCGAAGGTGTCCTTGCCGACGCCGTCGTAGACCACGTCCACGCCCGCGCCGTCGGTCAGCTCATGGACGCCCGCCACGAAGTCGGTCTCGGTGTAGCGGATCACCTCGGCGGCGCCCGCCTCCCTGGCCAGCGCCTCCTTCTCCGCGGTGGACACCGTGGCGATCACCCTGGCTCCGCGCGTGGCGGCGAGCTGGGTCAGCAGCAGGCCGAGTCCGCCCGCCGCCGCGTGGATCAACACCGTCTCGCCCGAGGCGATCGGATGGGTGGACACCGCCAGGTAATGCGCGGTGAGGCCCTGCAGCATCAACGCGGCGGCCGTGCGCTCGTCGATCCCCTCGGGCAGCGCCACCAGATTCGCGGCGGGTACGGCGACCCGTTCGGCATAGCCGCTGCCGCCCTGTCCCCAGGCCACTCGGTCGCCCACCGCGAACGCGGTCACGCCCTCGCCGACCTCGACCACCCGGCCCGCGCCCTCCTGGCCGGGGATGAAGGGGTAGGACACCGGATAGACCCCGGACCGCTGATAGGTGTCGATGAAGTTCACTCCGGCGGCGGCACTGGCCACCACCACCTCGCCCGGCCCCGGAGTGGGGTCCGGCAGTTCGACGTAGGCCAGCGTCTCCGGCCCACCCGGCGCCGCAACCTGGATCGCCCGCATCGTGTCTCTCCCGTTCACTCGTCGTCCCCGCCGGCTCGGCGCCGGTGGGCGCTGCCGCGGCGGGCCGGACGGAGGTGGCTCGCTCCGCCCGGCCCATCCAACTCCGATCTTCGGTGCGGCGCGACCCTCCGTGCGTCGGCGCACCCGATCGACTCCGTTTCGTCGGCTCAGCTCTCCAACGCCACGCGCCGCGCCAGACCCAGCGGCAGCGCGCCGGAGCCCGCGACGGTGTCGTGGAACTCGCGCAGCGAGCCCCGCCCGGCGGCGAGATAGTCGGCGCGGATCGACTCGATCTCCAGGCAGCCGGTGAGGTAGGACGGGGCCTGGGTCGGCCAGGAGCAGTACCGGCGTACCTCGCCGACGGCCGTGCCCGGCGTCAACGCGGCCTTGGTGGACAGGAACCTCTCGGCCTCGGCGATCTCCATCTCGCCGGTGTGCAGCGCGGTGTCGACCACGATGCGCGCCGCGCGGAAGAGCCGGGCCTCCAGGTGTCCGAGTTCATGCGCCGGGTCGGCGAAGTAACCCTGCTCCCGCATCATCGTCTCGACGTAGAGCGCCCAGCCCTCGCTGAAGTAGGACGTGCGGAACGTCTTGCGCACCCGGCGCGGGCCGCCCGCCGCCCAGGAGAGATGCCAGTGGTGACCGGGATAGGCCTCGTGGACCGCGATGGTCGGCATCTGGGCCCTGGCGTTGGTCTTCAGCCGTTGCCGCACCTGCTCCTCGGTGAAGTCGTCCGGCGTGTGCGGCACGAAGAAGTGTCCGAGCCGGGAGGTGGTCAGCGGCGGTGGAGCCATGTAGTAGGCCACCGAGAGGATCGGCCGCTGGAAGGCAGGCGAGGGCAGGACCTCGCAGTGCTCGCCGTCCGCGAAGGACACCAGTTCGCGTTCGACGAGGAAGCGCCGAGCCCGCTCGGTCTCGGCCGCGTACTCCGCCCGCATCGCCTCCAGCGTGGGCGGATAGTCGTCCTGGAGCCGTTCCATCACCGCCCGCCAGTCCGAGGAGCCGCCGGGCACCCGCCGCGCTGCCTCGCGCATCTCCTCTTCGAGGGCGGCGTGCGCGGCCAGTCCGCGGCGGTGCAGCTCCGCCGTGTCATAGCCGAGCAGTTCCTTGTCCAGCAGCAGGGCGGAGTAGCTCTGCTCGCCCATACGCCAGTCGCCCCTGGCACGCTCGGCGAACTCGGTGAGGAAGGCGACGAGGGTGTCGAAGGCCTCGGCGGCGGGCACGGCGGCCTCGGCCAGCCGCGCCCGTAGTCCCGGATCGGTCACCATCGCGGGCAGTGCGGAGGTCAGGAACTCCCGGCCGGTGCGGGCCTGATCGAGGGCACGGCCGACCAGTAAGGGCGCGGCCAGCTCCGGGTCGAGGTTGGCTCGGCAGGCCGCCAGCACGGCGGGCACCTCGGCGAGTCTGCCGCAGGCGGAGGCCACCAGTTCGGACTCGGGGGCACCGCCGCGCAGGAAGGTGAGGAACAGACTGGTGAAGATCGGTCCGGTGTAGACGGACGGATCGCGGCGCCACGACGGCCACCGCGCGTGGATCGCGCCGCCGCGCAGCGTGGCGATCAGGAGGTCTCGGTCGACCGTGTCGTCCACGGTCAGCCCCGCGGCGTCGATCTGCTCGAAGCGACGCAGCCACCGCGCCTGCTCGGCCTCGACCGACTGTAGCGCCGAGGCGGAGAAGTCGCCGAGCGTGTGACGGTGGGCCTCGGAGCCCAGCGTGGCGGCGTGCACGGGATGGCGGTCGTAGTACCAGTCGAGGTACTCGTCGACCAGTCCGGTCAGCGGGGGAGTGGGTTGCTGGCTCATGCGACGACCTTAAACCGTTCGCCTTGCTAAAGTCCTGGATCGTCCGACTCGCGGCTTCCGGTGCCCCGACGACCGCCCGCGTCCGCCTGAAGGGACCATGCGGGCCGTCGACACGGCCGCCGCGGTCTTCTCGCCGGTTTCAGGACCGGTCACCTCGCGGGTGCGGCGCCTGCCGCGAGCCTCCCGCGGCCCTTCGGAGGTCGGCGGCGGACGCCCTTCCCCACCGGGGCGGCTGCCGGCGTCCTCGATCGCTCCCCTGAAGAGGAGACGGTCGCCGTGCGCCGCCTCGGGCTGCGCCATGACGGTCGCCGACTCGGCCGAGAGCGGACCGAAGCCTCGGAATGCCCGTCGGGCCGACCCGTTCCGCCGCCGGATGTGATCCGGATCAAGCCGGCTCGGCTCGTCCCCTCCCCGCAGCCTAGGCTCAAGACATGTCTGAGCAGCCGACGCAGACCCCCGTCGTGCCGTCCGCCGCCGTGTCGTCGGCCCGTCGGTTCCTCGCCGATCACGGCACGACGGCACGCGCCGTGGTCGCCTACCTCGGGCAGAAGGGCGCGCGGGTCACCCTCGTCGGGGAGGACGGAGCACTGGGCGACGTCATCGTGGCCGACGTCGCCACCGGCGCCGCACTGTGTGAGCAGGTCGAGGGCCTGATCCCCTCGGAGTGGGACCGGGACACCACCGAAGCCCTGACGATCGGCCCCGCCCACCGGCGCAGAATGGCGGGCAGGCGGGTCCGGTGACCGCCCGTCCGCTCGTCCTGCTGGCGACGTGCCAGGAGCTGCCCGGCGGCTACGCCGACGACATCGAACTCGTCGCGGCGTTCGCCGAGCAGGGCATCTCGGCGAGCTGGGCGCCCTGGGACGACACCGACATCGACTTCGCCGCCGCCGACCTGGTGCTGCTCCGGTCGCCCTGGGACTACATGCGCAGGCTCGACGAGTTCCTCGCCTGGTGCGACTCGCTGCCCCGACTGGCCAACCCGGCCTCGGTGGTCCGGTGGAACACCGACAAGCGCTATCTCGTCGCCCTGGCCGAGGCCGGGGTCGCGGTGGTGCCGGGCAGCGTGGTCCCGCCCGGCGAGCGGCCTGCCTGGCCCGCGACGGAGTTCGTGATCAAACCCACGGTCGGCGCGGGCTCGGTCGAAGTCGGCCGCTTCACCCCCGACCGCCGCGCCGAGGCCGCCGCACACCTGGCCGCCCTGCACGCCTCGGGCGCGACGGCGCTGCTCCAGCCGTATCAGGCCAGCGTGGACACCGAGGGGGAGACCGCGCTGGTGTTCTTCGCCGGGGTCTTCTCCCACGCGTTCCACAAGCCCGCGATGCTCGACGGCGGACCGGCCCGGGCTCGGGCTTCGCTGGCCGACGCCGAGGTCGTGCGGCCCGCACGGGCAGGCGACGCGCACCGCGCCGTGGCCGAGTCCGCTCTCGGCGCCGCGGCCAGACTGCTACGGCTGCGTCGCCAGGATCTCCTCTACGCCAGGGTGGACCTGATCGCCGACGACACCGGCAGCCCGCTCGTGCTGGAGCTGGAGCTGAGCGAGCCGCTGCTCGGCCTGCGGTTGACCGACGCCTCGGCGCGGCGACGACTCGCCGCCGCCGTGGCCGCTCGGCTGCGCGCCGGCTGACCGTCCCTCGCCCGCCGGCGCCGATGATCGCGGCGCTGTCCGCGTGGGACCGCCCCTCATGCCGGATTCCGCCCGCTCACAGCGGGGGTGCGACCCCTTCGCGTGGGTCGCGCTCGCCGTCGCCTCGGGGAGGCTCACGTGGCGACGCGGGCCGTATCCGGTCCCGTGCGCTCTCGCCGTGGCGCCGCACCCGTGCCCTGCCGCCGCGAACCGACCCGCCGGATCCCTGCCGCCGCGAGCCGAGTCGACGTGAGCGAGTCGAGCCGTCACGAGCAGGCCGCCGTCTCCGTCGCCCTCTCGGCCGCCGATCCGATGTCGGGATCGGGTCGTATCCTTCGCGCGCTTGTCAGTCGATCATTCAGGTACTACGGTTACTTCAGTGTAAAATGAAGTTGATCCCAGTCGAGGGAGCAGTCGATGACCGAGCGCGGAACGTACTCCACTCCGGCGGCGAACTGGATCGAGCGGGTGGCGGCCTTCTACGTCGAAGAGGGGATGCCCCTGATCGCGGGCCGCATCCTCGGCTACCTGCTGATCTGCGACCCGCCGGAGCGCACGGCCGCCGAACTGGCCGCCGCGGTGGACGCCAGCAGCGGCTCGGTGAGCACCAACATCCGACTGCTCGCCCGCGCCGGTCTGGTGAGCAAGACGACTCGCCGAGGCAGGGAGGCGGCCCTCTACCGGCTGGAGGAACATCGCTGGCCGGGCTTCGTCCAAGACCGTTTCGACCGCGTCGCCCGCGCCCGTGACCTCACCAAGGAGGGGCTGCGGCTGCTGTCGGGCAATTCGCAGCGGGCAGCGCGCCTCCGCGAGGTCAGTGAGTTCTACGACTGGCTCACCGACCAGCTGCCGGAGCTGTGGACTCGCTGGGAGGCCGAGCGCCGTACCCGACGCTGAACGGGCGGCCGGCCCGAGGCGACCGACGAGGCGGTCAGCCGGTGGACGCGAACTCGCCGCGACGGCCGGTCGGCTTCCGGTTCGGGCGGGCCGCGTCGAACGCGGCGGGTGCCGGGCCGCGGTCGCGCAGAGTCGTCCAGAGCCAGGCACAGGCCACCACGACGAGTGCGGCGCCGAGGACGTGCAGCGTGACCAGCACCTCGGGCACCCCGGTCCAGTACTGGACCATGCCGATCGCGCCCTGTGCCAGCACGACGCCGAGCAGCCACCAGTAGCCGCGCCACGCCCGCGCGGGCGCTTCCACGGCACGGAAGATGAAGGCCAGGGCGATGAGCATGCCGAGGAAGAGGAACAGCAGCTCGGCGTGCACCTGCGCCAGCACGTCGATCGGCAGATCGAGGCGGGGCGTGTTCGGGTCGCCCGCGTGCGGGCCCGCCGCCGTGACCAGCGTGCCCATGATGATCAGTGCGGCGAGGACTCCGGTGGCGACGCCCGCGAGGTGCTGGATCGCGGCGGGAACCAGCCTGCGCGGCTCCCGATCACCCTCGTTCGCGGAACGCAGCATGATGACGGCCGTCCACACCAGGCACATCGACACGAGCAGGTGCGTCGCCACGGTCCACCAGGTCAGGTCCATCCAGACAGTGATGCCGCCGATGAGCGCCTGGAGCAGCGTCCCGGCCAGCGTGATCGCGGCGAGACGGACCACCCTCGGCCTGCGCGGCCGCAGCCCCAGCGCGCCGAGCAGACAGAGCAGCGCGACGGCGCCGATCCCGACCGACAGCAGCCGGTTGCCGAACTCGATCCACTGGGTGATGGCGTCCATCTCCGGGTGCGCCACGGGCACCATGCTGCCGGGATGACATTCCGGCCAGGCATCGCAGCCCAGACCGGAGCCGGTCACCCGGACGACCGAGCCGGTGACGGCGATGACGGTCTGACAGATCAGGTTGATCAGGAAGAGCAGCCGCATCACCCGCGATCCGACGTTCGGAAGCCGATCGGTCACACGGGAGGAGGCGTCTCGCTGCGGCACGGCATGCATCGTATGACCCGCCCCGAATCGGGCCGAACGCCGCCCCGCACGTCACGCTAGGTGAGCCTGGTGGTGCGAATCGCCAGCGCACCCGCCGCGACACCCCAGCCGAGGAGCACGGCGATCGGCTGCCAGCCGGGAGCGGCGCCCGCGGTCGTGGCCGAGATCATCCCCTCGGCGAAGGCGGCCGAGGGGAGCCAGGCCACGACCGAGGCGACTCCGTCCGGCAGGACGTCCAGCGGCACCACGACTCCGCCCGCCAGCAGCAGGGCGAACCAGACCGTGTTCGCCAGGGCCAGCACCACCTCGGCACGCAGCGAGCCGCCGAGCAGCACGCCGAGCGCGCCGAAGACGACGGTGCCGAGCACGAGGAGCAGCAGCAGGTAGCCGAGGCCCGCCGGAGTCGGTGACCAGCCCAGCAGCAGCGCGACGGCGCCCAGCACCACGAGTTGGACGGCGACCACGCCGAAGGTCGCCAGCACCCGCCCGCAGACCAGTGTCCACCGGGGCAGCGCCGTGGCGGCCAGCCGCTTGAGCACGCCGTAACGGCGATCGAAGCCGAGTGCGATGGCCTGTCCGGTGAACGCCGTCGACATCACCGCCAGCGCCAGGATGCGCGGGGCGAGCGCGTCGATGCGCGGCTCGTCGAGCTCGATGACCTCCAGGGTGCTCAGCCCGATGAGCAGCGCGAGCGGGATCAGCAGCGTGAGCAGCAGGTTCTCGCCGTGCCGCAGGGTCAGCATCAGCTCGGTCCTCGCCTGGACCAGCAGCATCCGACGAAGGTTTCCCCGTCCCGGATCGGGGCGGAAGCTGCCCGGGGCGAACCGGGCGGCGGGGCTGGCGGTCTCGGTCACGAGCGAAGTTCCCGTCCGGTCAGTTCGAGGAAGACCTCTTCCAGGCTGCGACGGGCCAGCCGCATGTCCTGGGCGAACACCTCATGGCGGGCGCACCACGCGGCCACGGTCGAGGCCACCTGCGGGTCGATCCTGCCGCACACGGCGTACTCGCCCGCGCTGATCTCCTGGGCGGTGCAGCCGTCGGGCAGCGCGGTCGTCAGCAGCGCCAGATCGAGCCCGGCGCGTGATCGGAAACGCAGTCGCTGATCGTCCTCGCTGGTCAGCTCGGCGGGGCTGCCCTCGGCCACGACGGCACCGCCGTCCACGATCACCACTCGGTCGGCCAGCCGCTCGGCCTCGTCCATCAGGTGTGTGGTGAGCAGCACACTGACCCCGTCGGAGCGCAGCGCCTCGATCAGCTCCCACACCAGGTGCCTGCTCTGCGGGTCCAGTCCCGCCGTCGGCTCGTCGAGGAACACCAGCTCGGGCCTGCCGACCAGCGCGCACGCCAGGGAGAGACGCTGCTGCTGGCCGCCGGAGAGCCGTTTGAACGGGGTGCGCCGGGCGCTGTCCAGCCCGAGGGTCGTCAACAGCCAGGAGACGTCGAGCGGACGCGCCGCGCAGGAGGCGACCAGACGCAGCATCTCCTCGGCGCGGACGCCGGGATACGCCCCGCCGCCCTGCGGCATCACCCCGACACGCGGCCGGAGCGCGTTCGCGTCGGCGATCGGGTCCAGGCCCAGCACGCGCACCCGGCCCGAATCGGGCCGTTGGAAGCCTTCGCAGATCTCGACGGTGGTGGTCTTGCCCGCGCCGTTGGGACCCAGCAGCGCCAGCACCCGACCTCGGTCGAGCCGCAGGCTCAGTCCGTCGATCGCCACGGTGGAGCGGAACCGCTTGGCCAGCTTCTCGACCTCGACGGCGGGCTGGTCGGCGGTGGTGGTCACGACGCTGGAGACTAGCTCAATGAGGTGGCGCGGCCGGATGCAGCAGCGGCTCACGCGGGGGAACGTGCTTGCGCATCGCGAACATCGCAGGCAGGAACACCACCACCGCGGCGATCATGGCCTGCGCCACCACGTAGACGCGGCTGTCGAATCCGGAGCCGGTCGGGGCCACCAACAGCGCCACCACGGCGGAGTACGCGGTGGCGGTGAGTCGGAATCGCAGCCGGGTGCTCGACGCGGCGAGCGGGATCGCGGCCCAAAGCAGATACCAGGGGTGCAGCACGGGGCCGAGGAGGACCACCGAGCCGAGCCCCGCGCCGAGCCCGGCCAGCGGCTCGATCCGACCGCGGAAGGCCGACCAGAGCAGCCGGGCGCAGATCGTCGCCGCGAGGCTGTAGCCGATCGCCCTGGCCAGGGAGATCACCGCGTCCGTGTGGTCGCCGACGCCGAGCAGGATGCCCAGTCCGGCGCTGGTCTGGCTCACGGCGGTCACCGGGGACAGCCAGCTGCGCACCGAGCCCGGCACGCTCAGCGCCTCGATCCAGCCGAAGCCCAGCGTGCTGCCCATCGAGACCCCCACCGTGACGGCGACGAACACGGCGGTGAAGGCGGTGGCGACACGCAGCAGGTCTGGAATGCGGCCGCCCTTGCGGCGGGCGACGATCGCACCGAGGAAGCCGAGGGCCAGCACCGCGGGAAGCTTGATCATGGCCGCCAGCGAGATCAGCACCGCGCCCGCCCAGACCGAGCGAGCCAGGGCGATCTCCAGACCCGCCATCATCAGGCCGATCATGAGCGCCTCGTTGTGGATGCCGCTGACGAGGTGGAACAGCAGCAGCGGGTTGGCCGCGCCGAGCCAGAGCGCGTAGACGGGCTGCACGCCGCAGCGGCGGGCCAGCCGGGGCAGGGCCCAGACGATCAGCGCGAAGCCCGCCAATGCGAGCACGCGGTGCAGCAGGATGCCCGCGACGACGTTGTCCGAGGCGACGGCCGTGATGCCTCGGGACAGGAACAGGAACAGCGGCTGGTAGGGAGCGGGGGTCTCCCGCCAGATGTTGGTGACGCCCCTGGTCAACGGGTCGTCGACGCCGAGCGCGGTGGCGGGGCCGAGCTCGTAGGGGTCCATGCCGCGCGCGGCGATCTCGCTCTGGGCCAGGTAGCTGTAGACGTCCCGGCTGAACATCGGCGGCGCCACGACGAAGGGCAGCGTCCACATCACCAGCGTGCGGTCCATCTGGCTGCGCGACAGCAGTCGTTCGCGGCCGGGTCTGGCGAGTCTGCCCAGCCACAGCCACGAGGCCACCAGCATGATCATTCCGGTGTAGGTGACCGCGAGGGCGACCGTGGGCATCCGCGACAGCAGCCCGAGGAAGCGGACTCCGGAGACGGGGTTGATCACCGGCGCGGCGCCCGCGCCCAACGCGCCGACGGCCATCAGCAGGGCGGCGACGGTGCCGAAGCGGCGGACCGCGTCGAGGCTGCGATGCTCGTCGGCGTTCAGGGCTTCCGGCGGTCCGGCGGGGCGGTCGGTCTTCGTCGAGTCGGCCTCCGCGACGTCGGCCGGGTTCTCGTCGTCCCCGCCGGGGTCCGGGTCGCGGTGCCTGCCCGCCTTCGCGGCGGCCGGCTCGGACGTCGTCGGCGGATCGGTCGCCTGCCCCTCGTCGCCTGATCCACTGCTGATCGCCTGACCGCCGATCGCCTCGCCCGACATCACGGGGCAGAAGGGTAGCCGTGACGGAGTGTCGGCGGACGCCGGATGGGGCAAGTTCCGCGGCGCGTCGGGAATTCGGCGGCCGTTCGCCGCGTGACGGGCCGTCGGCGTCGCGTGCCGGGGCCGGGCTCGCTCCCGACGGAGGCGTTCGAGGTCGACATCGTCCGCGATCACGGGTCGGTTCGCCGCCGCGCCGCCAGGGGCGGGAGCAAGGAGGGCGGGAGAGGCTCATGTGCCCTCGTGCGGCACGCGGGCAGGCGTGGCGTGCGCCCCGCCGTGATGACGCTCACCCCGACGGACCTGCTGGTTGATCGCCCGGACGAATTAGGTAACATTCGCGTTGTGGAATTCGTCGGGTCGCCCGCTGGGGCTGCGAACGACGCCGAGCACCCTATCCCGGTGCCCGGCGCGGTCCAGCACGCACGGTCGGTCCACGGCGAGGCGGACGACATCGCCGCCGAGACGGGCAGGCCCGAGTCCTCGGAGACGTCGCCCGCGTCGACCCAGGTGACGGCCCCCGCCTCGGCCACATCCTCCTCCGAGGGGCGAACCCGTCACACCGTGGCCAGACTGCTCCTCGAGCACGGGCCCGCCACCGCCGCCGCCATCGCCGAGGAACTGGGCCTGGGGCAGGCGGCGGTGCGTCGGCACCTCGACGCGATGATCGCCGACGGGCAGGCCTGCACCAGGCAGGCTCCCCGCGGCCCGCGCGGCCGAGGCAGGCCCGCCCGGCTCTACCTGCTCACCGAGGCGGGACGCACCCGATTCGGTCACGCTTACGACGACCTGGCGGTCGCCGCGCTGCGGTTCCTCGGCGAGCACGTCGGGGAACAGGCCGTGACGGCCTTCGCCCGGCAACGGGTGGCCGAACTGGTCGACCGGCACCGGGGCGCGGTGTCCGCCGCGCCCGACCCCGCGACGCGCGCCGAAGCACTCGCCGAGGCGCTCACCCGTGAGGGTTACGCTTCCTCGACCCGCCGCGTCGGGTCGGGGGAGCAGCTCTGCCAGCATCACTGTCCCGTGGCGCATGTCGCGGCGGAGTTCCCGCAGCTCTGCGAGGCCGAGACGGCGTTGTTCGCCGACCTGCTCGGCACCCACGTTCAGCGACTGGCCACCATCGCTCGCGGTGATGCGGCGTGCACCACGCACGTTCCGCTCGTCGAACGAGCGGCGGAGCACAGCGATCGGCCGGAATCCCCCGGCAGATCGACCGCCCGTCTGGTGCCCGCTCCCGCGACACCAGTTCAGACCGCCCCGAATCCGGATGGAGGGGAACCCGCATGACTGCCGCTGCCGAGCAGCGAACACCCACCACTGCGCCGACCGCAACGGGCCAGCAGCCGCTGACCCAGGAGGAGACGCTGGCCACTCTCGGCAACTACGAGTACGGCTGGGCCGACTCCGACGACGCGGGCACCAGCGCTCGCCGAGGTCTGAACGAGGACGTGGTCCGGGACATCTCGGCCAAGAAGAGCGAGCCGGACTGGATGCTCCAGACCCGGCTCAAGGGGCTGAGCCTGTTCGACCGCAAGCCGATGCCGAACTGGGGCGCCGACCTCTCCGGAATCGACTTCGACAAGATCAAGTACTTCGTGCGCTCCACGGAGAAGCAGGCCACCAGCTGGGAGGACCTGCCCGCCGACATCAAGAACACCTATGACCGGCTGGGCATCCCCGAGGCGGAGAAGCAGCGTCTGGTCGCGGGCGTCGCGGCTCAGTACGAGTCCGAGGTCGTCTACCACAAGATCCGGGAGGACCTGGAGGAGCAGGGCGTCATCTTCCTGGACACCGACACCGGTCTGCGGGAGCACCCCGAGCTGTTCCAGGAGTACTTCGGCTCGGTGATCCCCGCCGGGGACAACAAGTTCTCCGCGCTCAACGCGGCGGTCTGGTCTGGCGGCTCGTTCATCTACGTGCCGAAGGGCGTGCACGTGGACATCCCGCTGCAGGCCTACTTCCGGATCAACACCGAGAACATGGGCCAGTTCGAGCGGACGCTGATCATCGTCGACGAGGGTGCCTACGTGCACTACGTCGAGGGCTGCACGGCGCCGATCTACAGCTCGGACTCGCTGCACTCCGCGGTCGTGGAGATCATCGTGAAGAAGGGCGGTCGTTGTCGCTACACGACCATCCAGAACTGGTCGAACAACGTCTACAACCTGGTCACCAAGCGCGCCAAGGCCGAAGAGGGCGCGACCATGGAGTGGATCGACGGCAACATCGGATCCAAGGTCACGATGAAGTACCCGTCGGTCTACCTGATGGGGGAGCACGCCAAGGGCGAGGTGCTCTCGATCGCCTTCGCGGGCGAGGGCCAGCACCAGGACGCGGGCGCCAAGATGACCCATCTCGCCCCGCACACCTCCTCCACCATCGTCTCCAAGTCGGTGGCCAGGGGCGGCGGACGCACCTCCTACCGAGGTCTGGTGCGGGTGAACAAGGGCGCGCACCACTCCAAGTCCACCGTCAAGTGCGACGCGCTGCTGGTCGACACGATCAGCCGCTCCGACACCTATCCCTACGTCGACGTCCGCGAGGACGACGTGGCGATGGGGCACGAGGCGACGGTGTCCAAGGTCAGCGACGATCAGCTCTTCTACCTGATGTCGCGCGGTCTCACCGAGGACGAGGCGATGGCCATGGTGGTGCGCGGGTTCGTCGAGCCCATCGCGCGCGAGCTGCCCATGGAATACGCGCTGGAACTGAACCGCCTGATCGAGCTGCAGATGGAAGGGGCCGTCGGCTGAGATGGCGACACCTACTCACACCACGGACGTCACGCCGGGCGTCGCGGGCAAGGCCCACTCGCACGGCGGACCGGTGATCCCGCAGTCCTCCAGGGGCGAGCGGTTCACCTCCTACGACGTGGCCGCCTTCGAGGTCCCCGGCGGTCGCGAAGAGGACTGGCGGTTCACGCCGCTGCGCAGGCTCGCGGGCCTGCACGACGGATCGGCGGCGGGCGACGGCCGCATCACCGTCGAGGTCACGGCCGAGGCGCCGGTGACGGTGGAGACCGTGGACCGCGGCGACTCCCGTCTCGGCGACGGCGGTGTGCCCGCCGACCGGGTGGCCGCGCAGGCCTGGTCCGGCTTCGCCGAGGCCACGGTGGTCACCGTCCCCCGGGACGCGCGCCCCACCGATCCGATCACCGTCACGGTGACCGGCCCCGGCGAGGGCCGGAGCGCCTACGGGCACGTGCAGCTGCGGGCCGAGGCCTTCGCCGAGGCCACGGTCGTGCTCGACTACCGGGGCTCCGGTGCGCTGGCCGACAACGTGGAGATCGTGGTCGGCGACTCCGCTCGGCTGGTCGTCGTCGCCGTGCACGACTGGGCGGCCGACGCCGTCCACGTCGGCGCGCAGCACGCGGCGCTGGGCCGCGACGCCACCCTGCGGCACTTCGCGATCACACTGGGCGGCGACCTGGTGCGCATCGCCTCCACCGTCACCTACCGGGAGCGGGGCGGCGACGCGGAGCTGCTGGGGGTGTACTTCGCGGACGCCGAGCAGCACCTGGAGCACCGACTGCTGGTCGACCACGCGGTGCCCAACTGCCGCAGCAACGTGGTCTACAAGGGCGCGTTGCAGGGCGAGGGCGCCCACACCGTGTGGATCGGCGACGTGCTGATCCGGGCGGCGGCGGAGGCGACCGAGACCTTCGAGCTGAACCGCAACCTGATCCTCACCGACGGCGCCCGCGCCGACTCGGTGCCCAACCTGGAGATCGAGACCGGGGAGATCCAGGGCGCGGGCCACGCCAGCGCCACGGGCCGGTTCGACGACGAGCAGCTGTTCTACCTCCAGGCCAGGGGCATCCCGGTCGAGATCGCCCGCAGGCTCGTCGTCCGGGGCTTCTTCGGCGAGATCCTCCAGAAGATTCGCGTTCCGGAGGTCCGCGAGCGGCTGGAGGCGGCGATCGAGGCCGAGCTGGCGGCGGTCGGCACATGACGATGACCCCGGTGTGCGAGGTGGCGGGCCTGGCCGAGCGGACGCCCGTCCGGGTGCAGGCCGACGGCGTCCCCGTCGTCCTGGTGAAGGACGGTGAGCGGGTGCACGCCCTGCACGACGTGTGCTCCCACGCCGAGGTGGCGCTCTCCGAGGGAGAGCTGGTCACCCGGCGCGGCGGGCTCGCCCTGGAGTGCTGGCTGCACGGCTCCTGCTTCGACCTGCGCACCGGGGCGCCGACCGGTCTGCCCGCCACCGATCCGGTGGCGGTGTTCCCGGCCGAGATCAACGAGGGCTGGGTCCACGTCGACCCGGCCGTCCGGGTCGCGGGCTGACCTCGCGCCCTGCCCGGACCCTTCCCAGACTTCACCGCGAGACCAGGAGAACGAAGACCGATGGCCACTCTGGAAATCAAGGATCTGCACGTCTCGGTGTCCACCGACGACGAGCCCAAGGAGATCCTCAAGGGCGTCGACCTGACGGTGCGTGCGGGCGAGACTCACGCGATCATGGGGCCGAACGGCTCCGGCAAGTCCACCCTCGCCTACGCCGTCGCAGGCCACCCGAAGTACGAGGTCACCTCGGGCTCGGTGCTGCTGGACGGCGAGGAGGTGCTGGAGATGTCCGTCGACGAGCGGGCACGCGCAGGCCTCTTCCTGGCCATGCAGTACCCGGTCGAGGTCCCCGGTGTGTCGATGTCGAACTTCCTGCGCTCGGCCGCCACGGCGGTCCGGGGCGAGGCCCCCAAGATCCGGCACTGGGTCAAGGAGGTCAAGGAGGCGATGACGGACCTCGACATCGACCCGTCCTTCGCCGAGCGCAGCGTCAACGAGGGCTTCTCCGGCGGTGAGAAGAAGCGGCACGAGATCCTCCAGCTCGACCTGCTGAAGCCGAAGTTCGCGATCCTCGACGAGACCGACTCCGGCCTGGACGTCGACGCGCTGCGGGTCGTCTCCGACGGCGTCAACCGCTACACCGCGGGCGGCGAGCGGGGTGTACTGCTGATCACCCACTACACCCGCATCCTCAAGCACATCGCGCCCGACCACGTGCACGTGTTCGCGGGCGGCCGGATCGTGGAGTCGGGCGGCGCGGAGCTGGCCGACCAGCTGGAGCGGGACGGCTACGTGCGGTTCACCGGCAGCAAGGAGACCGCCGCCGTCTGATGTCGTCGTCCTCGTCCTCCGCCGCGGGCGAACGCGGCGAGCGGAGGACGAGAACACGGCAGGGCAGGAACGGCAGGCGCGGGAGACGGGCGAGGATCGTGACACAGAAGGAGGCGGCGGCCATGGCGACCACGGCGACACCGCTGGACATCGCGAGCATCAAGGCTGACTTCCCGATCCTCGCCCGCACGGTGCGGGACGGGAAGCCGCTGGTCTACCTCGA
This sequence comes from Actinoalloteichus hoggarensis, assembly GCF_002234535.1. Lineage (NCBI taxonomy): Bacteria > Bacillati > Actinomycetota > Actinomycetes > Pseudonocardiales > Pseudonocardiaceae > Actinoalloteichus > Actinoalloteichus hoggarensis. The sequence continues at coordinate 2,691,517 of NZ_CP022521.1, forward strand.
CTCGGGCGCCACCTCGCAGCGTCCCCGTCAGGTGCTCGACGCGGAGCGGGCGTTCCTGGAGAGTTCCAACGCGGCGGTGCACCGGGGCGCGCATCAGCTCGCGGAGGAGGCCACCGACGCCTACGAGTCGGCCAGGGCCCGCATCGCGGCCTTCGTCGGCGTCGGCGACGACGAGGTGGTGTTCACCAAGAACGCCACCGAGGGCGTCAACCTCGTCGCCTACGCGATGGGCAACGCGGCGACGGCGGGACCGGAGGCGCAGCGCTTCCGCCTCGGCCCCGGCGACGAGGTCGTGGTGACCGAGATGGAGCACCACGCCAACCTCGTGCCCTGGCAGCAGCTCTGCGCCAGGACCGGCGCGACGCTGAAGTGGTTCGGCGTCACCGACGAGGGCAGGCTCGACCTCTCCGACGCCGACACGATGATCACCGAGCGGACCAGGGTCGTCGCCTTCACTCACCAGTCCAACGTGCTGGGCACGGTCAATCCGGTGGCGGAGCTGGTGGCACTGTCTCGTCGGGTGGGCGCCCTGACCGTGCTCGACGCCTGCCAGTCCGTGCCGCACGCCGCAGTCGACCTGCGCGCGCTGGACGTGGACTTCGCCGTGTTCAGCGGCCACAAGATGCTCGGCCCGTCCGGGGTCGGCGTCCTGTACGGCAGGAGGGCGCTGCTGGCGGCGTTGCCGCCGTTCCTCACCGGCGGCTCGATGATCGAGACCGTCCGGATGGAGGCCTCGACCTTCGCTCCGGCGCCGCAGCGGTTCGAGGCGGGCGTGCCGATGACCTCGCAGGCGGTGGCGCTGGGCGCCGCGGTGGACTATCTGCGGGTGGTCGGCATGGACCGCGTCGCCGATCACGAGCGGACGCTGACGGAGGCCGCGCTGGCGGGCCTCGCCGACGTGCCGGGCGTGCGGATCGTCGGTCCGACCGACACCGTCGACCGGGGCGGGGCGGTCTCGTTCACCGTGGAGGACATCCACCCCCACGACGCCGGGCAGGTGCTGGACAGCCTCGGCATCGCGGTGCGGGTCGGACATCACTGTGCCTGGCCGCTGCATCGGCGGCTGGCCGTTCCCGCCTCCGTGCGGGCCAGCTTCTACCTGTACAACGACCTCTCCGACGTCGACGCGCTGGTGGCGGGCGTCCGGGAGGCCCGCCGGTTCTTCGGCGTCGACTCGGGCGGGATGACGTCGCCCGCGGGGGTGGCCTGACATGCAGCTGGACCAGATGTATCAGGAGATCATCCTCGACCATTACAAGAATCCGCACGGCCACGGCCTGCGGGAGCCGTTCGACGCCGAGTCGCACCAGGTCAACCCCATGTGCGGGGACGAGGTCACCCTGCGGGTCGCCCTGTCCGCGCACGACCCGGCCGCGACCGTCCTCGACGTCTCGTACGCTGGTCAGGGCTGCTCGATCAGCCAGGCCTCGACCTCGGTGCTGACCGACCTGGTCGTCGGCAGGCCCCTGCCCGAGGTGCTGGCGGTCTCGGAGGCGTTCCTGGAGCTGATGCAGGGACGTGGCAAGGTGGAACCCGACGAGGACGTCCTCGGCGACGGCATCGCCTTCGCCGGGGTGGCGAGATACCCGGCGCGGGTCAAGTGCGCGCTGCTGGGCTGGATGGCGTTCAAGGACGCGGTGAGCCGCGTCGTCGACGAGGTGAGGACAGCATGACCAGCGTGGCAGACCAGAACCCCGGCCAGGAGGCCGAGCAGGTGCAGCGCGGGGTCGAGGGACTCCCCGAGCCGCCCGCGCCCCGGGCCGACAAGCCGGAGATCGAGGACATCGAAGAGGCCATGCGCGACGTGGTCGACCCCGAACTGGGCATCAACGTCGTCGACCTCGGCCTGGTGTACGGCGTGACCGTCGACGAGTCCAACGTCGCGACCCTGGACATGACGCTGACGTCGGCGGCCTGTCCGCTGACCGACGTCATCGAGGATCAGACCAGGGCGGCGCTGACCGGCGGCTCCGGCGGCGGCCTCGTGGACGACGTCCGCATCAACTGGGTGTGGATGCCGCCGTGGGGCCCGGAGAAGATCACCGACGAGGGCCGTGAGCAGCTGCGTGCGCTCGGCTTCACGGTCTGAACAAGACCCCGTCTCGGGGTAGGGCGACTCCGGGGGGAGTCGCCGATCCATCACGGCCGGGCCCGATCGGGCCCGGCCGTGATGCTGTCCGGGGTCCGTTCCTGTCGGCGAGGAGCTCGGGAACAGTTCGCCCCGCCGTCTGCTCGACGTCCGTCGAAGCGGCCCGCCTTGATGGAGGCGAAGAAGTCAGCCGACTGGTCGGGCGTCAGGCATGGCTTTCCGCTACGAGGTGACGTGCTGTCGCGGACGGCATGGGCGTCGGCTGTGCAGGCCGATTCGACGCAGGTGCCGTTGTTCGCGCTCCGAGTGGACTTCCGCCAGCCGCCGCCGTGTCGAGTCGATGCGTGCATGGCGCGCTCCTCCGGACGTACTCAACCTCGATCATCGACCTGATCAAGGCGGATGACGGTGTGGGGCCGAGCGCGACATGCCGCGGGTTCTCCGCCACCAGGTTAGAGGAGTGCACCTGGTCGGGATCTTGAACGTGGACGGAGCCGTCGTGCAGCTCGGCATAGGCGATCGACCGTGCCTCCTCGAAGTCCAGGATGACGAACTGACCGGTCGTCGCGGTGTGCGGTCCGTCCTCAGGGCGGAGACCCTGTGTGGTCACATTGGGCAGGTCCGCCGTCCGCACCAGATGTCTGAGCTGATCCCGACGCACCTCCGGGGTACCGACCTTCAGGCGCGGGGCTGCTTCTCCGGTCACAGCGTGCAGGTGGAGCAGACGTTCGCCTTCACTGAGACGTGGTGCTCGTGCCGTGCGGAGGCCCACGAACCGTTCGCCGTGGTCAGCGCGCACTCTGGGTGTGTCTGTCGTGACGGTCTCCGCGTACGCCTCGGTCTGCAGCAGACCGGGGGCGATCAGTGGTTCGAAGACGAACTCTCGTTCTGCCGGTCCCTCAAGCCCGACGAAGGTCTTCAGCCAGTCGAGCGGGCACGAGGTTCGCCCATACCGCCCACCGGGTCGCATCGTCCGCGCGCCCGGCAAGGGACGTGATCCGGTCCGCTGCTCGGCACCGTGAAGCTTCAGCGGATCGCATGGCAGGCGGCTTATGCGACCCCGATATCACGCCGAGCGGCCGCAGGCGTGAAGACCGTGACGCCACCTGCTTCGCTGCAGGCGTCGCATACCCGCCCCTCAGCCGGTCGCCTGGCGGCGGGGCGGGTGGGCGCGCGTGGTGCCCTGCGGGGCGGTGGGCGGTGCCGTGCCGCGCAGCTCGTCGACCTGGTCGGAGGTGGAGCGGCCCACCACCCAGCTCGTGCCGAGCAGTCGCTTCGCCCGCGCCTTCAGCGGGGACAGCCTGCGGGAGGCGTCGTAGTGGTCGGCCACCGTCCCCGGCGCGCAGACCAGCGAGGCGAGCGACACGCTGACGGTCACGTCCTCGGCCTGTCGCCGGGCGTCCAGCACCTCGGCGCCCAGCGGCATGAGCTGATCCAGGTCGCAGACCACGAGGAAGTCGTCGCCGCCGACGTGCCCGACGAGGACTCCCGGCATGCCTGCGGCGAGGTCGGTCAGGTGCCTGCCCAGCGACCGGATCAGCTCGTCGCCCGCCGCGAAGCCGACGGTGTCGTTCACGCCCTTGAAGCCGTCGATGTCCAGCCAGCTCACCGTGAAGGCGTCGCCGTCCAGCAGACGCTGATCGATCTCGGCGGCGACCGTGTCGGTGCCCGGCAGTCGGGTCAGCGGATTCAGCGTGGCGGCCTGCTCGACCTTCAGCTCGGCGACGCCCCGGAAGAGGTCGCCCGCGCGGACGACGCCGAGGCAGCGGCCGGCCTCGTCGACCACCACGAGGTCGACGTACATCTGGTCCGGCCCGGAGTCGGCGACCAGGTCCAGCGCCTCCACCACGGTGTTGTGCGTGCCGACCAGTTTCGGCTCCTCCGCGAGCCGCAGTGCCTCCCGGCGGGCGTGCAACGCGTGTCCGTACGGGCCGGTGACGGCCAGCAGGAAGCGATTGCGGTCCACCAGTCGATGCGGCCTGCCCGTCGCGTCGAGCAGCACGACGCTGGTGCTGTCGGGGTGATCGGCGAAGACGACGCGCACCTCTTCGGCCGTCGCGGTGGTGGGCAGCGGCACCGCGGGCTGGAGGAAGTCGGTGATCCGCGGCCCGGCCGAGCGGGCCGCGATGCGGGGCGCCTGGATCTGGGACAGCTCCGAGAGCACCGAGGTCACGGCCAGCTGCGACATGGGCCTTCTGGAGGCGGGCGCGATCAGATCGCCCTGGACGAGCGCGATGCCCCCGGCCCGCAGCCGGGTGAGCTGGTCCTCGTTCTCGACGCCCTGGGCGACGAGCTGCACGCCGGACCGTTCGGCGAACAACGCCATCGACTCCAGGAAGTCGGCACGCTGCGGCACGGTGGCGAGGTCGACGGTGAGCGTGGCGTCGAGCTTGAGCATGTCGACGGCGCCCGCGGTGACGAGCTGCAGTGATGCGTCACCCTGGCCCAGTCCGTCGAGCGCCAGGCGATAGCCCCGGTCTCGCAGCCTGGCGAGGCCCTGTAACAGGGCCTCGTGGTCCAGCCGGTAGAACGGTGCTCCGACCTCCAGCGTCACCTGATGGGTCGGCCTGCCCCCCTCGGCCAGCGCCGCGTCCAGCTGGTCGAAGCGCTCCTGGTCGTAGGCGACGGTCCCGGCGAGCACGTTGAGGTGCAGCGGCAGCCGGGTACCGCCCGCCGCCGCCGCCGAGGCCGCGCCCACGGCGAGTTCGACGTCGAGCTCGGTGAGCCTGCGAGCCGCGACCGCCTGACGGAACAGCTCGCGCATCTCGCCCCCGTGCGGCCGGGGCAGGGCCTCAAGCGCGACGATTCCGCCGGTGGCGAGGTTGACCAGCGGCTGGAAGGCGAAGCGCACGTTCTGCGGCGGCGCGGTCACCTGGTCATGCTCCCCCCTGTGCGAGATCCGAGACGAGAGGTTCTTCCCTTCCCGGTTGTATCTTCGGTCACACCGAGTGGCGCCGGGTCGACGAGGTCGGCACGGCCCGCCGGAGTCGGCCGCCCGCCGCCCATCAGCCGCCGTCGGATCGGCGGCGATGCCGACGACAGCAGGGCGGTCATCGCCCGCGCGGTGCCCGTCACGTCCTCCCGACCGGAGAGGTATGCGGCGCGCAGCTCCGGGGGCAGTCCGAAGAACGCGCCGAAGAACGCGGCGCACTCCTCCTGATCGAGCGTGAGCAGCACCTTCAGACCATAGCGCCGCAGCGCGAGCACGACGCTCGCCTGAACGGGCCAGATCGCGCGATGCGCGGCCCGGACGGCGGGGGCCGGCCCGTGTCGGAGCCGTGCCGCCAGTGCGCGGGCCGCTGTCGGGGCCAGGCGCAGCGTGGCGGCAAGCCCGTAACCGGTCGCGGGATGGCCGAGCCCGGCCGCCGCGCCGAAGCTCAGGACCCGACCGGGTCCACGGGGCACCTGGTCGAGGTCGATCCAGACCCGTTCCCGCCGCAGCGCCCTCCCGGCGTCGACGCCGTGTCCGGTCAGCCGGGCGGCCAGCCGCCGCCGCAGTGCGCCCGGCGAGGCGGCAGGGCTGCCCGCGAGGCAGGTCTCCTCGATCAGCACCTCGCCGGCGCCCACCGGCACGGCGTAGCAGAAGCTCGGCGGCAGGCCGGTCCGCTCGGCGGGGTCCGCGGCCCGCCAGTCCATGAACATCGCCTCGTCGGCCCCGAGGTAGGGCCGGGCGGCCTCGGCGGGCAGGACGAGCCCGTAGGCCGTCTGGGCCGTGACGGGACGCCCGGTGCGGCGGCGGGCGCCCGCCGCGTCGACCAGCAGCCGGGCCGCCAGACTCGTCCCGTCGGCCAGCCGGACGTGCGTTCCGTGTCGATGATGGTCGACGCCGTGCACCCGCCCGCGCCGCAGCGTGATCTCGGGCCGGGCCAGCTCGGCACGCAGCGCGGCGTCGTCGAGCACGCAGTACTCCCGGTCGTCCAGCCGACGTCGGATGCCTGCGACGACCGCGGCGCCGGGTGCGCGGGCCGCCACGAGACGGTCGGGCAGGCCGGGAAGCTCGTCGCGCCACAGACCGTAGGTGGCACGCCACCGCCGATGCGGCGCCGGATCGACCACCGTGACCGACAGACCGGCGTCCACGCAGGCCGCGGCCAGCGCCAGCCCGGCCGGACCGGCCCCCGCGACGACGACATCGACCACGCTCCCATGCCTACCAGGCACCGCCGCCACCTGACGAACGGACCTGATCCGGTCCGCGTCCGCTCGCCGACGATCGCGGTCGGCGGATGCCTGCGGGCTCGGCCGGAACCGGTCGACCGGCGGCCGTACGCGATCGGAGCATGGACAGCCGTCGCGTCGCGGGCCAGGCTGCCCCGGGAGGAGTCCGCGCCGGGTATGCGGGCGTGGCACAGCGACGTGCGTGGTCGGAGGAAACATGAGACGACAGCCGTCGACGTCGAGCGAACCGCCCCGCGGCGGCGTCACGGGAAGCACGCGCGCCGAACGATGGGATCGCGGTCTGATCAGCGGAAACGGTGTGCACGGCGCCACGATGTTCGGCTCGGAACGCGAACATCGCGTCACCGTCGCCCACGAACGGCTGTTCCGGCCCCTGCATCCGCCGCGTGACCCGCCGGACACCGCGGCCGTCCTGCCGGAGCTGCGGTCGCTGATCCTGGGCGGCAGACCCAGGCAGGCCGCCGAACTGGTGGAGCGGATCGCCCGTGCGGAGGGCTATCGGCCGCCGCACTTCACCGATCCGCTCGTACCCGGCGTCACCCTGGCCGTGGACACGCGACCCGCGGCGCGAACAGCGGCTCCTCGACACGAGGTCGACTTCCGATCCGGGCTGACCACCACTCGGTGGACGGGACTCGACCGGTGGACCTTCGTGTCGCGAGACGCCGACGTCGTGGTGTTCCGGCTGCGTGCCCTCGGCGACGCGCGGCTGACCGGTGTGGTGGCGCTGACCGTTCCCGAGGGCGACGGGGTGCCGCCCTCCCGAGTGCGGCGGTCGGTCCGGGCACACCGCGAGGAGTCCGTGCCCGATCGGACAGGCCCGACGGAGATCACGGCGGCGGGCCACGAGGTCGGGTTGACCTATTCGATGAGTTTCCTGGACTCCTTCCCCGGCGGTGTCCGCGGGGTCCGTGCCGAGGCCCGCGTGATCCGGACGGGTGGCACGGCGACGGTCGACGGGGAACGCCTGCGCTTCGCCGACGCGGCCGAGCTGCTCGTGCTCCTGCGCCTCACCGTCGAGCACGAGGGCAGACCGGCCCTCCCGCCCGCGCCCCACGGGCCGCCGCTGTCCGCCCTGCCCGCCGATGCCGAACGGCTGCTGGCCGCGCACGCCCGCGAACACGCGGCCCTGTTCGACACGGTCGGACTGGAGCTGGGGGAGTCGATCGTCGAGTCGCGTCCCGTCGAGGAACTGCTCGCCGACCGGGGTTCGCCCGCGCTGGTCCGGCTGGCCTTCGACGCGGGACGACACAACATCATCTCCAGCACGGGCCTGCTGCCGCCGACCCTCCAGGGCGTGTGGCAGGGCGACTGGGAGCCTGCGTGGTCGAGCGACTGGACCCTGGACGGCAACGTGCAGAGCGCGATCGCCGGGCTGCTCGTCACCGGCAACGCCGCACTCCTGCTGCCGTTCTTCGACCTCCTGGAGGCACACCTGCCGGATCTCCGGCGCAACGCCCGGCGCCTGTACGGGGCGGCGGGCATCCTGCTGCCGCCGAGGCTGAGCCCGACGCACGGTCTGCACAATCACTTCTCCGCGGAGTTCTGCCTCACCTTCTGGACGGCCGGTGCCGCTTGGGCCGCTCGCTACTACCACGACTACTGGCTCTACACCGGCGACCGGGAGTTCCTCATCCGGCGGGCGCTGCCGTTCATGATGGAGGCGGCCGACTTCTACGCCGATCTGCTGACCGACCGCTCCGGCGACGGTGCGCCGCCCGACGCCGAGCCCCGACCGTTGAGATTCGTGCCGTCCTACTCCCCGGAGAACCACCCGGCCAACACCGGGTCGCAGGCGTGCGTGGACGCCACCATGGACGTCGCCGCCGTCGCCGACCTGCTGCGCAATCTGCTGTCGGCGGCCGAGCAGGCCCCGGAGTCGGTGCCGCCGGAGCGGCCGAGACGGTGGCGTGCGCTGCTGGCCCGCCTGCCCGCCTATCGGATCGCCGACGACGGCTCACTCGCCGAGTGGATCGCGCCGGGCCAGGACGAGAATCACGCCCATCGGCACGCCTCCCAGCTGTACCCGCTGTGGTTCGAGCCGGATCCGGCGTTCGCCGACCCTCGACTGCGGACGGCGGCACGGGTGACGATCGAACGCAGACTGGCCTGGCGGACCGGAGAGGCGGCCGACGCGGGCGACATGGCCTTCGGCCTGGTGCAGCTCGGCCTGGCGGCGGCCCATCTCGGGCTGGCCGACCACGCCCACGACATCGTCACCCGGCTCACCGGCGACTACTGGTGGCCCAACCTCGCCTCCACCCACGACGTCGGCCGGCTGTTCAACGTCGACGTCAGCGGCGGACTGACCGCCGTCGTCGCCGAGATGCTGGTGCAGTCCGCACCGGGGGCGCTCTCGCTGCTGCCCGCGGCGCCCGCCGCCTGGCCGACGGGCACGGTACGCGGCCTGCGCGGCCGGGGCGGGACCACGGTGCGGCGGCTGCACTGGACGCCCGATCGGGTCGAGGCCGAGGTGTCCGGCCCGCCCGCGCGTCCGTTGCGCCTGACGTTGCCCCGCCACGGGCTGCCCCGCGTCGTGGGCGGCCGCGCCGCGCCCACCGACGACCCCCGGACACACCTGCTCACCCCGGACGGTCCGACGCCGATGTCGATCGTCCTGACCGACGACACACCCCCGCCCTCGGACACCGAGAACCCGTCGGGAGTTCGTGCACAGTGAGAAGAGGAACCAGAGAGATGGACGTCGAACTCGTCGAACAGGCGGCGTTGAGACCGGCCGACGACCTGTCGGACGCCGCCGCCGCCCGCGAGCGCGATCAAGAACGGGCGCGACAGGGAACGCTGCTCGGCCTGACGGAGCTGCCGGAGATCCCCCGGCACGATCGCACCGTGCCGGGGCGGTCGGGCGCTTCCGAGGTTCCGGTGCGGGTCTACGTGCCCGACTCGGCGGGCGTGGCCGCCCCGGTGCTGCTGTGGATTCACGGCGGGGCCTTCATGCTCGGCGACCTCGACGGCAGTGACAGCTGGTGCACGCGGCTGGCGGACGCCGCCGAATGCGTCGTCGTGTCGGTCGACTACCGGCTTGCTCCCGAGCATCCCTATCCGGCCGGGCTTCAGGACTGTCTCGCCGTGCTCGACTGGATCGCCGAGGAGGCCGCTGCGCACGGCTGGGACCCGGCGCGGATCGCGGTCGGCGGCAGCAGCGCGGGCGCCGGGCTGGCCGCGGCGGTCGCCCTGTGGACGCGGGACCACGGCGGGCCGAAGACGGTCTTCCAGCTCCTCATCCAACCGGTGCTCGACGATCGACGTCGCACGCCGTCCAGCACCGGCCTGACAGGCGTCCCCGTCTTCGACTCGCCCGCGCTGGAACAGATGTGGCGGCACTATCTCGCGGGGTGGAGCGGCGACGTCCCCCCGTACGCCGCGCCTGCTCGCGCGGCGAACCTCGGCGGACTTCCGCCGGTCTACCTCACCGCCGCCGATGCCGACCCGCTGCGGGACGAGGCGGTCGAGTACGCCGGACGACTCGTGGAGGCAGGCGTCCCCACCGAGTTCCACCTGTTCCCGGGCACCTTTCACGGCTTCGACGTGTGCGTGCCCGACGCCGGGGTGTCGCGGCGTGCGCTGCGCGAGTACGGCGAGACGCTGCGGCAGGCATTGCACCCGCCGACGCCGGCCTGACGGGCGTCGGAGCCTGCCCGGCGGCGGTGTGGCCCGGCCGACGGCGAGAATCGGTGGATCTTCGTCGTCCCGGTCGGCATCCTCAAGGGCATGGAGTCGTCCGAGGACCTGCGTCGGGTCGAACGTGAACGGGAACGCGCCGCCGGACCCGAGTCACGCGCCGCCACGACATCGACCACCGCCGAACCCGCGGTCTCCGAACCCGCAGTCCGCGAAACCGCGGGCGGGGCGGACGGTCGGGAGGAGCCGCTCGGCGCGCGCGTGCGCGCGTCCGACCGGTCCGGGCGCGTCGCGCTGGTGACCGGCGCCTCACGCGGCTTGGGCGCGGCGATCGCCGAGGCACTGGCCCGGAACGGCCTGACCGTGGCGATCAACTTCGTCCGCGACGAGGCAGGCGCGCGCGAGGTGCGCCGTCGGATTCGCGCCGAGGGCGGGACGGCGGAGGTCTTCCGCGCCGACGTCACCGACGAGGCGCGGGTCGCCGAGCTGTGTCGCGCGGTGCGAGAGACGTTGGGGCCGGTGGACGTCCTGGTCCTCAACGCCACGGGGAGCCAGCCCGCCGCCGGGGTCGAGGACCTGAGCTGGCAGGACATGCTCGACCAGCTGGAGTTCTTCGTCAAGAGCCCGTTGCTGTTGGCCAAGGAGGTGATACCCGGCATGCGAGAGCGCGGCTACGGCCGCATCGTCAACATCGGCTCGGAGGTCGTCGAACTGGGCGTGCCCGAGTCCTCCGCCTACGTCGCGGCGAAGGCGGCGCAGCTGGGCCTGACGCGATCCTGGGCGCGAGAGCTCGCGCCCCACGGCATCACCGTCAACCTGGTCGCCCCCGGCTGGATTCCGACCGAGCGACACGGCACCGTGACCGAGGAGTCGGCACGCGCCTACACGGAGCGGGTCCCGATGGGGCGATTCGGCCTCGTCGAGGAGGTCGGCACGGCGGTGGCCCACCTCGCTTCGGCTGAGGCGGGTTTCATCACCGGGCAGCGGCTCGCGGTCAACGGCGGGAACACGCTGACCTGACGTGTTCGCCACCGCAGGCCCGCGGCCCCGGCGGTCCGTGATCGCCGCCGAGGCGCGGGTGCGCCCGACCCGCGCCCGCTCGTCGCGGTGCGGTCCGCGCGGGCTCCGCCGACCCGGCGGCTCCCGTCCGCCTCGTCGCGGTGCAGGCCCGCCGCAGGGCCTCCCGCGCCCCGTCGGGCGGCGACCGGCTCCCGGTTGGGCACGCCCGCGCCGACTCGCCCGCCGCCGTTCCCCGCCGTCGCCGCTCGGGGATACGGTCATCGGGTGACCGAGGAGACGACACCAGAGGTGCTGCGCGCACTGCGGCGGTCCGGCGCGGTGCGGACGCCGTCGGATCTGTCCGCCCTGCCCTTCCGCGTCGACCGGGACCGCGTCGCGGCGTCGCCGTTCTTCTCCCGGCTCGGTGGTGTCACCCAGGTGGTCAGCCCGACCGGCTCCGGGCTGCTGCTGCACAACAGACTCACCCACAGCCTGAAGGTCGCCCAGATCGCCAGGGGCATCGCCGAACGGCTGATCGCCGATCCCGCCGCGGGCCGACTCGTCACGAAGCTGGGCGGCCTCGACGTCGACGTCGTCGAGGCCGCGTCGCTGGCCCACGACCTCGGCCACCCTCCGTTCGGTCACCTCGGCGAGCAGGTGCTAGACCGGCTGGCCCGCAATCGTTTCGGTCTCGCCGACGGCTTCGAGGGCAACGCCCAGTCGTTCCGGATCATCACCACCACCGACCCCGGCGGACCGGTCGCCACCGGCCTCGATCTGACCGCGGCGGTGCGGGCCTCCGTGCTGAAGTACCCGTGGACCAGGCTCTCCCGGCCTCAGCCCCATCCCAGGACGATGTCGCCGCCCCCACGCGGCGCCAGCGAGCCGGAGGACTCTCCAGGCACCGGTTCGGCCAAGTTCTCCGTCTACGTCACCGAACTCGACGACCTCGCTCAGGCACGCGCGCCGTTCGTCGGCCGCCTTCCGAACTGGCAGCAGACGGTGGAGGCGGCCGTGATGGACACCGCCGACGACATCGCCTACGCGATCCACGACCTCGACGACTTCCATCGTGTCGGCGTCCTGCAACACGCCACGGTGTGGGCCGAACTGCACGGATGGCGCAGCCGGTCGATCGCTCTGGGCGCCCTGCCCGACGCCGACCTCGCCGCCCGCGCCCGCCAGCCCGGGCATGCCCTGGAGGGTCTGCGGCGCAGGCTGCATCTGCGGGACTCGTGGATCGTCGACGACGACGCCTTCGACGCGGCGGTGAGCCGGGTGGAGCGTGAGGTCGTCGACAGTCTGCTCGCGGTGCCCTTCGACGGCTCCACCGAGGCGGAGCAGACCGTCGCCCGGTTCTCCACGAGCTGGACGAGCAGACTGGTCGCGGGCGTCCGGGTGCTCGCGGAGCCCACCACCCGCTCCGCGAACATCGTCCTGGCGCCGCAGCAGTGGCACGACGTCCAGGTGCTCAAGTTCATCCACCGGCACTTCGTGCTCCTGCGGCCGGACCTGGCGCTCCAGCAGCGCGGCCAGGCCCGGTTGCTCACCACCCTCGTCGAGGCCTTGGAGCAGTGGCTGACCGACCGGATGGAGGCGGCCCGGCTGCCACGCAGACTGCACGACCTCGTCGAACTCGCCGGACAGGAGTACCAGGAGCTCGCCTCGACCGAGCCCCGCCTGCTGACAGGCCCGACCGGTGAGGTGCCCGCAGGCCGTGACGCCGTGTACGCGCTGGCGAGAGGACGCGCCGTCGTGGACTTCGTCGCGTCGCTCAGCGATCGACAGGCGGTGGCGTTGATGGACGCCCTGTCCGGCCGCTCCGGACAGACCTGGGCCGACGCGCTCGTTCTCTGAGCCCGCGAGCGTCCTCGGATCCACAGGCCCCGGCGAGGTCGTCGCGATCACTGATCTCCGACGAGCCGGCGGGACCGCCGTCCTGCCGCGGCGGCCGCCGGGCGTCTTCGGTCGCTCGCCTGCCGACCGGCCCGAGTCGCGCGGGTCCGAGTCGTGCGGGTCCGAGTCGTGCGGGTCCGGCTGAACGGTTCGTCCGCCGTGTCACTCCGGCCCGTCGGGTGACTCGGGCCCGCCCTGCCTTCTGGCCCGCCCTGCCACTCGGGGCCCGGGTTCCCGGACAGGCGAGGACTCGCCATCGGTGTTCGCGGCCGTCACGGCCGCACGGCGCGGGCGACGATCACGATGTCGCGGCTGTCGTCGGTGAGCGGACCGCGGGACCAGTCGCCGTGGCAGACCTCGATCTCGAAGTCCGCCTCGCCGAGGAGTCGGCGCAGCCCCGGCACGTCCAGGAATCTCAGAGTCGACCGATCGACGCGCAGCGGAACGCCGTCGCGCGTCGCGATCGTCTCGGTGAACGTGACCGAGTCGGCGTGGACGACCTCGACGGCGTGCGTCACTCGCAGCTCACGGCCCGCGTCGTCGACGACGTCGGTGGGATTGCCGGGATGCCAGTCCTCCCAGGCTCGTGCCGAGGGATTACGGGTGCCGAACACGAACCGGCCCCCGTCGACCAGCGCGCGGCGGATCGCCCGCAGGGACGCTCGCAGTTCCGCGTCGGTCACCAGACACTGGAAGGCGTTGCTCGCCATCACCGCCAGCTCGAACTCGCCCGGCGAGTCGATGTCCTCGGCCCGACCCGCCACCCACTCGACGTCGCCGCGTCGGCGAGCCCGATCGAGGGCCGCGAGATCGGGGTCCAGCCCCCGGAGCCTGCCGGCGTGGCCGGATTCCCGTGCCCGGTGCAGCAGCGTGCCGGTGCCGCATCCGACGTCCAGCACCGCCGAGGCGGCCGTCACGAAGGTGAGGTAGAAGTCGTCGGAGGGACCCCAGGGGTTGAGGCGGTCGTAGAGCGCGGCGGCCTCGGCGTCGGAGTACATCCCGGCACGATCCCGTCTCGCCGTGTCGGGCGGCAAGCGAATTCTCCTGGATTCGCGCGGCCGGCGGTCACCCGAACCCGGGGTGCCGGCGACGCCGGGTGACGGCACGAGCAGCCGCGTTCGGCCTCGGCACTAGGCTCTGTGAGATGACCGGCGGCCGATTTCCCGGCAGCGCGCCCGCCTCGGCGGGCTCCGCTGCGCGACCGGATGCCCTCGGACAGGTGGCCGAGGCGGTGCTGGGGTCCGAACAGCACCGGACCGCCGAACTGCTCGACGTGCTCGACGGGCAGGTCACCGAGCGGCTCGACGTGGTGCGGGTCGGCGACGACGTCCTGCCGCAGCTCGCCTACGAGGGCAGCGTGAGCGGCGCGCTGGCCGCCGCACGGCGGGCGCTGCGCGCCGGGGGCCTGGTGGTCGCGGCGGTTCCCGAACTGAGCGGACTACGCAGCCTGCGGCCCACCGCGCCGCCGCCCAAGGTCACCGGCACGGGGGAGACGAGGCAGATCATCGTGCAGCTCTGGGACTGGGCCGAGGACGGCACCGGCTACGGGCTCGAGGTCATGCGGCTGCACCGCGTCCAGGGCCGTTGGGAGGTCGCCCACAGCACGTCCACGCGGCATCGGGTGCTCAGCAGGGAGCAGATCGCCCAGGCCTTCGAGATCGCGGGGTTCGTCGGGGTGCAGCGACTCTCGCCCGCGGAGAGCGGCCACCCGCTGCCGGTGTGGGTCGCGGTGGCGCCGCGATGAGCCGGGTGCGCAGCGTCGCGGGCGGCGGCCGGGCCGTGGAGGTCGAGCCCGCGCGACTGGCGGGCTGGTTCGAGCGGTTCGCGGGCAGGCACGGCGGCCTCGCCGAGACGGCGACCACCGCCGAGGAGATGCGGGTCATCGCATCAGACGGGGCCAGAGCCTCCGTGGCCGTCCCCTTCGGCGGACTGGCCGACGGCCTCGACGCCGGGCTCGGCGCGGGCGAGGGCGGCTCGCCGGATCGGGCGGTCGAACTGCTCGTCGAGCACGTGTCACGGTCGCGGCGGATCGGCCTGGTGCTCGTCCGCCTCGGCGGTTACAGCGTCGGCGTGGCGGTCGACGGCCGAGTGACGTCCTCCCGTACCGGTCGACGGCAGGTGCACGGCCGGAACAAGGCGGGCGGCTGGTCGCAGCAGCGGTTCGCCCGCCGCCGAGCCGGCCAGGCGCGGGTGTCGCTGTCAGCGGCGGGTGAGGCGACGTTCGAGGTGCTGCTGCCGGAGGCCGCGACGCTGGACGCCGTGGTGCTGGGCGGCGATCGGACCGCATTGGACGAGTTGCGCGCCGACCCCCGGCTCGCGCCCCTCTTCGCCCTGGCCGAACCCAGGGTGCTCGATGTGGTCGAGCCGCGCAGGGTCGTGTTGGACGAGGCCGCGCGACGGGCGCTCGCCGTGGAGGTCGTGGTGGTCGAACACTCGGACAGAACCTCGGACGGGGACGACCGGGCCTGACGGGGTGCTCGCCGCCGTGAACGTCGCCGTGGCCCGGTCATCGGCCGCGCACCCTCCGGGGCGAGCGTTCCGCGGTCGCACGTCGCAGGGCGGCGTCGAAGCGGAGCCTGGCGGCGTCGGAGGGGGCGGCGGCCAACCGGTCGAGTAGAGCAGCCGTCGTCTCGGACGGGCTCCTTCGCGGAGTAGATCGGTCGCTCGATGGGTGGGGAGCGCGCATCGAGAACGGATCTGGTTCCTCGGCGGCACCTGTCCGCGCCTGCCGACAAGCCCTCGACGCCGTGGCGGGAGATCTCGGGCCTCGGAGTCGTTCCTGCCGAGTAGGTGGCCCGGTGGAGACTGGAGAGGTGCGGTCATGGCGGTGGTATTCGATGAGGAGACACGCACGCTCTTGAACGGGAGGGACTTCGCCACCGTCGCGACGATCAACGGCGACGGCGGGCCGCAGACCTCGGTGGTCTGGACGACGAGCGACGGAGAGACGGTGCTCTTCTCCATCAAGGCCGGGAGCAGGAAGGCCCGGAACCTCGCCAGGGATCCACGCGTCAGCCGCACCGTCTATGCCAGAGCGGACCCATACCGATCGGTGGACATCCGAGGCACTGTCGAGTTGATCGAGGACCGGGAGAAGTCGCTGCCCCGCACGCTCTCCCACAAGTACGTCGAGGAGGATCCGCCCGCGGAGCCTGCCGACGTGCTCCGGCTGATCGTCCGGGTGACACCCCAGAAGATCACCGGCTTCTCTCGCTGAGGCCGGCGTCGGGCCGCGTGCTGTGCCGGACACCGGGGGCGCCTCCGGTGGAAGGGGATCGCCGCACCGCCGACACGGTGTCGGCACCGATGCGTCTGTGAGCACGATCCTGACGGGCTCGACGTGATCGAGCCGCGCAGAGTCGTTCATGGACGAGCTGGATGAGGCCGCGCGCCGGGCACCCGCCATCGAGGCGAGCCGTACGATCCGGCGTCGACCGGTCAGAGTCGACCGGTCCTGAGTCGACCGTCCCGGAGCTGAGCGGCCTTGGCCGGACCCGCTCGGAGTCGACCGGGCACCGCTTGTGGACCTCGTCCGGTCGCCCACGAAGCTTCGGTCCGGCGACGTCGGGGTCATGCCGCTTGTCGCGGCGGCAGAATCGCCGGTCGGTACTCGGCTCAGGCCCGGCGGGTCGGAACCGAGCCCGGGCCGGGAACGATGATGGGGCCGGAGCTTCTCGACTGGTGCACGACCACCATCACGGGCCTCGAAATCGCCGAGCACCCGCTCGTCGCCGGGCATCACACCCCGGAAGACCAGCCCGACGCGATCGCCGCTTCCCTCGCGGCCTGGCTGGACCGCCACGACCTGCGATGAGGATCGTGTCGGGCGGTTCCGGGTGCGACCGTGCCGCCCGACACGGTGGCGATGGTCACATGGCTCGCCTGATCGGTGCGTCGGCGCGCGATGGAATCGGGTTCCGCCGGCCCCGACGCCCATGACCACCGCAGGGAGGCCCGGCGGCGCTCGGGGCGATGGAGCGGCGGCGGGACCCGGTCAGCCGAGTGGAGTGACGTACGCGACCTCACCACGTGGCCGTCGCTCGCGGCGCATGGTGAACCGACGCGCCCGCTCGACTGCGGACTCGGCGTCGCGAAACCCCGTTGATCCGACCCGTACACTGGGATGCGTGGTCCGCATCGATTGACCTATGGGCAGGCTCGTCGTGTTCTCGACGAGCGGCTCTCTCATGCCCGTGACCACACGTCTCTTTCTCGGAGTTCTCTCTTGATCACTGCGACCGATCTCGAACTGCGCGCGGGTTCGCGCATCCTGCTCGCGGGCGCGACCCTGCGGGTACAGGGCGGCGACCGCATCGGCCTCGTCGGCCGCAACGGTGCGGGCAAGACCACCACGCTGAAGGTGCTGGCAGGCGAGGGGGCGCCCTACGGAGGCGAGGCCCGCCGCACCGGTGAGCTGGGCTACCTGCCACAGGACCCCAGGGAGGGCGATCTCTCGGTTTCCGCGAAGGATCGGGTCCTCTCCGCCCGCGGGCTCGACGCGCTGCTCCACGAGATGGAGAAGGCTCAGAACGCGATGGCCGAGCTGGTCGACGAGCGTAAGCGCGATGAGGCGATCCGCAAGTACGGGCGTCTGGAGGACCGGTTCTCCTCCCTCGGCGGGTACGCCGCCGAGAGCGAGGCGGCGCGGATCTGCTCCAACCTGGGTTTGGCCGACCGGATCCTGAACCAGCCGTTGAGCACCCTCTCCGGCGGCCAGCGTCGCCGGGTGGAGCTGGCTCGGATCCTCTTCGCCGCGTCGGAGTCCGGCCCCGGCGGCCGGTCCGAGACGACGCTGCTGCTGGACGAGCCGACCAACCACCTCGACGCGGACTCCATCACCTGGCTGCGGGACTTCCTGCGCTCGCACACCGGCGGGCTGATCGTGATCAGCCACGACGTGGAGCTGCTGGCCGCCGTCGTCAACAAGGTGTGGTTCCTCGACGCCACCCGCAGCGAGGTCGACATCTACAACATGGAGTGGAAGCGCTACCTGGAGGCGCGGGCCACCGACGAGAAGCGGCGGCGCCGTGAGCGTGCCAACGCCGAGAAGAAGGCGTCCGCCCTGATGGCGCAGGCGGACAAGATGCGAGCCAAGGCCACGAAGGCCGTCGCGGCGCAGAACATGGCCAAGCGCGCGGACAAGCTGCTCGCGGGCCTGGACGAGCAGCGGGTCTCCGACAAGGTCGCCAGGATCGTCTTCCCGGCTCCCGCCTCCTGCGGTCGGACGCCGCTGACCGCCGAGGGCCTGTCGAAGTCGTACGGTTCGCTGGAGATCTTCACCGGCGTCGACCTGGCCGTCGACCGTGGTTCCCGGGTGGTGGTGCTGGGACTCAACGGTGCGGGCAAGACGACCCTGCTGCGGATGCTCGGCGGCCGTGAGACGCCCGACGCGGGGTCGGTGATCCCCGGACACGGCCTGCGGATCGGCTACTACGCCCAGGAACACGAGACGCTGGACCACTCGGCGAGCGTCTGGGAGAACATCCAGCACGCCGCTCCGGACGCGCCCGCCCAACAGCTCAGGACCCTGCTCGGCGCCTTCCTGTTCACCGGGGAGCAGCTCGATCAGCCCGCGGGCACGCTGTCCGGCGGCGAGAAGACCCGGCTGGCCCTGGCGGGCCTGGTGTCCAGCGCGGCCAACGTCCTGCTGCTCGACGAGCCGACCAACAACCTCGACCCGGCGAGTCGGGAACAGGTGCTCGAGGCGCTGCGGACCTACAAGGGTGCGGTGATCCTTGTGACACACGACCCGGGGGCGGTGCAAGCACTCGAACCCGAACGGGTGATTCTTCTGCCGGACGGCACTGAGGATCACTGGTCTGAGGATTATCTGGAGCTGGTACAGCTCGCCTGATCGACGCGCGGTGACTTCGTGATACCCCCTGGTCAGCGATGATGACGGACAGTGCGCCGATGAACACTTTGCGATGTTTTCCCATGATCGCCTGGCATTAATGCTGTTCGTGTTCGATCATTGCCCCGACGGGGGCCGCAAGGGGCCCGACCTGCTCGGACGGAAGGCGGGACAAGGTGGCTGACCTGAAGAAGGGCGCCCGCATCACCGGCGCCGCACGGGACAAGCTTGCGACGGATCTGAAGAAGAAGTACGAGAAGGGCGCGAGCATTCGTGCCCTGGCCGAGTCGACCGGTCGCTCGTACGGCTTCGTTCATCGGGTCCTCAGCGAATCCGGCGTGCAGCTTCGGGGGCGTGGGGGCGCTACCCGAACGAAGAAGAAGTGATCATCAGACCGGGGTTCGGGCGGCCTCGCCCGGCCGAGTCCCCGGTTCCCCCCGCCGGCGTCGGAAGCCGAGGAATCGGGCCTTCCGGCATCGGTGTCAACGAGAACTGGGCGTGTGACAGCACGTCCGGAGAACGGTCGTCGCGTCGACTGCGCGGCGGATCGAGGGAGGCCGTCGGGTGACAGACGAACCGGTGGACGTCGACACGCTGCGTCGTGCGGGCGTCCGACTGGCCGTCGACGGTCCTCGTGCCACGATCACGTTGGATCGTCCCGAAGTGCGGGGCGCGCAGACCCCCCGAACCTGGGAGGCCTTAGAACGGATCGGGCAGACACTGCCCGACTCCGTGCGCGTGGTGGTCGTCGCGGGAACGGGGTCGTCCTTCTCCTCGGGGTTGGACCGCGGGCTGTTCACCGTGGACGGTGTCGACGGGATGCCGGGGCTGCCGTCCTTGGCGGCGCTTCCGCCCGACGAGGCCGATGCCAGAATCGAGCGGTTCCAGGCCGGGTTCGCCTGGCTGACCCGGCCGGAACGGTTGACGATCGCGGCGGTGCACGGTCACGCGATCGGCGCGGGACTGCAACTAGCCCTGGCCTGCGATCTGCGGATCGTGACCGAGGACGTGCGGTTCTCGATGGCCGAGACCAGGCTCGGACTCGTTCCCGACCTGGGCGGCACCTCCTGGCTCGTGCGGTTGGTGGGCTATGCACGGGCCGTGGAGTTGTGCGTGACCGGCCGGTTCGTCGGTGCCGAGGAGGCGTCGCGGATCGGCCTGGCCAACGAGGTCGTGGCCTCGGCCGACCTGCCCGCGGCGGTGGACCGGCTCGTCGAGTCGGTGCTCGCGGCTCCGAGGGAGTCGGTCTCGGAGACCGTGCGGCTGCTCTCCGACGCGGCCGACGGCGTCCCGAGGGAAGCACAGGCCGCGGCGGAACGAGCGGCGCAGCTGCGATTAGTCTCCCGGCTGGTCCGAGGAACGAGCGACTAGGCACGACGAGAAGACGGTGACCCGGTTCGTCCGGGTCCTGTGGGCGATGGACCACATCGAGGTGCGGCGCGTGCGTCCGCTCCGGCGATGTCGTCGTGCCGTCGCCGCTCCTCCGGTGTTCGAGGGCCGCGGCGGTGGTCGTCGTGATCGGCGGGGTCGTGTTCGCGATCCGGTGCGACGGGCCTGTCCGGACGCCGGCGAGCGGACGCTCTCGGCCCTGCGGCGACGCCGGGTCGAGGAGGACGTCCGTCGTCCGATTCGACGCGGTCGGGCGTCGCTCGGGGGCGTCCGTCGGGCCGCGGGCCTGTCGGCCGAGTCGACCTCGACGAATGTCCTCCGCGGACATCGATCCCCGTGAGAGGGGTGCGCACGGCATGCGGGCGGTTCCCCGTACGTCCTCGGACGTGCGGGGCCTTCCGCCGCCGTCGACCAGTCCGTCCGGTCAGGACGTCGCCGTCGGGCGGCGGCCCGTCACCGGAAGTCGTCGGCGTGGTCGATCGCCCACTGCCGGAAGGACCGGGCCGGCGTGCCGACGGCGTCCCACACCGTCGCGATCGGTCCGAGCGGCTCGTCGACCATCGTGGCGCGTCCCGCGAGCATCACGTCGGCGAAGCTCTCGGAGAGCCAGGTCGTCAGGCGTTCTCTGGTCACCTCGGGCGAGATCTCCTCCCAGCGCAGCGGACGGCCGATCACGTCGCCGAGGATGTGCACCTGCTCGATCTGGGTGAGGGCCTGGGTGCCGGTCAACACGTGTACTCGCCCGTGGTGATCCGGATCGCGCAGCGCGTGCACCGCCACCTCGGCGATGTCCCGCTCGTGGATCATCGTCCCCGCCGCCTCGCCGAAGGCGTCCCGGACCACCGATTCACCGCGGATCTCGTCCGCCCACCGCAACGTGTTGGCGGCGAACTCCGCGGGGCGCAGGAACGTCCATTCCAGACCGGATCGTCGGACGGCGGCTTCGACGGCGGCGTGCAGCTCGCCGATCGCGTTGTCCTGCTCGTCGAGATCGTCGTCCACGGCCAGGGACGACAACAGGACCACGCGACGCACGCTCTCGCTCAGCACCGCCATGATCGCGGGCGCGAGTTCGGGGCTGTCCAGCGGCCAGGTCAGATAGACCGCGTCCACCCCGGACGACGCGGCGCGCAGCGTCGCGAGGTCGGTGAGATCACCGCGCGCGGCCTCCACCCCGACAGGCAGTCGTGCCGCCTCGGGGCGGCGGACGAGGGCGCGGACCGGGATGTCTCGGCGGGCGAGCAGCGCCGCCACCTCGCCGCCGATGTTTCCCGTCGCACCGATCACCAGGATCCTGGTGGGTTCTGTCATGGCTGCTGCTCCTCCTCGGCCCGCCGGGCCACCGGATTCCCCTCCGGTGTCGCGGGCGTGCCGTACCGCATCGCGTGGTGTCGGACATAGGACACGGTAGGAGCACTAGCTTACTTTTCGTAAGAACCCACCTGTGGGTAAGCTTGGGAGATGGACGTAGGCGTGCAGGTGGTCGGGGGCGCTCCCTCACGGACGGGTGACGCATTCGACAGCGACTGTCCGGGACGGACGATCCTGACCCACATCGCGGGTCGATGGGGAGTGCTGATCATCGCGGCCCTGCGGGACGGGCCGCTGCGGTTCTATCGCCTCCGCGACCGCATCGACGGCATCAGCGAGAAGATGCTGGCCCAGAACCTGCGTGCTCTGACACGGGACGGGCTGCTGCGTCGCGAGGTGGAGGACGGCGCCCCGCCGCGCGTCTCCTATTCGCTCACCGCGATGGGGCACGAGCTGACGGTCCCGTTGCAGGGAATGCTCGACTGGATCTCCGTGCGGGCCGACGACATCGTCGCCGCCCAGCGTCGCCACGACGAGCTGCACGGCGGCGGGTGAGCACCGCACCGCTTTCGCCCCTCGATTCGGCGCCTCGGCTCGGCGTGGCCGAATCGCAGCCTGCCTCAACGGAGTTCGGGCACCGACGCGAGCTGCTCGTCGAAGAGCACGCGGTTGGCCTCGTCGCCGCCCGCCACGTTCGCGCTGCGCCAGCGGGGCAGCTCGGCCGCGGAGCGGTCGTGCAAGGCGACCAGAACGAGATTCCACAGGAAGCCGGTCGTGAGGGAGGAGAGGGCCGCGGTGGCAGGGGCCTCCGCGGGGTAGGTCGTGTCACCAGGCGGCACGAGGGTGTCGAGCACGACGTCCGCCTGTTCGGCGACCGTGCTGTGCGCGCGACGGGGCGCGCTCGCCGACGCGGTCGGCGAGGTCACGGCGACCACCCGGGCGCCTGCGGCGCGGCCCGCTTCGGCCAGCTCCACCGGGTACGGATTGATCCCGGAGTGGGAGAAGACCACCAGGGTGTCCTCTCGGGTGAGGGTCGTCGACGCGAGGACCTCGGCAGCCAGCCCCGGCCTGCGCTCGGCGACGGTGCTGCTGCGCGCGCCGTGCATCGGCAGCAGTTCGGGGTGGTAGAGCGGGCGCACGCAGGCGAGCCCGCCCGCGCGGTAGAACGTCTCCGCGACGGCGGCCAGCGAATGGCCCGCACCCGCCGTGTAGACGGTGCCGCCTGCCTCGATCGTCGCCAGGATCGTGGTCGCCGCCTCGGCGATCGACGCCGTGTTGGTCGCCTCCACCGCTGCCAGATGTGCGCGGGTGAGCTCGCCGAAGCTCGTGGTGCCGTCGGCCATCGCCGTCTCCTTCGCCGGAATCGTGAACTGGTCTATACCACACCGCCGCCGGTCGTCGGCAGTCCTTGCGGAACGGGGACGAGGCACGAGAGCCGCCGCTTCGGCCCACGGCTCCGCGGCGTCAGGGGCACGGTCGCGAGTTCCTGCCGGGATGTGTCGTCGGATCAGGACTCCCGAATCAGGACTCGGCATAGACGAACGGCCTGGTGCGTGGGATGCGAGAAACCGCCGGCCGGCTGCCGCGAGTACACCGGGACACACCCGCCGTTCACTGTCCGACGATCACCGGACTCCCCGCCGCCGACCGCCCGTCGGCTGTTCCTCCTCGGATGCCCGCGAGATCGAGAGGCTCGCACGGACAGAGCCGCCGACGCCGCCCCCGGGCGGGGAGACGGCGTCGGCGGCCCTGTGAAGGTGCTCGGGGAGCGCGCTCACGGTCTGGTGACGGCCTGAGCGTGCCCGCGAGGCAGGTCAGTCACCGCACAGCGGCTGAACCCAGATGTTGCGGAACTGGGTGCGGGTCTCGGGATCGTGGTTCTGCAGCCCCACGTACCCCTCCAGACCTCGTGCGGGGTCGGTGCTGGTGAAGTCGTTGACCAGCGTGCCGTTCAGGAACACCTGGTACCGCTCGCCCACGATCTTGATGACGTAGCGATTCCACTCGCCGACCTCGTTGGACGGATACGAGCTGGGCTCCTGATGGTTGTAGATGCTGCCGGTCTTCTGGGGATCGCCCGCCGGGTTGTCGTTGATCTGGATCTCATAACCCTCGTCGACGGCCACCCACGGGTCGTCTCCCGGGTCCGGGAACCGGACGAAGACGCCCGAGTTGTCCGTCTCGGCGGTGACCCGCCAGTCGAGCATGAGGATGTAGTCGTCGAACTGCTGCTCGTCATACCAGAGCAGGCCCATGCCGTCGCGGCTCTGCAGGGTGCCGTCCACGACGTCGAAGCCGCCGGGGCCCGCCTGATACCAGCCGTCGGTGCTGCTGCCGTCGAAGAGCCGTACGGGCGCCTCACAGGCCTGGGCGGTGAAGTCCTTCGCGAGCTGCGGTGCGGGAGCGGGTGCCGCGCCTGCACCGACGGCGAGACCGGTGGCCATCAGGCCGCTGAGCGTCACGCCCGCCAACGCCGTGCCGAGGACTCGTCGTGTTCCACGCATCTGGTGTCCTTCCTGAACGGGGAGGGCGGGGCGGACCGACCTCGTCGTCGGTCCGCCCCTGGTCTCACTGCGTGCGCCTCACTCGACAGCGTCGTCGGAGGAGCCCGTCACCGCCACTCCCTCGATGGCGTCGATGACGGCTTGGATGTCGCGGTCGAGGGTGGTGCGGATGTCGCCTGCGGTGACGAGGGTGGTGTCGTTGACGAGGGTCTGGAGCGTCTGGAGTTCTTCGATGGTCGCGAAGTCGTCGCCTCGTGCCTCGGCCAGTCGTGCGGTGGTGAGCTGGTCGCGGAGTTGGGTGGTGGCGGTGAGGGAGAGGCGGTTGGTGGCGCGGAATCGGTCGATGAGTTGGCTGATGTCGCGGGTGGAGGTGGTGGTGGCGAAGGAGATCGACTGTTCGGTGGTGTTGCCCGCCAGGTCCGTCGCGGCGACGGAGAGCTCCTGCATGCCCAGGGGGAGCTGGTGCAGGGGCACGTATTCGCCGGAGTCGATCTCCTCGTCGTTGAGGGTGCCGATCACCGTGTCCAGGCCGGAGGTGTTGTCCTCGGCGTGCCAGTGCAGGACGAGGTCGGTGGCGTCGCCGTAGACCCGTCCGTCGGCCACGCCCGCGACCACCAGGGTGGGTGCGGTGTGGTCGATGAGGATGGTGGCGGCCTTCTCGTCCTCGACGTTGCCCGCCACGTCGACGCTCCGGTAGAGCAGCGAGTGCGGGCCTTCGCCGGACACCGACACCGGCTCCTCGTAGGCGGTCCAGTCGCCGCCGTCGAGGCTCCACTCCGTGCGGGCCACTCCGCTGCCCTCGTCGGTGCCCGCGAGGGCGACGGTGACCTCGCCGTCATGCCAGCCGCCGTCGGAGGAGTCGGGGAAGGTGGCCTCGGTGGTGGGGGCGGTGGTGTCGATGGCGAGGTGGAGGGTCTGGGTGTCCTCGATGTTGCCCGCGGTGTCGGTGGAGCGGTAGTCGAGGGTGTGGGTGCCGTCGTCGGTGAGGGTGAGGGGTTGGTCGTAGGTGGTCCAGTCGCCGTCGTCGAGGCGGTATTCGGTGGTGTCGACGCCGGAGGCGTCGTCGGTGGCCTCGAGGGTGATCTCGACGGGGCTGGTGGTGTACCAGCCTTCCCGGCCGTCGGGCTCGCTCGGCGTGGTGCTCGCCGTGGTCACCGGAGCCGTCGAATCCTCACCACCGCCGTCACCGGTCGGCTTGATCCGGATGTTGCGGAAGTGGAGCTGGTTGGAGTTGCTGTTCTCCAGCCCGATGTGCCCGCCCTGGCCGCGGGTCCCGTCACCGGTGTACTCCGTGACCACCCGGTCGTTGAGGACGACGTTGTACTGATCGCCGGTCACCTCGATCTCGAAGAGGTTCCAGCCGCCGTAGGGCGGCTTGGCGGTCAGATACTTCGCCGCCATCAGACCGTTGATGGAACCCGTCCGGTTGAGCACGTCGTCGACGCGGTCCAGAATCGCGACCTCGTAGCCCTCGCGACCGGGTACGCCCGCGTCACCCTCGGGGTCGGGGAAACGCTGGAACAGACCGGAGTTCGCGCTGACGCTGAAGCTCTCGTACTCCGCCTCCAGCACGTAGTCCTCGAACTCGGCGTCGGCGTAGTACAGGATGCCGAAGCCGCCGGACCGCGGTGCCAGCAGGCCCTCCTCGGTGACCTCGAAGCCGCCCGCGCCGACGTGGTCCCAGCCCGCCAGGCTCTTGCCGTCGTACAGGGTGATCCAGCCCTCGTCGTCGGCGGTGGCCTCCCAGGTCACGACGCCGTCGTCGAGTGCGAGGTCGTCACGCAGGTTGACCGGGCCGTCGTCGGTGACGACCAGGCTCTCGCCCCGCACGCACGAGCCGCCGTAGCCGAGGCAGGCCACGATCCGGTCGGTCGCGCCGACCGTGCTCGTGTAGTCGAAGGAGACGGTGCCCTCCTCGTCGGGCTCCGCGATGTGCTGCTCCACCCGGACGAAGGGCTCGCCCTCGGTGTGTCCCGGCGGAAGATCGCTCGCGGGGGAGGAGCGGTAGACCTCGATGCTCACCGGGCTGTCGGCGGGCGTGCCCTCGCCGGGGGTGAACGTCGCGGAGACCTGCTGCTGGTCGCGGGTCTCCAGCTCGGCCGACTCCGGCGTGACCTCGAT